>JAGVWX010000017.1 GCA_018304105.1 Candidatus Pacearchaeota archaeon | reverse complement strand
AACAATCTTGTTCACTTTTTTATAATCTTTTTACTAAAAATAGTTTGGGGCGCTCTCATCCCCACCTTGAAAGGTGTAGATTTCCCGCGCCTAATTAAATTTTCTGACGAATATTATTAAAATGAAGCTGTTGCTGATTAAGTTTCTGTGTCTTTATCGATATGATTTTTGAAAGCCCTAAAAATATAGCTTAAATTTTCAGAATTGCTGATATTATGACGATTATTTTGAAAGGTGAGAAAGCACCAAGCATATGGATGAAGATAAAATATCAATCTGAGGCGGTGATGACTTTGGATTTTTGTTTTGTGGTTTGAGAGTGAGCAGAAACAAATAAAAACTGTCTTGGGCTTTTTCTTTTATGGCAAAGAAAGAGGTTGCGGAAAATAAGAAACTTAAGATTGGGTGGTTTAGTTTTTCGTGCTGTGAGGATTCTACTATTGTTTTTACTGAATTATTGAATGATCATTTTGAAGAGTGGAGCAAGGTAGTGGATTTTCAATATGTCAGGGTTTTAAGGAAGAAGAATAAACTTGAAGGACTTGATGTGGCTTTTGTCGAGGGTGCGATTGCTTCTGATAGGGAAAAGAAAGAACTGCTTGAGATTAGGAAGAACTGCAAGAAGCTTGTGGCTATTGGGAGTTGCGCCTGCACTGGGGGGCCGAGCGCTCAGAGAAATATGTTTTCTAAAGAGCTGGAGAAAGAGATTGAATTTTTGCTTAGAAAATTTCATCAATCGGACAAGGTGCATAAGCTCGAGGACTTGGTGAGAGTTGATGCGAAAGTTCCGGGATGCCCGATGAATGAGGAGAAGTTTCTTGAGGTTTTGAATAAGATGCTCGTGGAGTTTGGAATAGGAAAATGACAGTTTCACAAATTAAGAAAATTAAGAAAATAAAAGCATATGGGTTTGCAAATCAGGAAACATTTAGTTATTTGATTGTTAACAAATCTTCTGATTTTTACTTTTGGCTGGAAGGTTTTCTGAATCAAGGTTTCAACGCAGGCATTTCTATAGGAAAATATACCGAAACTTTTTATTCAGGCGGGAAAGTCGTAAGAAGAAAAAGAAACGCAGTTAAAAATATCGATAAGCACGAGTATTACTATTTGAATAAGACGCGGACGAGGAGGGCAGATTTGTTTTACGGGAAGAGAAAAGTATTTATTTTTATCAGCGCACCTTTAGCTGTGAGGATGAAAGCAATGGAAAAGCTTGAAAATTTTGTTACGTTTGTTAAATACAAAGGCAAGTGGAAGCCGGGCAGGGCGTTGAGATAATCTGAAAAAG
The DNA here is from genome assembly GCA_018304105.1 of Candidatus Pacearchaeota archaeon. Taxonomy (GTDB): domain Archaea; phylum Nanobdellota; class Nanobdellia; order Pacearchaeales; family GW2011-AR1; genus UBA73. Next base: position 58,876 of record JAGVWX010000017.1, on the reverse strand, counting down.
TCGTAGTGTCAATAATTTTAAAAAGAAAGTAGTCTTGTTTTTAATATGTCAAGTGTTGGAACAGTTACGGGCTGGGGATATAGGCTTAAAGGAATTAAGCCTTTTCTTACAGGAGTGATTTTTATTATATTCGCGATTCTTGCATGGATTTATGTTAATCTTTCTCTTGGGTTTGTTCTTCTGCTTATTGGAATTGGGGGAATTATTGTAGGGATTGTGCAGTGGAAGACTGGAAGTTATGTTATGAAGAAGTTTTGAAGAGCGAATTTGCTGCTTTGTTGAAAATATTTCTTGAGTTATTTGCACCCACCCACCCGCCCAGATAGTTTCGACTTGCAGCTAATGGATTTCGCAAGTCGAATTATTTGTCGCAAATAACTCTGACTTTTTAGCAGGTTTAGGATTCCCACATAAATTTCACTTTCAGTGAAAAGCCCGCCCTTACCTCTCCCAGATCCCTTCTTCTCGCGACCACATGCGAAATATTATCGATAATACTCGTCATGTAGTGCGCTCGCCCCAATCAATATAATAAACCTGCAATCTCCTACTTTTTCAACAAATCCTGAATTTACGAAAGATATAAAAATGAACAACTGTTCTATAAATTGGACGATTGTCTTGTAAAATGAACAAAATACTTGAATTGTTTGTAAAAGAACCTGAAAGGGAATTTCATGTCAGAGAAGTAGCCAGGCTTGTGGAGAAATCTCCTACGACGGCATCTTTTTATCTTGAAAAGTTTGAAGAAGAGGGGATATTAAAATCAGAAAGGAAACTAAACCATCTTGTTTACAAGGCAAATGCTGAAAATAAGGCTTTCAAACAATTGAAATTGAATTATAATTTAGAAATACTTAATAAATCGGGGCTTATTGAATTTCTTGAAAATGAGTTCAATCATCCGGAAGCTATTGGACTGTTTGGAAGTTTTGCGAAAGCTGAAAATATCCCGATTAGCGACATTGATTTGTTTGTCATTAGTTCGTCAGACAAGCAACCTGTTTTAAAAAAATACGAGAAAAATTTGGGGCACAAGATTCAATTGTTTGTTTTTTCTAGGAACGATATCGAAAAAATGAAACAAAAGAATAAAGAGTTACTTAACAACATTTTAAATGGCATTATTCTTTATGGCTATTTGGAGGTTTTCAAATGAATTTTGAAGATTTTATCAAGCTGGGGCAGGTTAGAAGGGCCAGCAGAGATGAGCAGCTAGCGAAATCATTGTTAAAAGAAACGGTAATAGATATGGAATTTTTTGGAGACTTAGAAATAAATGAAAAATCTGCCAGAAAACTTGTCAGTAATTATTATGACTTTCTTAGAAGTATTTTAGAAGCAATGGCTGCCTTAGATGGCTATAAAGTGTATGCTCATGAAGCATTTACATATTATCTTAAGAAGAAAAATGAAGAGGCTGCTGCAGGCAAGTTTGATAGATTCAGGCTTTTGAGGAACAAAATTAATTATTACGGAAGAATTATTTCAGTTCAGGAAGCAAAAGACGCGATTGAAAGTATTAAAGATAGCATCGATTATTTGATTAAGAAATATCTTGGAGAGATGAGATGAAAAAAGTAGACATATCAATACAGAACATTTCTAAGATTGAAGGGCACGCGGACTTAGATGTGAAAGTGCGGGAAGGGAAAGTGCAAAGCGTGAATTTGAGGTTTGCTGATAACAAAAGGTTTTTCACGCAGGCGATAAGAGGGCAGAGCGTTGAGACGCTTCCGCAGAGCGTTGCAAGGATATGCGGGACGTGTTCGATTGCGCATACGATGTGCTGCATTGAAGCGATTGAGAAAGCGCTGAACGTTTCTGTCTCGGAACAGGCAAGAGCGTTGAAGAAACTTACGATGTATGGGCTGATGATAAGAGACCACGCGCTGCATATTTATCTTTTTGCTTTGCCAGATGTTTTTGAGAAAGATTCTGTTTTGGATTTTACTGGAGATGAGACACAGTATCTTAAGGATTCTTTTGATGTGAAGCGGGCGGGGAACAAGTTAACGCAGGTTGTTGCAGGAAGAGCGGTTCACGCGCCGTATCCTGTTCCTGGGGGATTTGCAAATATTCCAGATATTAAGGAACTTCGAGAGCTGATTCCGGAGCTGAAACTTGCAAGAGAGAAAGTAATGAAAGTGCTTGGGGTTTACGCGAGGTGCGACAGGAATTATGAAAGAGAGACGAAGTTTGTTGCATTATCGGGAGAGGAATTTAATTTTCTTGGAGATTATATCTTAACTTCTAAGGGAGAGAAAATTCCTGAGGAAAAGTATTTTGAGCATCTTGAGAAAGTCGTCATACCTTATTCGCAATCCGTGGGGTATGAGTTTGAGGACGACACTTACATGCTTGGTGCTTTGGCGAGGTTGAATTTGAACAAAGACAAACTGCATTCGCAGACGAGGAAGGACTGCGCGAAGTATCTTAAAATGTTCCCTTCGAATAATATTTTTCTTAACAATCTTGCGCAGGGAATTGAGATTATTCATTCGATAGACCATTCTATTGAGATAATACAAAATTTGAAACTGAAGCAAGAAGAGCCGCCTCAACTGAATTATAAAGATTGCCAGGGAGTTGGGGTGATTGAAGCGCCGAGGGGAATTTTGTTTTATCATTTGGCTTTGAAGAAGGACGGAACGATTAAAGACGGGACGATAATCACGCCGACACAGCAGAACCAGATTAACATGGAATTGGATATTAAGAAATTAGTGCAAAATTCGCTGGATAAATTAAGCAAGGAAGAGATACAATATGAAATTGAGAAGCTAATCAGAAGTTACGATCCTTGCATTTCGTGCGCGGTGCATTTTTTGAAAGTGAATTGGGTTTAGACAAATTTATATAACTCTGAAACTTTGATAAATGATGTTGGAATATTCGAATACTCTCGTGTTGGGGATTTTGGCGTTTGTTTCTTTGGTTACTACTTTCATATTGGGAATTTTGATGAGGAAAGGAAAGCCTGTTTTCAAGTATCACCGGTTCTTTGCTTTTTTGACTTTAGTTCTTGCATTGATTTATGCATATTTGGTTCTTTTTTGGAAGTGAGAATTGGGCTCTGTTGAAAATCTTTCTTTAGTTTAGGATTCCCACAGGAATTTGACCTAACGGTCAAAAGCCCTACTCGCAGGCACTCTCGAATTTTCTATACATTACTCTCGTGTACCATGCTCGCCCTTCCCACACTACTATCTTGCCCCAATCAAGATAGTAAACCATAATCTGACTTTTTCAACAGGGCTTAAAAATTAGTAAGATATTTATTTACCAGTTTCCTTGATAAAAAATGGGAAAAGTTGTGAAATATGCTTTGATTGACGCTTTGGCGACGGCGGTTTATGTTGCAGTTGTAGCTTCATTTATGTATCTTGCGGGACAAGGAATGATTGGAACGAGCAAGAGCGTGCTGATTCCTATTGCAATGCTTATGCTATTTGTTTTTTCTGCGGCTCTTACAGGAACGATGATGTTTGGAAGACCAATAATGTGGTATTTGGATGGGAAGAAAAAAGACGCTCTGAAATTGCTTGTCCACACGCTTGGGATTTTTATGCTTATTACTTTTGTTGTGCTGATTCTATTGATTTGGATTGCTGCGGGATGATTCTAGACAATGAAAAAGAAAAAATGGGTGCAAGATGTGATGAGCGATTCCACCTCGCCGCCAGAAGGAATATTTGCAAAAGATGCGGAGACGATAGCGAAAGTTATGGCAAGAAAAGATGTGAGCCCGAAGGGAATTGGCTCGGCGGTAAGAATGGTTCAATATTTTATCAATAGAGGAGGAAAGGGGCTTTCAGTAGGAAGAAAAAAAGAGTTGGAAAAAGCAAAGAAATTGTTACAAAAGAAGATGAAGAAGTATGGAGAAAAGTAAGATAAACAAAGAATGGCATATGAAAAATAGAATGTCTAAGAACGCGAGCTTTGAGCAGAGGGTGAAGTGGCATACCGAACATAATAAAAACTGCAAGTGCCGAGAAGGATTTCCCCAGAAGTTGGAAGAAGAGATTGAGAGACGGAAGAAGAAAAATTAAAGCTTAAACTCTGATTTTAGAATTGTAGACAAGACTTTAGAAATGTTTATATATGTAGGCACCCATTATATTATTATGCATGTTGAGAAAAGAAAGGCTGGCAAAAAAGTGAAATATTATCTGGGACACTCATTCAGGGAAGGGCCGAAAGTGCATAAGCTCAGGAAGTTCTTAGGAATCGACTTGAACAAAACGCTTTTGGATGAAAGAGTTGACAAAGCTAAGGAATTAATTTTAGAGGAGATTGAAAAGTACCGCATAATAAAAGACCCGCTTGATTTTGAATTATCTGAGAAAGACTTTCTTTTTGCCAAGAAGATAGAAAAAGAAATTCCGCTAAAGATAAGCCATTTGTCTGAGAAGCAATGGGCGCGGTTTTCCGAATTGTTTACATACAATACCAACGCTATCGAAGGAAGCGAGCTTAACAGCAAAGAAGTAAAAGAAATACTTGAAGAAGACAAGTGGCCTGAGGAGAAATCAAAACAAGACATCTCTGAAGCATACGGCGTCAGCGAAGCTGTAAGATACATAAGAGGAACGAAAGAAGAACTGTCTATAGATTTGATGAAGAAGATACACCAGATTATTTTTAAGAACTCGAAAAGCTTTGCTGGACAGCTAAGAAAGGCGGGGGAAGAGGTTGTCGTTAAGAATAGGTTGGGGGAGATAGTGCATGAGGGAGCTCCGCAATCAAGGGTGCTTTATTTGTTGAATGAGCTAACGGAGTGGTATCAGGGGAATAAGAAAAAATATCCTGGATTGATTTTAGCAGCGGTCGTGCATAATCAGTTTGAGAACATACATCCGTTTAGAGATGGGAATGGGAGGGTGGGAAGAATATTACTAAATAATATTCTGATTAAGAATGGGCTGCCGCCCATCAATATCGATTTAAGAAACAGAGCAGAATATTACGCTTCGCTTCAGTCGTACCAGCAGAAGCATGATTTGAAGCCGACTTTGGATTTATTCGCCAAAGAGTACAAGGCATTGAAAAGGATTCTTGGGTGACTACATTTTGGTTTTTTGTAGGCACCTAATTTGAAGATGCTGAGTTTTGATGGGGTCGGGGTGTGGGGCGGGAAGAATGGAAGAGGAAAAGACTCAATAGACTTTGTTGAAAATCTGTTTTTGAGCTGCTTTCGTGTGCCCTGTTTGTCCTAATCCTGCCCAATCCTCCCATGAAAAGTTATCATCCAACCCACCGGACCGACTTGTGATTGGTTTGTTTGCGTCAGATAATAAACCATAATTTTATTTTTTCAACGAAGTCCCATATACATACTTCTAAATAGATACATTTTCTTTGAGGTCAGATTATCGAGTTATCTAATTCTTTAATTGTCATCATGAAAGCGTTAAAATTTCATTGCGTTAATTGTGAAGCCGAAAGGAATATCATAGTGAAATTAGTGGGGGCTTCGTATATTGTAGGAATTTGCGAGGTGTGCAAATCTAAAATCACAATCAACCGCGTAAGGGCGCACATCAGTGCCTGATTTTAATAAGGTCTTTGTCGAGGTCTGCTTTGGCTACTTTGTTTGTGTGGAAGTAGACAAATTCTTTGCCGCCGGCGTCTATGCTCATAAGAAGATTCATTTTCAACAATTTATCTACGGCATTCTTTAATTCTGTGTTTGAGAACTCGAAATGCTCTTTAATCAAATCATAATATCTTCCAAACATTTTTCCATCGGACAATCTTGTTTCGTTAAGGATTGTGAGGAATTTGGTTTCTTTCGGGGTGAGTTGGGGGTTTGGATTTCTGGGATGAATGGAAATTGGTGAGGATTTCATGTTTAACGACTAGAAGCGAAGGTTATATAGGTTTGCATTTGTGGGACGGGAAGTTAATCTTTAACAGGGTTGTAATCTTCAAAGTGCTTGATACAAAAACTGATTAGCTTGTCAGCTAACTCTAGGTTTTTTTCGGCTTGTTCTTTTTCTTTCTTGCTAGAGCTCTTAAATGTGTAAATTTGCAATTCTTCGGAGTTCTCGTCGTAAATTTCCCAGTTATCTCTGTTTATGAGACCGAGTATCTGACCGTCGGAGTTTAGGTAATCCACGAAGTATGTTTTATCTTTGAGTTTTATCGTGAAGGTTTTTTGCAGAGTCGTTTGTTCTATTTCCATGTCGGATCTGGGATCTTTTGAATATTTAAGGATGATCCTGTAGGAAAGTTTAAAATATATAGGTTGAGTTTGATTTGTATGGATAAGAAGCAAATGTCTGAAAGGGACGTATGTACGAAGTTTATTACGCCGGCTGTTATCGAGGCTGGATGGGATAGAGATAAACAGGTTAGGGAGGAAGTCTCCTTTACTGCTGGAAAAATTTTAGTTTATGGGAAAATTGTGAAGAGGGGCGTTAGAAAAAGAGCAGACTATATTCTTTATCATAAGCCCAACATGCCGATAGCATTAATTGAGGCAAAAGATAACACTTGTCCGATTGGCCAAGGAATGCAACAAGGAGTTGAGTATTCCGAAATGCTAGACATTCCTTTCGTGTTTAGTTCAAACGGAGACGGTTTTGTTTTTTACGATAAAACTACAGGTGAGGAAAATGAGCTAACTCTTTCGGAGTTTCCTTCTCCTGATGAATTGTGGAGAAAGTACAAGTCGTTTAAGGGGATTGATGAAGCTATTGAAGAAGCGGTTACAACAGACTATTATTATGAAGAAAATTCTAAGAAACCGAGATATTATCAGACAATTGCGATTAATCGGATTGTCGAAGCGATAGCAAAAGGCAAAGATAGAATTTTGCTAGTTATGGCTACTGGAACTGGAAAGACATTTGTCGCGTTTCAGATAATGCACCGTTTAAGAAAAGCCGGATTGAAAAAAAGAATTTTGTATCTTGTAGATAGAAATGTTCTACTTGACCAGCCGAAGAATAATGATTTCAAGCCGTTTTCTAAGGTTATTACGAAGGTAAAGAACCGCAAGGCGGACAAAGCTTATGAGATTTATATGGCTCTCTATCAGGGTTTGTCTGGAAACGAAGACTCAAAAAATATTTACAAACAGTTTTCTCCTGATTTTTTTGATTTGGTGATTGTGGACGAGTGTCATAGGGGAAGCGCAAGAGACGAATCAAGATGGCGAGAAATTTTAGAATATTTCAAATCTGCTACTCAGATTGGAATGACAGCTACGCCAAAAGAAAGTAATAAAGTCTCAAACATAGATTATTTTGGCCAGCCCATTTATTCATATTCTTTGAAACAAGGAATTGAGGACGGCTTTCTTGCACCGTTTAGAGTTATCAAAGTTGCGCTAGATAAAGACGTTCACGGCTTTAGGCCGAAGAAAGGCGAGAAAGATAAATTTGAGAACGAAATTCCAGATTACGTTTATGGAACTAGGGAGTTTGATCGCACTCTTGTGATTGACGAGAGGACAGAAGCTGTTGCTAAGAAAATAACAGAGTTCCTGAAGAAAACGGACAGATTTTCAAAGACGATTGTGTTTTGTGTAGACATTGAACATGCTGAACGAATGAAAAGGGCGTTAGTTAATGAAAACAAAGACCTTTACGGAAAGAACAAGAAGTATATCATGAGGATTACTGGCGACGATAATGTCGGAAAAGCCCAGTTAGATAATTTTATTGATCCTGCTTCGAGGTATCCCGTTATTGCGACGACATCTAAGTTGATGAATACGGGAGTGGACGCGCAGACTTGCAAACTGATTGTTTTGGATTCAGTTATTAACTCGATGACTGAGTTCAAGCAGATTATCGGAAGAGGGACGAGGATAAGAGAAGACTATGGAAAACATTATTTCACGATTATGGACTTTAGAAATATCACAAATCATTTTGCCGATTCTGATTTTGATGGCGAGCCAATACAGATTTATACGTCTCCTAAGGGAAAGATGGAAATTAAGGACATAGAACAAGAAGGCGCGGAAGAATTGCAAGATGGGGAGCAGATTTTAGTTTCTCCAGATATTTCAATGGACGAAGGGGATGGAAAGGTTAGGAAGTATTATGTTAAGAAAGGTTCGACGGAGGTTACGGTAATTAACCAGACGGTTCAGCATTTGGATCCTTCTGGAAAGTTGATAACAGAATCTTTGGAAGACTATACAAAGAAAGGAATGAAGAAAGAGTTTCGTTCGTTGAATGAGTTTATTCAGAAATGGAATATTGTGGACCAGAAGCGAGCGATTATCGACGAGTTGGAAAAAGAGGGGGTTTTGCTTGACGCGTTGCGAGAGGAATATGGAAAGGACTACGACCCGTTTGATTTGATTTTGAAAGTTGCGTATGGCCAGAAACCAATGACACGAACAGAGAGAGCGAAGAAGGTGAAGAAAGACGCACACTTCAAAAAATACAGCGAGAAAGCGCAGAAGGTTATCACGGCTCTTTTAGAAAAATATTCAGACGAGGGAATTGAAAATCTCGAGGACCCAGAGGTTTTGAACATTCCGCCGTTGACGCAGTTCGGCAGGCCATTAGAAATTATGAAGCTATTCGGAGGGAAGCTGGCTTATTTGAAGATGATTAAGGAGATTGAAGATAGGCTGTATAAGAGTTAAATAGAATAATTCTGTTTTGTCAAACTCAATATTTTTGGAACTTGAGTTTCAACTTCTTTTTTATCTCTGCTTCCTAAAGAAATGTTATGAGCTAGGCAATTTCTTATTTTTAATAAATCGTCTAAATATGTTAGAAAATTAGTCATCCTTCCTAGTTTATCGAAATTCCTTGTCCAATTTAATTCTATAATTTTACTCAAATGTTTAAGAGTAACTAAATACAATGGGTGTTTGTCTGCCCTTGGTATCCAAGGAGTCTTTTTATCATCTTCTGCTATTTTATTTGCATAATCAATAATCGGTTGAGTAACTTTTTCTTTTTTCCACCATGATAAATCATTTCCTAATTGTTTGAAAATTAATAGTCTCAGTTTATTTTCTAAAATATAAATATCTGAATAAAGACTTGCATTAAAATAAGCCGCCTTTTCAATAGGGTCATTAGAATTTTGTATTTTATTCTTGAAATTTGGCTTATTTAATTTTTTTACTTTGCTACTAGAATTTGAATTTTTGTTTCTATATTTCTCAACAATTTCTGATAAATTAGATGGCCCCTTATCCTCTTTCTTCAATCTGCGTTTTATGGAAAATCCTTTAATTTTCGCTGCAACTTGTGCGGCGGCAGGTTGTGTGCAATCTAATCCCTCATCAGTTTTAACTTGAGATATAAAATTTTTGACAGCCCCTTCGCTCTTGAAATAACCTCTTTTAATAAATTCTTGAATTATTTCATTAGTTAATTTGCTCATTATTCTCTACATCTCCTTTATCAATCGACTCTTCATTATCAAGTTTATTTTTTCCTTTCTTTTTTCTATCAGGAAATAGAGAACTTAATTTTGTATCTGAACACCCAATAACTTTAGCAACTTCTTTTATATTTGGTTCTCTCTTCATTAGAATGCCTGCAAGCAGGTATTCTATAGTTTGCAATCTATCTTCAATTTCTTTATTCTTCTTTGGCATTTTCTGCTTCTTCCTTCATGTTTGCATTATCTTTTTTCTTTCTATCTTTGTTTTTGTTTTTAGAAATTATCATAGCAACATAGCTATCGCTGGTTCCGATTATTTTTGCTATGTCCTTATATCCAATTCCAATGCCATTTAATTTTAATATTGATTCTGTTTGTGTTTTATCTTCTTTGATAACATTTGATGCATTTAATTTTATTAGAATATCTAATTTTTCTATTATTGTCTTTTCATCCATTTTTTATTTCAATCTCCTGTTTTTCTTCTCCTTTTAATTTCTTTTTAATCAAACTTCGTTCTTTAGAAACGTATCCTGCCGGCACATTTAACATTGATGCTATTTCGGCATAACCAAAGCCAAGGTCAGACAGTAGTTTTATTTTCTCCCTGTTTTTTTCCGGTTTATCTTCTACCATTTGCAAGGCTATCAAAGCCCCTAATTTCATGTCAATCTTCTTTAACAGGTCAGTTTGTTCCTTTTCCATCTTTTTTCTTCAGCGAATTGATTATGACAGCAATATTGCCCGGAGTCTTGTTTAGAATCGTGGCAATTTGATTATAGTCTAGTCCCAGATTGTATAATCTTTCTACCTTGTCCTTAACATTCATTTCTTTTGTTTGTGGTTCAAGCATGAGGGCTATAACAGCGTCTAATCTTCTTAAAATCTGCTCCTCAAAATCTTTTTTAGCCATGCCCCAGTTAAAATTTGGGTATATTTAAACTTTGTTGTTGTGAAGTTTAAGCATTACAACGTCGAGTATTTTAGAAGATAGAGTAGTTATTAGTATACCTCATTTTTATTCAAAACTCTCTTTCAAAACAGCTTCCATCAACTTCTCAGCATTGTGTTGGTTCTCTTTGACTTTTGCTTCAAGCTCGTCGCAGAGTTTCATGAGCTTGTCAACTTTTTCCACGATACGGTGTTGCTCGGGGAGAGGTGGAAGCGGAATGGGAAGTTTCTTTAAAATTCCAATCGAAACTATATTTTTCATCGCAGTTCCTTTTAGGTCATTTAAAGTGTTAGTCGACATTATATATGCATAAAAAAGAATTTTGAAAAAATCATTAGTAATTATTTCTTGGTTTAAAGTTAATTTGAGCAATGCTTGATTTATTATGCCTTTCTCTGCATCAAAAGGTACGACTGCTAACTTTCCAATCGTTCCTGAGCAACTAATTATTATATCGTTTGGTTTTATTTCAAAATTTTTCATTTCATTAAATTTATTTTCATCAATATAATAATGGCCAAGTTTGAAGTTATTGTAAATTGCATTTTTTTGTTCATAAATTTTGTAACCTTTTGAAACAAACATCGGCTTTGTTATCGAACCACCAAATGGGCCTCGTCTTATTGAACCATTATCAAAAGTAACAATTTTGGGCAACCTCGTCCACGCCCATCCTTTCGGTAACGCATAAGGCTTTTCGTCCTCGGAGATTGGTGGCAGAGGTTTTTCCTTTTTGATTTTCTTTTCGCGGATGAGTTTGTCTTTTTCGGCTTTGATTTTCTTGAGAAGTTCAGATGCTGGTTCGTCTTTTGGATTTTGCGGAACGAGTTTGCCTTGGACAGCTTCGGAGAGAATGGAGGAACGGAGCTTTGTGATTAATTCTATGTTCTCAGAATTATGACTTTCTACTTTGTCTTTTGCCGAGGAGTAGCTATCTAGTTTTCTAACGATTTTCTTTTGTTCTTCGAGTGACGGAAGGGGGATTTCGATTTCTAAAATGTGCTTTGGTCTAATTGACGCATAATTTGTACTTCCTTCTGCTTTTATCTGGGAAAAGAACATATCAGTTTTTAATATATGCCCGAGGTATTCTTGTGAGAGCCGGGCGTTATCAATGTCGAACAGGTAATAGTGGCTACTAACAATTGCACCGTCTAAGTCTTTTGTTACTATTCCATATCCCCCGACTTTTGCATCAATCTCTGCAACTAATAATTGTCCTTCTTTGCAAACTTGCTGAGATTTAGTCTTAATCTCTAAACCCTTTACAATATCTCTTAGAACCATTCCTTTTCTGTGAATCCGGATTCTTACTCTTTTGTATTCTTGCGAATCATCAATTCTGATTATATCTTTTTTTTGCTTTACGACTTGAGACAATGGAACCGTTTTCATTTTAGATTTCTTTTGAAAGATTCTGTATGGATTTAATTGAAGCTTCGAGATTTTTTCTTATCAATTCTGCTATTTCTTTTGAAGTCATGTCTTTAGTTTTGTCAACATTGTTTGGGTTATTAATATCCAGATTAAAATTCCTCTTGTGAATTTCTTCTAGAGGGACCTTCCAACAAAATTGCTTGAACTTCTTGTTGTTGCGGTCGTTCCACCATTCCTTTTCTAGTTTGAACTCTTCAAGTCTCATAGGCTTGGTTTTGTTGTAAGTTTTGTAACCTTCTGGAAGAGGATGTTCGAAATACCAAATCTCTTTTGTTGGTTGGCCCTTTGTGAAGAACAAGAGGTTTGTTCGGATTCCAGTATAGGGATTGAAAACTCCATTTGGAAGTCTGACAATAGTATGCAAGTTAAACTCCTCGAGGAGTTTTTGTTTGATTCTTGTCTTAACGCCCTCGCCGAAGAGAAAACCGTCTGGGAGGACTAAGCCACACCGCCCTTCATCTCGCAACAACTTCATTATTAGAACTAGAAAAAGATCTGCGGTTTCTCGAGTTCGGAATTCGCTTGGGAAATTATTCTCAATGCCTTCTTCTTCGGCTCCGCCGAAAGGTGGATTTGTGACTACGACATTGACCATGTCTCTTGCTGTGTAGTCTATGATTGGCCGTGAAAGAGAGTTGTCGTGACGGATGTTTGGAATATCAATATCATGAAGAATCATATTCGTCATGCAAAGTAAATGAGGCATCGGCTTCTTTTCTATTCCATGAAGGTTTTCTTGTAAGACTTTGTTGTCATCGATGCTTTTCACTTCTTTTTGCATGTTGTTCAAGGCAGAGATTAGAAAGCCACCTGTTCCGCATGCTGGGTCAAGTACTTTCTCTCCTAGTTTTGGATTTACCATGTCAACAATAAATTGAGTAACTGGCCTCGGTGTGTAAAATTCTCCCGCGCTGCCTGCGTTTTGTAGCTCTTTTAGAATTGTCTCGTAAATATCGTTGAACAAATGCCTGTCTTCAGCCTTAGTAAAATCAATTTGATTAATCTTGTTGATAACTTGGCGCATTGAAACGCCACTTTTCATGTAATTGTATGCATCCTCAAATACTTGTTTAACAATAAACCCTCTTGGGTCAGTTTTCTCGTCTAATGCCAGACCTTTTAGTTCTTTGAATACAGTATTATTTACAAAATCAAGCAGGTCGTCCCCAGTCAAACCTTCTTCATCTGCAGCCCAGTTTCTCCAACGAATTTTTCCAGGCAAAGGAGATTTGTAGCTGCTGTCCTCTGCTTCTCGTTCTTCTTCCATGGAATCAAACACTTTAAGAAAAATCATCCAAACCATTTGAGATACTCTTTGAGCGTCGCCGTCTACACCCGGATCTTTTCTCATTATGTCTCTAAGCGATTTTATGATTCCGCCTAGATTGTGGTTGTTTTCCATACATTGCACAAATTACAAAACCTTATTAACTTTTCCTACTAAACTGATGTAATGACGTCCACATACAAACTCTCCCCATCATCTTTGAGCTTGATGAAAGAATGCCCGAGATGCTTTTGGCTGACTGACCAACGCAACTATAAATTACAAATTATAAACGAGAACTTCTTTTCTTGGGATCTTGTGCCCTAGGCTGAGAGTTAAAGGGATTGGCACATTCACTTCCTTTCCATCTTTCTCGAAGGCTATCATGAGCAGAACGTAAACATGATTTGTTTTATATGTAACAGACATTTTTATGTTTTGAATATATTTTAAATTCTCTTTGCTGATGCCTAAATTCTCACTCGCATCCATTATTTCTATGCCGCAGATAAGGTTATTATGATTTACGTCTAAGACGAAATCTCCAATGTCTAAAGAGGCTTTTACCTTCTCGCCATCAGAAATAAAAAATATATCGTTGCCGGCGTCATAGTCTATTGTTTTAATTTGTCTTGCCATTTTCTATCACTATTCCATGCGCTTATCACTTTTAAACCCGAGGATACTATGAATCATATTCAAGTCCCCGGTGTTACCCTCTTCAGAGGATATGCCGGGTTTCCTATTTTTTCAAGGGGAGTTTGAAATGAGATTAATCTGATGTTTCAAGATATGCTTCTTTTGCATTGGGGTCAAAGAGAAACTTTAGTTTTCCTTCAAGCAAAAAATCTACTCCGATGATTGATGGGGGCGGAGTACCTTTGGTTATTTTTACAGGTATCTGAACAGGTATCTTTACGTTCAATTTTTCTCCTACGCTTAGATTTGCTTCTGATAGAATTCTTGTTTTTATTTGAGCTCCACCAAGATTTACTTCTTTTTCTTCTCCAGTTAGTTTTTGCATTTGAATCTGTGATATTCGCATTCTCTGAACATCACCAGCGCCAAGGATAGTAGTTGGACTTCCAGTGTCGATGACAGCATTTACAAAACCAAAAATGTGTGGTATTTCAGAACGAATCGTTAATGTCACTACCGGTCTTAGTCCTCCAGCAAAAAACTCAACCCTTACTGGAATTCTCATTTTATAAAAGAATCACTGTTCCCTCAGGGTATAAAAACTCCATTACTATATAAGCGGGGTTCTCTCCTTTTTTTTCTACCATTTCTACCACTATTTCAATGTCTTTTCCAGAAGCTATAATTTTTTTATCTTTTATTGCAACGTATTTTCCTGAATTTTCTTTTCTGAGGGAATCTATATTTTTATAGAACCATTTGCTATCGCCTTCAAATTCTTCCATTCCTCTTGGTTGAGATGATTGTTCTGCCATATTATTTCCTAAAACAAGATCTATTTAAATATTTTGATAAATCAGAGTTAACGACGGTTCTGTCTTTCTTTTTCATAAATATTAAAAGTTTAGGCATTATATAAACGTTACTTTGGGCCTTAATTTATTTCTTCTAAAAAACTTCTGACATCCTTTAATTCCATAAAATCTTCAAATTACAAAACCTTATTAACTTTTCTTACTAAACTGATGTGATGATGTATAAACTATCTCCGTCCTCGCTAAGCTTGATGAAAGAATGCCCTCGATGCTTTTGGCTGACACAGCACAAGATATGGAAAAGGCCTGCTGGAATTTTTCCTTCACTGCCGTCAGGGATGGATGCGATACTCAAAACGCATTTCAACAAGTTCATGGAGAGAGGGGAATTGCCTCCAGAGCTGAGGAAGAACGGAGAGTGCAAGAGCATGAAACTGTTTGATGACCACGAACTGCTTGCTATATGGAGAAGCAACTTCAAGGGGATTGCTTACGAGGATAAGGGGGGAAATATTCTGAGGGGGGCGGTGGACAATATTCTTATGAAGGGAAAGAAACTCATAGTCCTGGATTACAAGACGAGGGGGTATGAGCTGAAAGAAGACACGGCGGACCATTACCAGGACCAGCTTGACATTTACAATTTTCTTTTGAGGAAGAAAGGATACGAGACAGAAGAATATGCTTTCCTTTTGTTTTACGTTCCAAAAGAAGTAACCGAAACAGGAGAAGTCATATTCGACACTTCGCTTGTGAAGAGAAAGATTGACATTAAGAACGCGGAGAAGATATTTGAGAAGGCGATTGGGTTATTAAATGAGAAATGTCCTGAGAAGAACTGCGAGTGGTGCGAGAAGGTTGAGTTGTCCTAGTTCTACGAAATGTCTTAGAAAACATGGTAAGCCAGAATATTTAAATACTACATAGTAATACATAGTAGTAAGATGGAAAATATAAGCTTGAAGCTGGAGAGGAACTTCTTGGATGCGATAGAGAAAGTAATGAAGAAGCATCATTATACTACGAAGACGGAATTTGTCAGAGAATCAATCAGAGATAAGATAAGAAAGCTGGAAGAAAAGGAAATAGTCGAGGACAAGGATATGATGGAACAGATTGTTGCGAGCGAGAAGAACATAAAGAAAGGAAACGTGAAGAAATTTAATTATTAGATATTCTTAGTAAATTTTGTGTGAACCAACTGATTCGATGATAATGCGTTTGTCTTTTTCGTCGATTGAATAAACTGCTCTGATATTTGCGCCAAGCCAGCAGCCCCCCACTTGCCATCTAATCGTCCATGCAATGGATGGGCACCGTTCGCTTTGCGAGGAGCTTCTTTTAACCTGTCTAGTTTATCTTTGATGTCTTTTCTTGATTTTGCATACCATGATAATCTTTTTTCGGTTTTAGAATTTGCGGTGAAGATTTCGTACATAAAGTAATTAAGATGGATTGCTTAAAGTATTTTATCTTTTTCTAACTTTAATTTCACAGAGTTATGGAAAAATATAAATACCTATCAATTGATAGGTATGAATGGCACAAAAATTAGAAGACAGAAAAGGAGTTGCAAGGCTGTTCAGGGCCCCAACACTTGAAACTGTTAGGATGGTAGAGGAGACCGTTGAGAAAAATAGCGGAGAGTTTAAGAAAACACAGATTTGGGAGAGATTGCCGAGGAAGGTAATGTGGCCGACTTACGTCATAATCTTGGATTATCTTGAAGAAATTAATAAAATAATCACTTCTGATGATGGCATTATTACTTACATATGGAATCCAAAGCTAGCTAAGAAGATGGCGACTAGAAAACATTATTAATTCTTTTATCTTTTGTTTATTATGGCAAAACCAGTCAGGGTTGTTTTTATTGATGACAAGTTGGAACGGGAATATCTGAATTTATCAAAAGGCGCGCCACTTAGAAAACGAATTGATTATGTCATTGGAAGAATAAAAGAAAATCCGACGTTCGGGCAGCCAATACCTAAACGTCTGATTCCCAAAGAGTATACGAAAAAGGGAACGAATAACGCATATTGGGTTGAGCTGAGTAAGGGCATGGGCTGGAGACTTATTTACACGCTAACTGCAGAAGAGAAAGTTGAAATAGTTGCAATTATCTTAGAATGGTTTACAAGGCATAAAGATTACGAAAGAAGGTTTAGATACTAAACAGAAAGAGAGTTAATGTTTGCGATTATTGCGGCACTTGTGTGAACCGATTTTGATCTCTAGCTTCAAACACCTTCGAAGCTAACACATAATTTAAATAGGACTGGTTTTTTTAGAAAACATGGACAGGGAAAGAGTTTATTTTGCGATTGCATTGATGTTGTTTATATTAAGTGCGATATCTATTGCGATTAAGGGACTTGGCTGATTTTATTAACGATTTCTTTGATTTCTTTAAGGGCTTTATTTTCTTCGTAGTCTGAAGGAACGCCGATAATCGTGACCTTCTGAATCTTGTTGAGCTTTTTCATGAGCTTCAGGGAAAAAGAAAGATCGAAGTCATGGAGCGAATAATTTGGAGAAGATTGAATTTTGTTTAGGTCATTTTCTGAGAGAGTTTTAACTTCCTTGAGGCCGAGGACTGTATCGATAAGAACTAGGTGAGATTCTTCGGGGAGGTTTTCTGTTGGGTCTAGATGAATGAATTGGAAATTTGGGAGAGAAGATTGGAGTTTTGGCAAGAGACGCAAAGGCAGAGAGTCTTGCTCAAAGTTGGGGTTGCCGAGAATATAGATTGTTTTCATTGAGTTAAAGAGATTTTGAAATATTTAATTGTTGGTTAAAATAGCTTAAATTTGCTGATAACTGTTAAGTAGATATAATAAATAACTGGTTGATTTGAAAGATAATATTTCTCAGAATAGCATCGGAAAAAGTGAAGACGATAAAGTAAAAGATGTTGTCCGGGATAATAAATTTTTGCAGATGGAATTAAAAAATAGCTTAAATTTGCTGATTGAAATAATAAAATGAAAAGTTAAAATTAGAGAATTGATATTTGACATTTAAAGTGTTAATTTAGCCGTTAATTCTTAAACAATCTTTTTTCCTGCGTCGTCGTAGATTTCAATTGCGTGGGCTGGGCAGGATTTTGCGGCTTTTGTCTGCTTTGCAAGTTCGACTTCTGTGAATTCTTTTTTTAATTGAAGCTGCACCAATGCATTTTGTCCTGTCGTATTTTATTGTGTATTTTTTTGCCATCTTTTAATTTATTGTAAAAGAAGTTAAGGGTTTAAAATGTTTTTGTTTTTTGAACTTGGATGGTAATACTGATTTTTCAAAATAGCTTAAATCTGCTGGCAACTTCGCTGACGCTCGTTGCAAAATAATATTAATGATTGGAGGTGAATAAAGATATGGGCTGAGTTTGTTATTTCTAAGTTGATTATTGGATTTTATTAAAATATTTTATTCAGGATTGGATTTTTTATTATTGAGCTTGTTGGACTTCTTGGACTTGGTCTTCTAAGGAGCCATAATCTGTGTAGCTTGGGAGATTTTTGAGCTTCTTTATTATGTTTATTGCGGCGTTGCAGCCGTCTCCTACGTCTTTTGCGATTTGACGAGTTTTTGTACAGCAGTTTCCTGCGGCGAAGACTTTATCATGGGATGTTTGGTTTTCGTTGTTGATTTTTATCAATTTGCCATTTAATTCAAGGTTTAACGAGCTGGCGAAATCAAATGAGGAAAGCATTCCTGAAGCGATAATTATGTAATCTGAAGAATAAGGGGTGCCGTTTTCTAACCTGATTTCGAATTTGCTGTTTGTTTCTGTTATCTTCTTTGCGTTTTTTTCGATAATCATTGCCCCGAATTTTTTTGCCTGTTTTGTTCCGTTTCTCAGGAGTTCTTTTCCATTTGTTCCATTTGAAAAACCTAAATAATTTTCAATGTCATACGCCGAGTTTAATTGAGAGCAGTTTTGGGTTCCGACGACTAAAGTTTTTAATCCAGCACGGGCTAGGTAAATCGCCGCCGAAAGCCCAGCTGCGCCTGCGCCGATCACGATTATTTGATAGTGCATTGTTTAAGAAGGAGGGCAGACATTATAAGGTTTGGGTTAACAGGGCTCTGCTCGGCTGAATTCTTTTATGAGCTGTTTGACTTGTCCGTGCTAAATTGGACTCGCAATTTCTTCTTTGGTCGGAGTCAGTGGATTTCTATTATTTGTTCTGCATGTCTTAAGTGAAGGATTAGACGCAGAGTTTAGCGAGCCGCAATTTTTATTTTTTCAGCAAAGCCAGTGGCTGCAAAATGTTTATAAACTTATCATGCTTGATTTCTGAGTAAAAGAGTGAAAATGGTTAATTGGCTTGAAGTTGAGGTGAAGGTTAAGATTGACGATGTCAATTTACTGAGGAAGAGGATTCTGAGGATTGCGAATTTTAAGAAGAAAGTTAGTAGGGGGGATGATTATTTTGCGCTGCATGCGAAGGGCTATCCGACGAAGGCTTTCAGAATAAGAGATGACGGAGAGAAACTAATTGTTAATTTCAAGAGGCATCTGAAGAAACTTTGGAAAGACGGGGTTGTTGTGAAGAGAGAGTACGAGTTTGAGCTGAGTGACAGGAAGCATCTTGATAATTTTTTGGCGCTGCTGGAGGATTTTGGATTTAAGGAGTGGGTGAAGAAGAGAAAGCATACAGAGAAGTTCGAGCATAAGAAAGACAAGAGAATTGAGATTGAAATAAATCACGTTGAACATGTTGGAACTTATATGGAAATAGAATATCTTGCTAAGGACAGCGAGGTTGAGAAGGCGAGGAAGGCGATAATTGATACGCTGCATGAACTTGGAGTGACGAAAGATATGATTGATAATATCGGATATACGAGAAGATTGTATGACAAGAAGATAAGGGACAGGAAATATTTTATAACTAAGAAGCTGAAAGGAAAGAAGTGATGCTTCGGTTGACTGAAACGTAACTGGTGAATTGATATTAAATAATGGGCGAAGCGACTAGGGCAAGAAATATATAAAGAGGAAAAATGGCGACGAAGTATGTAGAAAAAAAGGGAAAGTTTTTTGTTCCAACTAAAGCTGCGAAGGAAGAAAGCTTAGCGCCCCAGGATATTTATAAAAGGGCGAAAGCTGACAGAGTGAAACTTTGGGGCGAGCTTGCGCGAGATGGTTTGAGCTGGGCGAAGCCATGGAGCAAGACTTACGAGCAGACTTCTAACGGGTTTGGGTGGTTTGTCGGAGGGAAATTAAATTTATGTTATAATGCTGTTGATAGACATTTGAATAATCCGGACCAGACAGCAATAATTTTTGTTCCGGAAGACGTGAACGAAAAGCCACAATATATTTCTTATTTTGAACTTTACAAGCAGGTAAATCAGGCGGCGGCGTTGCTCAAGGAAAAAGGGGTAAAGAAGGGCGATGTTGTCGCTATTTACTTGCCTATGATTCCTGAAGCGCTGATTTTCATGCTGGCTTGCGCTCGCATCGGCGCGATACATTCAGTTGTGTTTAGCGCGTTTAGCGCGGATGCTCTGAAGACAAGGATTGAAGATGGAGGAGCGAAAGTTTTGGTTACTGCGAATTATTATTCGAGGAAAGGGAAGAAAGTTGAGCTGGAGAAGGACGCGGACAAGGCGATAACTGGAATGCAAGTAACTAAGATTGTGGTTGACAGGGCGAAGAGCGGGAAAATGTTTGAAGGAAAAGCAGATGTCATTGTAAAGCCAGAAGTTATGGAATCGGAGGACATTGCGCTGCTGCTTTACACTTCCGGAACAACGGGAAAACCTAAGGGGGTAATGCACGCGGTCGGGGGCTACACAGTCCAGGCGTATTACACTTCGAGATTTGTTTTCAATCTGAAGCCAGGAGAGGTAATGTGGTGCACGGCAGATATTGGATGGATTACAGGGCATACTTATGCATGTTACGGACCATTGCTCAATGGAGCGACGACGGTAATTTTTGAAGGCTTGCCAAATCATCCAACGCCAGATAGGTTTATGCAGATTATTGAGCAACAGAAGGTTAATGTGTTTTACACTGCGCCTACTGCGCTGAGAATGTTTGCGCTTGAAGGGAGCGATTATGCGAAGAAGTATAAAATGGAAAGCTTGAAGATTCTTGGAAGTGTAGGAGAGCCGATTGACGAGAAGACGTGGATGTGGTTCTTTGATAATATCGGGAAAGGAAGATGTCCCGTTATTGATACTTACTGGCAGACTGAAACCGGGAGCGCGGTGATTATGTCTTTGCCAGGACACGGGCCGTTTATTCCGACTTATGCGGCTGTGACTTTCCCTGGAATCGAGTTTGATGTTTTCGATGAGAAAGGAAAGAAAGTTCCGAATGGGAAGGAAGGAATTCTTATGGAGAAGCCGCCTTATTCGCCTGCGCTGATACGGGGAGTTTGGAAGAATGAAGAAAGGTACAAGAAATACTTTGTTGGGAAATTGTATAATGCGGAAGATAATGCAATTATGGACAAGAACGGAAGGTTTAGGATTTTAGGGAGGGCAGATGATGTGATTAAGGTTGCGGGGCATAGATTATCTACTGCGGAGATTGAAGACGCGATTGATGGCTTGAAGGGAGTTGTTGAGGCGGTGATTGTTGGAAAGAATGATGCTCTTCGTGGAGTGGTGCCTGTTGCATTTGTTAAGACGAAGGGGGATATTACAGAGGAGCAAGTTGTCGGGAAAGTTATAGAAAGGATTGGGCCGATTGCAAAGCCGGCTGAAGTTTATTTTGTCGAAGATATTCCAAAAACGAGAAGCGGAAAGATGATGAGGAGAGTTTTGCGGGCGCTGCTGCATGGCGAGGATGCAGGAAATATTATGACACTGATTAATCCAGAGTGCGTGAATAAAATCAAGGCGCAGGTTGAAGCGAAGCACCCCGAGTTGAAGAACGTTAAGCCAGTAGATAGCAAGGCAGCGCCCGTTGGGAAGAAGGAAGATAAGAAGAAATGAGTTAGGGTTTTTGGGTGGGTTGAACTAGTGGAAAATGAAAGGGTTGGGATGATGGTTAACAAAGGTTTTTAATTGCAAAGGAACTTGTTGAAGAACTAGGAAACGCTCTCGAACAGTTGAAGGAAATAAGCGAAGATTTGGGAGAAATAAAGTGATATGCAACCTCTCTTCGTCCGCGTTGTCCTTGATGAAAGAATGTTTTTGCCTCTGATGCTTTTGGCTGGTTGATGATGACGAGAAGATAATTGAGGAGAGTTGATTTTTTAGGATATTAACCAAAGTCATACATTTGTATATCTTTCGTTGATGGTGGTTTTAATTGGCTACGGAGTAGATTCGATTAGCAGACACTCACGCAGTTCCATTGATTGGTTTGTTGGGCGTCGAAAATGGCTTTGCAGGTTGGTGACATGGCTTCTGGGGCTATTACTGGGCAGGAGAATGATGTGCCGTCGCGGTGATGGTAAGTTGAGCCGCCGCCGAGAGAATCGGATTTGACTTCAATAACCTGGTTGTTGCAAATTTCCACAGGGTCGACATTTTCTTGGTTGCAGAATTCTGAAGCTCTGTTTTCGAAGGTAACTTCTTCTGAGTTTGCCGACGTTCTTAAATAAAGAATTGAAATGATAATCAATGCAATGACAAGAAGGATAATTGTGATAATTGATTTAGTGAGATTGTTATCTTGTTCTTTCATTTAATTATTGAGAGAAAGAAGTTTTTAAGTTTGTTTATTTATTCAATTGTACTTGCTGCGAAATATTTTGGTGACGGCTTCTTTAACCTGCCCACCCGCCCGATGCGATATCGACCAAGATATTACGGTATTTGGCAATATCGCCTAACACCAAAATATTTGTTGTTATTTTTTTTAATTGGACTCGCAAGCGAGTCTAGATTATTTGCTTGCTTTTTTGCTTCAATAGGACTCGCCGTTTTGGAAAGCTGCAAGTCTTGATTATATGGGCTCGTTTGAACTTGGTCAACTCCTTTCAGTCGTTGAGGCATCTAGAAACTCCTTTCAGTCGTTGAGGCATCTAGAGACGAAGTCAACTCCTTTCAGTCGTTGAGGCATCTAGAGACGAAGTCAACTCCTTTCAGTCGTTGAGGCAGCCAGCTCGCCCCCCGCCAAAATTAATATGCTAATCCCACCAGACCGTCTTGTGAGTATAATGTTGAAAGGAAAGCAGAAATATTGGGATTTAATTAAAAGGTTTTTAAGCGTAAACTATAAATTGTCAAATTTCTAAGTTATTACATATAAATAATAAAGTTGTTCGGTGCTAATAGGACAGCCAGTTTCGTATTGCAGCTGTCTTATTTGTTCTTGTGCGTAGAACGCGCCTGTGCACCGAACCAATCTACAACATGCCAAAGAAAAAAGAGCGCAAAGAAGAGAAAGGAAAGAAGAAGGGAAGCCATTGGTTTTGGAGAACACTTTGGTTCATCGTGAAGATTCCGTATTTTATTGTGAAGGGAATTATTTGGCTCGTGAAGAAGATGAGAAAAGAGCATCACGAGGAAGTAGTTGAAGAAGTTCGGGAGAGGCGGGGCGCGAGATATGAAGGGTTTTCAGTTCTTGAGACAGAATCCGGGAACCTTTATGGATGGGAAAAGAAACTATTAACGAAAAACGAAATAGGAATTATTCTTGGCTCGAGAGGGTCTGGGAAAACTGCATTTGGAATTAAACTAATGGAGAATATTTATACAAAGACAAAGAAGAAATGTTTTGCGATGGGTTTCAAGAGCGAGGATTTGCCGTCGTGGATTATTTCTGTTGAGAATATAAATGAAATACACAATGATGCGATAGTACTTGTTGACGAAGGGGGAATTTTTTTCAGCTCGAGAGACTCCATGTCCATTGCTAATAAGCTTCTTTCTGACTTGATATTTATTTCAAGGCACAAGAATCTGACTATCTTATTTATTTCGCAGAATTCGTCTAACCTTGATGTTAACATTATCCGCCAGGCAGACTTTCTTGTTTTAAAACCAAGTTCGCTTTTGCAGAAGGATTTTGAAAGAAAGATAATACGCAATCTTTATGTTTCGCTTGAACCGCTCTTTAAGAAATATGGCTCTAGAAAAGGATTGACTTATCTTTATTCAGACGATTTCAGAGGGTTTGTGACTAATTCGCTTCCTTCGTTTTGGTCGCAGAGTTTGAGTAAGAGCTTTCGGTAAATAAAATAAAAAATATTTTTGAGTTAGCTTAAATCACAACATCATTTGATGTGCAATAGGACAGCCGTTTTATTGACAAAGTCGCTCACTTTGTTCGCGAGGCAGCCTGCTGTCTTGTTAGCACTTGCGCGACTGACTAAGTCATTCGCTTCGCTCATGAGGCAGCCAGCACGCTTGCACATCAATTAACTTAGAAAATTAGAATTTCCTGTGCTTGGCGTAACATTCCTTGCAATAAACTGGCTTGCCTTCTGTTGGCTTGAATGGCACTTCGCATTCTTTCTTGCAATCATTGCAGACAGCTTTGTGCATTTCTCTTGGGCCGTCGAAATTTCTTCTTCCGTATGAACCTTCCATTATCTTTTACCTCCTCTATCTTTGTTTAGTAATGTTAGGGTTCTGCATAATTTACAGACGTAGCCTCTGATTAGAACGCTATCTGACTTTCTTCCGAAAGGATAGTTCCGCCTAGACATAAGCTTGGTTGTGCCACCACAAGGGCAAGTTCTGGTTTTCTGCAGGGGTTCCCGTCTAATCCACGGCTGATTTTTTCTCATTGTAAACATTTCAAGAAGAAGAAAACTAATTCTTTATCTGAATATCTATGACTTGTTCAACTTGGGTGTCTATATAAAGGTATGGAGCCGTATGACTTGTTGAAATTTTTTGTAAAAAGAATTAAATAGGGTTTGAACAAACGAGTTTTATGGCAAGAGAATATGAAACTCAAAGAGAAGCCGTAAGACCTAGAACATTAAGGATGTTACAATATTTGTCTTTATTATTTGGTGTGCGTGTTGATTATGATTGCGGAGGATGCAATAGGAGTAATTCAGGTATTGTTGAAGTGAAAGATTTGCCTAAGGTGAGGTGTGATAGTTGCGGAGCGGAAAATCGCCTGCCTTTGATAACTCCGCCTCCCGAAAGAGGAAGTTAGATATTTGTAGGACGATTTTAGCTGGGAGTATAATCGGGGTTGGGAGCGACGGTGATTGTGCCTTGCATTGATGAATGAATCCTGCAATGATAAGTATAAATTCCTGGTGTATCGAACTGATGCGAATATGATTGACTTTGCGCTAAATTTGTGGAGCCTAATTCACTTCCCGAATTTGAAGTTACTGTATGTGCGGTAAAATCCTGATTTTGCCAGACTACACTATCGCCCGCTTTTATTTCTAGAGTCTTAGGGGAGAACGCGGAGCTTTTTATTGCTATATTATAAGTTTCGGGCTTGACAGCTGTTCCGGAGTTAGTCTCTGGAGTCTGTCCATTGACTGAGCCATTAGACTGCTCGTTGGTTGAATCGTCAGGCTGTTTATTTGTTGAGCCGCCATTGCCCGACGGAGAATCCACAGCAGTTTGAGGTTGCATCACATAAACTGCAATTCCACCTAATACTAGCACTATTAAAATAATTATTACAACAAGTATTCTTGCTTTCATCTTACTTAACAGTCTTCATTTTTGTTTTTATATCTTTCTCTGTGAGCTTCATGTCTGGATGGGCGTGTTTGACGTGCTTCACAGCTCCGTCTAGAACTTCTCTTTCTTCATGGCTGCGAATCATGAAGCCGCATACAGGGTCACAAGATATTTCTTTTAGACTTTGCATTTTTACCTCCTATCTTGCGTAGTTAAACCGCCGTTATATTTAATTGTGGTGTAAACAGGGTTGACAAAATTTATTTTCCCGACGAGGATTTGATTTTTGAAAGTTTTAATATAGCTTAAGTTTTCTGAATACGATAAAATAATGAGATTTAATGGTTAGTGTTGGGAATATCTGGAAGAGAATTTGTTTTTTATGTGAATCTTTTATTGTTAATTTTCTTTTAGCACGACGACATTAGTCATGCCTCTTCTTTTTCTTTCAACCAAGCCCTTGTTTTCCAGACGGTCGAGAACTCTAGACATTTTGGCTTTGCCGAAGCTGAGCTTTTCAATTAAGTCTGCCTGAAATATTGTTTTAGAATCTTGGATGATAGCGAATGCTTGCTTGTCTTCCTTTCTTAGACCTTCGAGATTAAATTGTTTTTTGACTTGTTTTTCTTTGATTTTTTTAACTATGATTTTTTCTTTTGGTTTTGAAGAGATAAGGACGACCGAAGCGATAATTAAGATGGCTACTATTCCAAGGGACAAGTAGGTTTGCTGTTCAACGTTTTTGTTCATTTCGCAGGTTGGGCCGTGGACTGGACCGCATTGCTCGACGATTATGACTTTCATAGCATTGTTGAAAAGAAAGATAATAAATATTATAACTATTGAGAGTCCTAAAAGCAGGTAGCCGACATTTTTGTTTTCCATATTTTCTTCTCGGAAAACGGGTTTAAGAACTTTACGAATTTTTAAATCGCTGTGAAACTAGTTTCACAGAAGGAGTTAAGTAGTTTTGATTTCTGAAATTGGCATGATAAATAATAAAAATTTTCGGCATAAATTGAACACCCGTTCTTGTGACTGGTGTTTTGATTTATTAGCAACTTCGCTCGCTATCGCTTGCTTGTTGCCCGCGCGACAAAGGAGAAATAAATGAGCTTCAAAGAATTTACCAAAGAATTGAATGGAGACGGAGCAGAAGGAGAACTAATTAAAACGGTTTTTGTTTCTTTAGTTGTTTCTTTGATTACTTTGGGAGTTATTTATTATTTTCGTTTGAGAAGTATTGAGAATTTTATTCCAAAATATGGATTTTATTTGTTTTTTGCGGTTTTGAGTTATGCTGCGGTTATGCCAGCAGTTCGACAGGTCAGGGCGTTCAAGCAATTTCCCTGCATGTCAGGAATGATGATTGGAATGACTATAGGAATGATAATTGGATTTCTTGCAGGGTTTTACGTCGGTGCGACTAACGGAATGTTTTATGGGGGATTTTTTGGAGTTGCGGTGGGAATGCTATTCGGGATTTGGAACGGGAAATGCTGCGGGGTTATGGGCTTGATGGAAGGGATGATGGCTGGGTTTATGGGGGGATTGATGGGAGCAATGACTGCGGTTATGATGTACAATGACAATCTTAAGGCGGCGAGCGTCTTGGTTTTTTTGGTTTGCGGAGCAATACTGCTTGGACTTAATTATATGATTTATGTTGAAACTAAAGGTGCGAAGAGGGAGATTAGGGAGGATCAGTTTTTCACGGTCTTTTGGAGTTTTGTATTAACGATTGTCACGATTTGGCTGATGGTCTTCGGGCCAAGGAGTTTGTTGTTCCAATGATAGTTATGAGAGTCCTTTTGCGAGTTGATTGCACCCTACTCTCGCGTAACGTGCTCGCCCGCCCAGACAGTTCGGCTTATAGTTAATGAATCTTACAAGCCGAATCATTTGTTGCAACCAACTCTAACTTTCTGGAAGGTTTTAACATGGTAAAAATAAAGAAAAATACTTTGTACACAGTTGGAACGATTTTGATTGTCTTAATTGGAGTTTTCTTTTTGTTTCCGGGTTCGGGAAAAGTGACAGGGCAGGTTGTAAACGCAGGAAACGGAGATGTTCAGATTGTTAAGCTCCATGTAGAAAACGGGAATTATGTCCTTGAACCAAGTGAATTGAAGAAAGATGCTCGTGTTCGATTGGAAGCGGATTTGTCGCGAATGCCGGGCTGTTCGAAGTCAATTGTTATTTCTGCTTTTGGAGTTTCAAAGACTTTCACCTCAAGCTCTAATTTTGTGGAGTTTGTTCCAAATAAAGCGGGGACTTTCAACATTGCGTGTTCAATGAATATGTATAAGGGAACATTTACAGTTCTTGAGAGCGACGGGAGCAAGGCAAGTTATGTTGAGCAACAGGGCGCGAGCGGGGGGAGCTGCGGCGGTGGCGGCGGGGGATGTGGGTGCGGAGGATGAAGATGAATTTATTGAAGATTTTCTTACGAGTTGGTTGCTACTCTCGCGTAACGTGCTCGCCCGCCCAGACAGTTCGGCTTATAGTTAATGAATCTTACAAGCCGAATCATTTGTTGCAACCAACTCTAACTTTCTGGCAGGTTTCAGATTCCCACAAGGATTTGACCTATCGGTTAAAAACTCTACTCGCAGTCACGCTCGTAAATTATCTGCAGATTACCTCGCGTAACATGCTCGCCCTATCCCCAACCCCTTCCCACCCCAATCGAAATAATGAAACCTGCAACATAATCTTTAATACAAATATTGGGAGTGCTAAAATATGAAAATTATAAATTTTCAAGATATTTTAGAAATTATAAAGGAGAATGCTAAAACATAATGAAAATGAAAAAAACGACTTTGTATGCAGTGTTAGCGATAGTTTTAATAATTAGTTTTGGATTTTTCTTGGTGAATAGCAGAGGATGGGCTTCTTCAACAGAATCTAATGATGGGGGATCTAACGGAGATGTTCAGAAGGTGGTTATTGGAATGAAAAGTGGCAATTATTATCCTCAAGAGATAAGAGTTAAGGTTAATCAACCAGTTGAGATATATCTTGATGGAAGCGTTGGCGGATGTTTGAGAGATTTTACGATTAGGGATTTTGGGATTCATCAGTATTTGCAAACTCCGCAGGATAAGATAACTTTTACGCCGACAAAAACCGGAACATTTATTTTTGCATGCAGCATGGGTATGGGCACAGGAAAATTGGTGGTGGTAGAATAAGATGATTAGGAGAAATTTGGGTTACGTGGCTTTGGCAGCAGTGTTTTTTCTTAGTTTGGGCTTTGCGTCTGCGGATTTGGATGATGGAAACTATGGGTGCAGAATGGGAAGTGCGGTTTATGGAACTCAATACGGAAGTTATTTTGGCTTTGCGATTCAACTTTTAGTTGTTGCGGTTTTTGCTTTAATTGTCGTGTGGATGATGCGGCAAAATTTGGGAGGAAGAAAATGAATAAAGAAAATAATATCGTTCTTGCCGTATTAATTGCATTACTTGTTTTTTTAGCTTTAGGCAGTTTTGGAATGATGGGCCTTGGTAATTATGGCAGCTATGGCGGGATGTACGGAATGATGGGTGGAATCTATGGGGGCTTTGGTTCCATGTGGATATTTGGATGGTTAATTATGATTCTAGTTTTAATAGCTCTTGTCTTGTTTATAATATGGATGACTAAACAAATTCAGGGGGGCAAGAGATGAAAATCTTCAATTTTCAAGATATTTTAAAAATAATGGAGAAGATTGTTAAAACATAATGAAAAATTCAGACAATCAAACGGCAATTGTAATTCTGATTATAGTGGCGGCTTTAGTTTTATTTGGATTTGCAGGGTTTGGAGGATATGGAATGATGGGTCGCGGATATGGGGGATATGGGTCTAATTTGATGTGCGGGATGATGGGAGGAATTTGGTGCTATTGGCCTTCTTTTGGTTTTGTGATTCAGATTCTGATAACCATCGCTTTGGTCTTGTTTATATTCTGGCTTTACAGACAACTGAATGGAGGTAAAAGATGAAAAAATTCAAGATAACTATATCTGGAATGCACTGCGCCTCATGCGCGGGAAATGTTGAGCGCAGCTTGCGAAAAGTTCAAGGCGTGAAAAATGTTTCGGTTAGCTTAATGACTAACAAAAGCATTGTTGAAGCTGAAGACAATGTTTCTGAAGAAGCATTGAAGCAAGCAGTTGCAAGAACAGGATATAAGGTGATTGGAGTACAAGCAGGATAATTTTATGGAACACAAACACCAAGCAGAATCATTTGAAGAGCAGGAGATGCGTCTCTGGAAGCGAAGACTTTGGGGCGCGTGGGTATTCGCAGTTCCAATTGCAATACTTATGATATTAGAAAGGTTTTTTGAAATTATGCCCTTTGGCGAGCGCACTTCGCTTATTATTTTGATTATCGGATTTCCTGTTATATTTTTCTTTGGGTGGCAGACTATTAAAGCGGGGATAAGGGGATTTATTAGTTTTTATTTTAGCATGGATTCTCTCATTGCATTAGGGACTCTTATAGCATATGCAACGGGCATTTTAGCATTTTTTATTAATGTACAAGATTATTCTGGCGTTTCTGCCATGATTATGGCTATATTCATCGCGGGAAAATACATCGAGACTAAAGCCCGTGGCAAAGCGAGCCAGGAGATTAAAAAATTATTGGAGCTTGGAGCTAAAAAAGCAAGAGTTTTAAGAGGGAAAGAAGAAATTGAAATTCCAATAAGTGAAGTTAAGATTGATGATGTTATAGTTATCCGGCCGGGAGAGAAAATACCCACGGATGGCATCGTCATTAAAGGACAAAGCGCAATTGATGAAAGCATGATTACCGGGGAGAGCATGCCAGTTGAAAAGAAAATAAAAGATACAGTTATAGGAGCAACTATTAATCAAGACGGCATTCTTTATGTGAAGGCAACGAAAATAGGGAGCGATACGTTCCTTGCTCATATTATTAATCTTGTTGAAGAAGCTCAGGGAACAAAAGTGCCGATTCAAAAAGTTGCTGATAAAGTTACCAATATTTTCGTTCCTGCGATATTAGTTCTCACTGTACTTACGTTTGTTGGATGGGTTATTTTCTCGGGAGACTGGAGCAAGGCTCTTGGAGCGGCAATTTCTGTTCTTGTCATTGCATGCCCGTGCGCGCTTGGGCTTGCAGTTCCTATTGCTTTGACTGTTGGTTCAGGAATGGGCGCAAAGCGAGGAATATTAATCAGAAAGGGAGAAGCAATTCAAACTATGAAAGAGGTAAAGATAATTGCATTCGATAAAACCGGAACAATAACAAAAGGAAAACCGGAGGTAACCGATTTCGTCAGCAAAGTCAAAGAAGATTATTTCTGGGAGGTTTCAGGAAGCTTGGAGCATATGAGTGAGCATCCAATCGCTAAGGCAATTGTTGCAAAAGCTGCTTTGAAGAGCTATAAGAAATTTACGGGCTTCTCGGTAGTGCGAGGCAGAGGATTGGAAGGCAAGCTCGGAAACAAGAAGATTGTAATCGGGAATAGAACATTAATGAATGAGAAGAATATATCTTTTAAATTAATAGAACGGCAAATTAAAAGCTGGGAAGAAGAAGGGAAGACTACAATGATTGTTGCGGAGAATGCTAAAGTTATTGGAGCTGTTGCAGTTGCTGATGCGGTAAAGGATGATTCTGTTAAAGCCATTAGCGCCTTGAGAAAAAGAGGATACAGAACGGTTATGATTACGGGAGATAATGAGACGACGGCCAAGGCCATTGCTAAGCAAGTGGGCATTGATGAAGTCATTGCAAATGTTCTTCCAGAGGAAAAGGCAAAGAAAGTAGAAGAGTTGCAAAAACGCGGAATGGTTGCATTTGTAGGAGATGGAATAAATGATGCTCCCGCGCTTAAACAAAGCAATGTCAGCATAGCCATGGGCTCGGGGAGCGATATCGCAATCGAAGTAGGAGACATTGTACTTGTCAAGGGCTCATTAATTGGGGTTGTTCAGGCAATTAATTTGTCAAAAGCAACATTCAAAAAAATAAAACAAAATCTGTTCTGGGCGTTCGGATATAATGTCATCGCCATTCCCCTTGCAGTAGCAGGCTTATTGAATCCGATTGTCGCTGAACTGGCCATGGCGTTGTCGAGCATTTCTGTCGTGATGAATGCTAATTTACTGAGAAGAGCAAGGATATAATTTGATGCAGGGCGCGGGAATTTGCTGAGGGGAAGGCGGATTTAATCTTCTAACATTTCAATAAGGTCATCGAGAATTTTGATGTGGCGGACTTCGTCTTTTTTATTTTTTCAATTACAACTTTTAGCCTTTTGTTCTTGAAAATGTGGACATCTTTGCTGTAGGAATCTCTGGCGAGAGTTTCAACTGAAAGAACGTTCTTCAGACTTTCAATGAGCTTTGCTCTAGAAGTTATCGGTTCCATCTTTCTCCACGAATTCAATTAATTCACAAAATGCTTGCTTGTGTCCTCTGCTTTCATCTCTTATTAGTCGGAGTTTTACATCAAGCTCTGATATTTCTTCGTTTGAAATGCCTTTGATTTTGCCTAAAGCGGAAATAAAGAATTCTGTAAGGTCTTTCATTATGTCATCTTCGTAGTCATATTCTCTTTTTAGTATATCGAGCGTTTCTCTTTTCTTTACCATAGATTATCTCTTTAGGCCTTTCCAGCCGACAACTTTATTCTTGATTATTTTTTGCAGCTGGGAAAATTGGCTTTCAAGAGTTATTTTTTCTTCTTTCCAGAAAACGCCGAGGGGAATTTTTCCGTTTCCAATGTTGTAGTCGTATTCTTGCATTAACTTAAGAGATTCCTCTTTCGTTGTTGGGATTTTATTTAAGTAATACATATTCTTGTCGCGGTTATTTATCGGGATGTTGAAGACGATGCAGTCTTGGATTATTTCGACGAAAGCGAATCCTTTGTGCTTGATTGCCTGCTCCATTATCTGTGCAGTGTGCTGCGGGTCGCGGGCGTTTGCTCTGGCGATGAAACTTATTCCCGAGGAAAATGCCAGCATGAGCGGATTTAACGGGTTGGTTTGCTTTACGCCAGTTACATCTATCTTGTTTTTGAAACCTTTTTCAGATGTTGGAGTTGGCTGGCCGGTTGTTAACGAGAACGACTGATTGTCGTGGACGAATAATGCGACGTTGGCGTTGTGCTTTCCTGCCGAGACGAAGTGTTCCATTCCTTCGCTGTACGTGTCGCCATCGCCTGCAAATGCGATAACGTTAAGATTGGGATTTCCCAACTTCAAGCCAATGGCTGTTGGAATTGTTCTTCCATGCAAGCCGTAAAATCCCGAGATGTTTAAGTAATCAAATATTTTTCCGTGACAGCCGATGCCGCACGCCATTGCGAAATTTTCATGCTTGTAACCTTGGTTCATAAGGCTCGTAATTGTTATTTTTGCTGCTTCTAGAATCTTGAAGTCCGGACAACCTGGACACCAAGTTATTTTATAGTTAGTATCGAGTTTTTTGCTTGTTTCTGTTTTGGATATTTCCGTCATTTTGTTTTTCCTTCTAATCGTGATTCGCTTCTTTCTCTTGCTAATTTTTCGTTTAATTCTTTTGAATACATTTCAGAGTTATCTCCGCTGGTTTGTCTTAAATATTGCAGGCCATAACCACAAGTACAGATACCCGTTTCTGGTATGTTATTTCTTATAGCTGCGTAAATTGAACAATCTCCGTCATGTCTTGTTTTCTTCATATCTTCAGCTCCTTTTTGATTTGAGCTTGAAGTTCGTCCGAAAGGAATGGAAGGCCGTTGTATTTTAAGATTCGGTTTTTTATCGAGATGCCTGTTTTTTCTCGGATTAATCTTCCTAATTGGCCGGTAAGATTATTTTCGATTAGGATTACGTTTTTTGCTTCTTCTATTTCTGTTTTAATGTTATCTGAAAGTGGTTTGAGATATAAAACTTGGAGGAATTTTGCGTCGAGGCCTTTAATTGCGTCTTTGATTGCACCAGCGGTTGAGCCCCAGCCTATTATTAGGTTTTTAGATTTTTGATTTCCATGGAATTTTATTGTCTCTAATTTTTCGCATTCTTTTTTTATGTATTTGCTTTTTTGAATGTTAGTTCGGCTGCTTCAGTGGTATTACCAAAGTCATCGTGCTCGTAAGAAGTTGCTTTGACGATTTTTTCTCCTGGAATTGGACGTTTGATTTCTATTTTTAGAGGCTTTTTGGTTTGTTCGACGAAAGAGTATTCTGATTCAGCGAGGTGCTTGTCTGAGAGAATAATTGAGAGCGCCCCGAATTTTTCTGAAAGGTAGAAAGCTTCATTTGTTTTTTCAATTGCTTCTTGAGGAGTGCCGGGGGCGATGACGACTCTTGGGAATTCGCCGTGACCTGCCCTTAATGCGATGTCTAAATCTCCTTGAAGTGTGTAAGTCGGAAGGCCTGTTGCAGGACCGACTCTAGATGCTAAATATACAACTAATGGAATTTCAGATTGGCCTTGCAAGGAAAGGGCTTCGGTCATGAGGTCGTAGCCGCCGCCGGAAGTGCCAATCATTGTGCGAGCGCCTGCGAAGCTAGATGCTAAAGCCATATTCGCAACTGCAATTTCTCCTTCTGGCTGGAAGACCAAGTGGCCGACTTTTTCCTGTGAGGAAGCGAGAGATTGAAGAACTGCAGTTGAAGGAGTCATTGGATAGCCGAAATAAACATCTATTTTGGAATTTATCGCTCCCTGAACAATTCCGTCGCTTCCTGAAAAAATTGTCAGATTGTTGTTTAATTTGTTGAGAGAAAATTTTTTTTCAACAGAATCAAAGCCGAAACCGGCTGCTTTCAACGCCTCTTCAGAATTGTTCTTGATGACTTTTTTGACTTCTTGGTTTAGGACAGATTTTTCAATTCCGAGAGTTTTCATTAACGCTCCAGCGAGAGCAATGTTAAGATTAATTCCGAATTCAATATATTTGTCTGATGGGATGGTGAAGCCGGATTTTTTTAATTCTTTTTTGTGGACTTCCAAAGTTAAGTCGTCCATGGCGACGATGCCGTTTATAGATGATTCGTGGCTTTCTACCTGTTGGTCTGAAATTGAGAGAATGTTAAAGTTGTGGCCGCCCCGGATTACTGAAGGATAGTCGCGATAGTTGAATGTGAAGTATCCTTGCTGGGCTAGGACGCTTGATACGATTCCAGAAACTAAGTTGATGCCTTGGCCTGCGCGCCCGCCGATGATAATATTTAACCTCATTTTATTTATGATGGGGCGAGGATTATTTAAAGGTATTTGGAAACGGGCGTTGTCTGGGATTTTGTGAATTGTTTTATCTGGCTTTAATTGATTTAGCTCGCTATGCTCGCCCAGGTTATATTACTAACTTTCTAAACCATTGGGTTGTGGGTTTTTATTTTCACGATCGGATTTTGTTATCTTAGTTTTAGCCTTATCAGGGTAATTTCATTGAAAGAGCTGAGGCGCATTGGCGGGCCCCAAGTGCCTGTGCCTTGAGAGACATAAATGCTTGACTTTTTGTTTTTTGAAGTGTAAAAACCAGAAACGTTTGGATAAGCTAATTTTGCAAAAATATTGAATGGAAAAATTTGGCCGTTGTGAGTGTGACCTGCGAGCTGTAAATTGATTTTTTTAGTTGAAAGGTATTCCGGATTTGTAGGAAGATGATAAAGAAGTACTGAAGGTTGTTTTATTTTTATTCCTTTAAGTGTGTTATCAAGATAGTTCTTTTCTTCTGAATAATTGACGCCTAGGAATTGCACACCTTGAAAGTTTGTTTCTGAATTTCTTAAAAGTTTTAATTTTGTTTTTTTGAGGAGTTTGAAGATATTGTCAAAGCCTTCATAGAATTCGTGGTTGCCAGTCACGAAGAGTGCCGGAGCTTTAAGTTTGTTTATTGGATTGATAATTTCGTGAGTGAGCGGGGCGGTTCCATCGACTAAATCGCCGGTTATGATGACGATGTCTGGAGAAAGCTGGTTTGTTTTTTCAACGATTTCTTTTAGGAAATTTGAACCTCTGACCGAGCCGATGTGGACGTCTGAAAGCTGGACAAGTTTGATTTCTTTCTTTAGTTTTTCCATTGGTATTTCTATTTCTCTAATTCGGATGAGCGAGCCGTTGATTAAGGAGTAAACAGTCAGAACTAAGGCGAAAGAGAGAATTGTAATTTCTGCTTGGGTTTTTGGAATAATTAAAAAGATGTCAAGTATTTGATAAATCAAAAGAAGAAGGAAAAGGTAAAGAAGAATGCCCATCCAGGTTGCAGAAACAAGATGAAAGTATCTCGACTTTTTACTTGGGCTTTTTCTCTCTATTAAAACAGAAAGGGGAAAAGATGACGCAAGGATTAAGATGAGCGGGTAAAAGAAGATATTTTTTGGAATGCTGAAGAGATTGGCAAGGGCAGAGACTACGAAGAAATGGATTCCTAAATATATTAAGAGGAAGATGCTTAGGAAAATTGTGAATTGAACTTTTCGATTCATGGGATTTTAATGAAATTGGAATTAATAAATCTTGATTAAATTTGGTTGGCGCAATATTTATAAATTGCTCTTCGCTGATGTTTATATGAAACAAATTTCATATGAGAACTTTTTCGCGAATTTTTCAAATAAAACTAGACTGGGGATTCTGACTGCGCTGATGGATGGGCCGCTTTCTGTTTCCGAGATTGTTGATAAAGTTGGAGGGGAACAGAGCAATGTGAGCCACCATCTTGAAAGTTTGAGGAAGTGCAGCATTTTGAATGTTAAGAAGGAAGGGAAGAAGAGGATTTATAGTTTGAATAAGAAGACGGTTTATCCGATGCTGGAACTGGTGGAAAAACATGTTGGCGGGTGTGGAGGAAGCTGCGAGGAGTGCGGGCTGTGCAGTCCTGTGGGAGAAAGAAAATGATGTACTTCACTGAAAATCTTTTTGTAGGGGTTTGGGATTCTCACATTAATTTGACCTTCGGTCAAAAGCCCTACTCGCAGTCACGCTCGAAATTTATTAATTACTTGCACTCGCGTAACATGCTCGCCCCAGCCACCACGCCAACCTCGCCCCCAACGAAATTAGCAGACCAAAACTTTCTGATTTTTTCAGTGAGGGATGAAAAATGATGTATGTTTATTTAGACAATGGGGCGACGACGCAGGTTGATCCGAGAGTAACGGGCAAGATTATCAAGTATATGAATGACAGGTATGGGAACGCTTCGTCTTTGCATTTCAAGGGAAGGGAAGCGAAGAAAGCGCTTGACAAAGCAAGGCACACAATCGCGAGTTCAATCAACGCAAGAGCTGATGAAATTTATTTTACTTCGGGAGGAACCGAAGGAAATAATTTGATTTTGAAAGGGGTTGCTTTTGCAAATCGGGAGAAGGGAAACCATATTATCACGACGAAAGTTGAACATAAATGTGTTTTGGAAAGCTGCAAGTGGCTTGAGAAACAAGGATTCAAAATTACTTATTTGGATGTTGATGAAGAAGGATTTGTTGATATTGAACAGCTAAAAAATGCGATTAGTGATAGGACAATTTTGGTTTCGGTCATTCATGGGAATAATGAAATCGGTACGATAAATGACTTGAAGGAAATTGGAAGAATCTGCGGAGAGAAGGGAGTTTATTTTCATTCTGACGCTTGCCAGAGCTATACTAAAGTTGCGATTGACGTGCAGGAAATGCCTGTTGACTTGCTGACTTTAAATGCGCATAAAATCCATGGGCCGAAAGGAGTTGGGGCGATTTATGTGAGAGACGGGGTGAAGATTGAAGGGTGGCAGCATGGGGGTTTTCATGAAATGGGAATCAGAGCAGGCACGGAAAATATTCACGGAATTGTCGGGTTTGCTGAGGCTGTAAAACTTTCCTTGTCGAGCAAGCATATTTCTTACATGACAAGATTAAGAGACAAATTAATTGACGGAGTTATGACTAGGATTCCTTATGTGAGATTGAATGGGCCGAGAGGAGAGAAGAGACTTTGCAATAACGCGCATTTTTCCTTTAAGTTTATAGAAGGAGAAGCGATAAACGGACTGCTGGACGATTATGGAATTTGCGGCTCTACGGGAAGTGCGTGCTCGGAAAAAACTTTGGAGCCGAGTTATGTTTTGAAATCTCTTGGTTTGAATCATGAAATGATGAATGGAAGCTTGAGAATGACTTTGAGCAGGTTCACTACGGAAGAAGAAATTGATTATGTTCTTGAGGTTCTTCCTTTGGTCATCAGAAGGCTAAGGGAAATTTCGCCGTTCAAGGAGGAGCAGCATGTATTCAACAGAGACGCTTAAGAGATTTAAGAACCCGGAATTTGTTGGCGATATGGAAAATCCAGACGCTGTTGGAGAAATTGGAAATTTTAAATGCGGGGACGTGATGAAAGTTTATCTTAAGATAAAAGACGACAGAATCGAAGATATAAAATTTGAAACTTATGGATGCGTCGCGGCGATTGCTTCGACTGATATGATGTGCGAGCTTGTAAAAGGAAAAACTTTGGATGAAGCGTATGAAATGTCAAACCAGGAGATTGTTAACGGATTGAAAGACTTGCCACCTGTTAAAGTGCATTGCTCAATTTTGGGGACGCGGTCTTTGAGGGACGCGATTGATAAATACCGAGAAGGAATATCCGAAAAATAGTTCACAACGATAAAATAAATGAGCAGTTGATGAAACTAAATAATTAGAAGGAGACTATCATTGATAACCTGATTACGTAACGAAAAAATAATGGAAAGATAACGGTATAGGCCGAATAATGTCTTTTTTTATCCTTAAAAGAATTGGAGTATATGAGTAAACAAAATGGAGAAAATCAAAAAACAGCCTTATGAAATAATTTCTGGATAAAACAAACAGAAATAATTTAAAGAAATGTTTATATATTACTCTGCTCTTGTTGATGGATAAAATGAGGAAAGACATTTCATTTATTGCTTGCGTCGTTCTTGCTGTTGCTTTAGCACAGTTTGTTTCTGCGTCATTTTTGGGAGATTTATTTGGGAATATCAACGGAAGGACAACGGATGTACAAATTCAGCCAACAAATGCACCGACAGTAAATACATTCTGCGCCTCCCCATCAGGAGAATCAAAAGCATTGCTCCAATGGTCGGGAGGCACTCCACTTGATATAAATGGTCCTTCACATGGCCGTTATTGGATAGCGATCAGTCAAGGTTTTACAGCAAATGGAAATGATTATTACGGCAGAGATGTTGGAACATCCCCTGCTGCAGAAGCTCCGACCAATTTCGTATTGCATTCTCAATCATCAGTCAATAGCGGAGCATACCAAACTGTCCAAGAATTAAAGCTAGTTTCTGGACAACAATACACTGTTTGGATATGGAATGGCGTGAATTCCGAGTCAAGAACATTTACTGCAAAAGACTGTCCAAATTCTCAACCTACTTCCTCAACTTCGCCAACAACTACAACTCCACCGGCATTAGCAATTCAGCCAACTAGTGCACCTTCAGTCAATACATTTTGTTCTTCACCGACAGGAGAATCTAAATCTTTGCTCCAATGGTCGGGAGGCACTCCACTTGATATAAATGGTCCTTCACATGGCCGTTATTGGATAGCGATCAGTCAAGGTTTTACAGCAAATCATGCTGATTACTACGGCAGAGATGTTGGAACATCCCCTGCTGCCGAAATCCCCACAAACTTTATATTACATTCTCAATCATCAGTCAATAGCGGAGCATACCAAACTGTTTCAGAATTAAAACTCGTTTCTGGACAGCAATACACTGTCTGGATATGGAACGGTCAAAATTCACAACCAACCTCCTTTACTGCTAAGATATGTTCAAACTTATCAACAGCTCCTCCTTCAACAACCCCCACAACTCCAACCACACCCCCTTCAACAACCTCCACAGTAATAACTCCGACTAATGTTCCATCTGTCAACCTTTTTTGTTCTTCATCGATAGGAGAATCAAAAGCATTGCTCCAATGGTCGGGAGGCACTCCACTTGATATAAATGGCCCTTCACACGGCCGTTATTGGATAGCGATCAGTCAAGGTTCTGCTGCAAATGGAAATGATTATTACGGCAGAGATGTTGGAACATCCCCTGCTGCTGAAATTCCTACAGGTTTTGTTTTACACACCCAATCCAATGTAAACAATGGGGAATACCAGACATTCCCAGAATTAAAACTAATTTCCGGACAGCAATACACTGTTTGGATATGGAATGGTGCTAACTCCGAGTCAAGGACATTTACTGCAATGAATTGTCCAAATTCTCAACCTACATCATCAACTTCGCCAACAATTCCAACAGGGGAAGAAACCATAAACCCCCCTGTTATAACTCCCCCTACAACTCCCCCAGTCGCATGCACGGCAGGACAAAAAAGATGTGTCGATAACGATCCGACGCGTTTTCAAATCTGTGGAGAGAATGAAATATGGATGGATAGTTATTGTCATACTAACGAAAAATGCGAAAACGGAAATTGTGTTGTCCCTGCTGTTCGGGATGTTTGTGAAGCAAATAGTATAGCTCCAAGTATAAAAATAGGAAAAACCGGACAAACCGCATGTGAAAACCTATTTGGTAGCGATGCAAAGTGTGCTGAAGGTTCTGTACAATTTTTCACTTGGGGCTGGCGGAATGCCGGCTGCAATGATAAAAGACCATGGTACACTTTCTCAGGTACGGGCGGTTGCTGTACGGTCAAGTGCAACTCTTGTAAGGGTCTTCCACCAGTGAGTACTCGTTAAAAAATAACTCATAATCCCTTGACTTAAGATGCACTTATGAATATACTGATTGATGTTGAAAATAAAATATTTGTTGTTTACAGATTTGAAGTAGACCAAGACATGATGCCTAAGAAGCGAACTATCTCCTGAGCGAATGTAAAAAACTTGTTGAAAATCTTTTTGAATTGTTTTACTCGCAATCACTCTCGTAATTTATCTGCAAATTACTCTCACGTAGCATGCCTGCCCTTGCTATCGCCTTCAACCCTGCCCCAAAACAAAATAGTAAACCGACATTTGACTTTTTCCAACAGAGATTAGTCTCTGACTAAACTTATTATTATATATGATGCGGTAGCCAGCAAGATGCTTGTTGAGAGGATTGCGGGCTCGAAAAAGAACGATGCCATGGGCATGGCACTTGCAATCGTTGCGCTGTAAGCAAACAAGATGTTGCCGAAGACAAGCGCAAGGAGAACGATTAGAATTTTTTTTGGAGTTGGGTTTGGGTCGTACTTTTTTCCTTTCTTTTTCATTTGTTAAATAGACGAAGGAAGTTTATAAAATTATTTGTTTCAGTAAAATAATAAAAGATTGTTTGATTATTTCTTATTGCATGGCCAGGTTAACAAAACCAATCCGATTGTTAAAATCCCAATAAACCACAACCATAATATATCTCCTTTTGAAAACTCCAGCCAAAATGCGAGGGAGGTTAGTAAAGCACCAAGAACTCTCAGGGTTATACAATTATTCTGACTCATCTTATTATTAATCGAATGTTATATAAAAATGTTTCTTTTTGTCTTTCGATGATTATCTGGTTGGTGGTTGCGCTTTTAGTTGGAGTATTGCTCGGGACTTTCACGGGCTTGTTTCCAGGGATTCATATCAATCTTGTTGCTGCGACGCTGCTGGCATCGTTGGGCTATTTTTCAAGGGTTGAACCGATTGTGCTTGTTGTCTTTATTGTTGCGATGGCGATTACGCATACTTTTGTTGACTTTATCCCTAGCGTTTTTCTTGGAGCGCCGGAAGAGGATTCTTTTTTGGCGGTTTTGCCTGGGCACCAGCTGCTCATAGAAGGGAGAGGATTTGAAGCGATAGTCATGACGCTGTACGGGGGACTGGCTGCATTGCCAATTGTTTTGGTTTTCAGCTTTGCTTATGTCCTCTTTCTTCCAGGAATTTATGAAATTGTTAGAATTGCCATTCCTTATCTTTTGATTCTGGTTTCTTTGTATTTGGTTTTGGCGGAAGAGGAATGGATTTTGTCGGGAGCTATTTTTTTGCTTGCGGGTTTTCTTGGAATGTTTGTTTTTAACCTTC
The DNA here is from genome assembly GCA_018304105.1 of Candidatus Pacearchaeota archaeon. Classification (GTDB taxonomy): domain Archaea; phylum Nanobdellota; class Nanobdellia; order Pacearchaeales; family GW2011-AR1; genus UBA73. The sequence goes on along the minus strand of JAGVWX010000017.1, from coordinate 17,809 downwards.
CAGTCAAGGAGCCTTTGCTTCCAATGCTTACGGGATTGTTTGGGGTTTCCGGCTTGATTGTAAGCTTGAAGTCAAAAGTACAAATCCCTAACCAGAAAATTAAAAGCTTGAAGGAGGTAAAACTAAGCAGAAAAGATTTTTGGAGTTCGATTGCTGCTGGAGCTTTTTCTGCGGGAGTTTGCAGTTTTCTTCCCGGAATAGGCTCGGGACATGCTGCAGTAATGGGAAGCGAGATAAGCGGAAGCGTCAAAGAAAACCAGAGAAGTTTTTTGTTTCTTGTTGGGATGATTAACACGATGATGATGGCTTTAAGTTTTGTGACGATTTATGCAATTGGGAAAACCAGAAGCGGAGCAGCTGTTGCAGTATCAGAGCTTTTAGGAGAGATGACTTCTTCAGATTTGGCTGTTATTGTTGCTATGGTTTTAGCCTCGGGCGTTTTAGCGTTTTTTGCGGGCCTGCAGTTAGCGAAGCTCTTTTCTTCTAGAATAAGCAAGCTGAGCTATAGGGGACTTTCATGGAGTGTGATTGGATTGCTTTTGGTTGTTAATTTGTTTTTAACGAATGCTCTAGGAATCTTGGTTTTGATTACCTCGAGCGCGCTGGGTGTTTTTTGCATTCAAAGCAGAGTCAGGAGAATCCAGCTAATGGGCGTGCTGCTTGTTCCGACGATTTTGTATTATCTTATGGGATAGAATGAGGTTGAAGTTATGGAAAGAGTTATAAAGTTTGGAAGTTGTTTATGAAGGGATGAAGAAAACTGTGTTATTTGGTTTGTTTGTTCTTATTTTTGTAGTAGGTTTGGGTTTTGTTGCGGCTGATGCGCAAGGTAGTGAATTATCGTCAATTTGTCTCCAAATAAAAGCAAGAGATTTGTGCGAGAGATACGGGGCGGATACTTGTTCATGGAATGAACAAACCAGTTCTTGTGTTGAAAATTTTGCTCCTAATCCTCAGGGAAACTGTCATTTTTATTATTGGCTTAATAATTCTTATGACAGATGTAGCTACGAGAAGTTTTGTGAAGCGTACATGTATCAGGGCTTGCAGACTTTTGAGACGATGGAAAAATGTCAGTTAACGTTGGCTGCAAAGTTCAATGTAACAAGAAAAACAATTATTGAAGAATGCGGTGTTTTAGTGACGTTTTATGATGATTATAATAAGAAGATTAATAAATGTGCAGATGGTCTAATTGCTAAGTCTGGAATAGTTTATGGGGATATTTGGGGTTATCGTTGCGTTAAATCAGACGGAACTTCCCCATGTGATTTAGAGAGCGATACAGGAAATGAAGAGAATAAAACTTTCAATTTATCAAACGGTCGCAAAGCAGAAATAAAAATCATGCCTTCGACAGCATCGGAAAGAGCGATTGAGAGGCTTGGAGAGTTAAATTTCACGATTGAATTGAAAGAAGTCGGAACTGACAAAGTTGCATACGAATTGACTGCTGAGAAAGAAGGAAAAATGTTAGGATTGTTTAAGGTGAGAGGGAAGGTTTCTACTGAAGTTGATGCTGAAACAGGCGAAGTTGTTTCTGTGCATAGGCCTTGGTGGGCGTTTATGGCGAGTGGGATTTAAACGGCTTTACTTCAAATTTAATTGCACTTAACGGCATGTTTAAAAAGTTTGATGGATAAAGATTGGTATGAAAAAAGTAGCGATGTTATTTGGTTTGTTCGTTCTTATTTTTGTAGCGAGTTTGGGTTTTGTTTCTGCTTATGAAACTTATTCTGTCTCCAACGAACAGCTAAATGAGGGTTACACCAGTCCACTTATCAAAAATGGAGATACATTGACTTTTTCCATAGATGAACAAGCAAGAAAAATAATGTTAAGCTCGGTTGTACGGGGTCAAGTTCTTTTATCGATTACGCCATTAGATGATATGCAATATGTCTCATCGGGAGAAGAAAAAAAATACGAACTAACTGGAGATAATAGTTACGACATTTCGATACGTCTAGAAGAAGCGCAATGGTCAGAATATTTTGGGCAGGAAAATGCAACTATTTTTATTAAACGTATTAACGAAGACGTACCAGAAGGAACAATTTTACCGCGATCGTGTATTTACAAGTATTACGAGTGCCCCGATGGGAAAAAAATATACAATTGCGGATATTCTGGTACTGGATGTGGTTGTCGCTCGGTACAATCAAGTGAATGTGAAGAAGAAACGCCAGATGATTCATCTTGTAATAATTATTATTGGTTCGACAATGCAAACAAAGAATGTTCTCAAAAACAATTCTGCGGAACGTTTATGTATGAAGGATTGCAGACTTTTGAGACGAAGAGAGCATGTGAAAAAGCTTTGAACGGCATTTCTGAATGCGTGACTGATGCAGATTGTTCTCAACCAAAGTGTGGGACAAATGTAAAATGTTTAGGATCAATTAGTAAATGTATCAACGGGGAATGCAAAATCCAAAGGACAGAGGAAGACAAAGACAGGTTTAGGAAATTTCTTCCTTGGCAGAAAAGAAACGAGTCTGAATGTCCTGAAGGATGCAAATGCCGAGGGGCGGTTGTGTCTTGTGAAACTGAAGACGGAAGAATCATCAATATAACTGCGGGAAATTCTGGAAGGATTATTACAATTGTTATTGAAAAAATAGAAGTTAATACAACTCTTGAGTTGGAAACTATTAGCGAAAATAATAAAACAAAATTGATATTAAATCTTCCTGACGGAAGGAATGTTACTTTGAAAGTTTTGCCTCCAAGAGCTGCAGAAAAGGCAAGAGAAAGACTGGGAGAAATGAATTTTACAATTGAATTGAAAAAGAGCACAATAACAAAAGGAAATGAAACGAGAGTCGTTTACGAATTAGTTGGTGATAAGCATGGAAGATTTTTGGGGTTGTTTAAGACAAAAGGAAAAGTTATAACTGAAGTTGATGCTGAAACCGGCGAGGTTACTTTTGTGAAGAAGCCGTGGTGGAGTTTTCTTGCGAGCGGGATTTGATTAATTCTAGCAATGTATGGTGGTAATTTTAAAGTTTTAATTAAATCTCGATAGTTGTAATTTGAATGGGCATGTAATGAATATATTCATTACTTACTGCGGTTGTTTGAGCGTGGTCTTGAGAGACAAAGTGATATCTGATTGTTAGATATCCTTCGGGTGAGATGTACTGGTGCGGGAGATTTGTGATTGTTAATTCATTTTTGGGAACAGGTGTTGATGGGTTTGGCTGAAAGATATTATCGTTTTGGCTTGAACCTCGGAAAACGTATTGATGCTGTGAGAAATCGTAGGCATACCATTCCTGTAAGTTGTAAGGCGGACCTTGAGATTCATCGTATGCACCCACTATTTGATCAATCGTGAGCTTCGCGCTAGCGAAAACATCTGCTTTGACAGTAAATTCAATTGTCATGTCTGTTGAATAATCATATGTGCGTGGTTTGTAAAAGTTAAATGTGAAATCTTTCCCAGAGAAGAGCCATCGTTCGGCTTGATTTTTTGTAAGGAGTGCGGGACCGTGGCCAGTGACGCTTATAACTTGAGCATTGCCGGTAATTGATGGGCTAGCAGCTATGGCTTCGGCTATAAAAACTGCTGAAACTAAAATTGCTGCGATTAATATTGCGATTGTTTTTCTGTTTTGCATGATATTTTAGATGGGAAGAACTATTTAAATCTTTCTTTTGTTACTACTCTTTAATATTAACACTTTTGATTTAGTAACTTTTATAACATTTGTTTTCGTGATTGATTTATGAAAAAGTTGGTGATATTATCGATTGTTTTATTTTTAGCAGTCTTGCCTTTGGCTGCGGCCCAGGAGAACTTTGCTTGCTTGGATTTTTGCGGCGATGCGGGCTGTCAGCAAGATATCTGTCAAGGCCAAGAAGGCTGTCCGTGTTATGAAACAACAGAAAGTTGCCCGCAGGATTGCATTATTCAAGGTGAAAATCAGAGTGATTCGTCAGGAGAAAGTTTTGTTTTTGGGAATTATTTTTGGATTGGTTTGTCAGTTGTTGGAGCGGTTTTGTTTCTTCTTATAGGACTTAAGCTCTTGAGATGGATGTTTTGGATTTTGGCTTTAATTATGATTGCCTTGGCCGCTGTCTTTTGGTTTGTTTTGTAGAAACAATAAAGTTAAATATCTACAATTTTTGAGTTTTGAAGTAGCCGATTATTTTATTCGCTCGGCCCCATAGTCTAAGGCAAACCTGCGGGGTTTTCAAGAGACTACGGGAAATGAAGTCGGAAGAAATTACGGGTTGGCCCCATAGTCTAGTGGGATTTCATCCCAAGACAATGGGAAGTAATAGAATATTGGCCCCATAGTCTAAGGTGAGATGCAATCTCCCCAAGAGACAAGGGTCTGTGGTCCCATAGTCTAGTGGTTAAGACGTATCCTTGACGTGGATGAGGCGGCAGTTCAATTCTGCCTGGGGCCATGTGCTGTTGAATGAAATGAAACAGCAATCGGCTCGGAGAGTCGATGTTTAACAACTCGACTCCCAAGATGTGAGTCGAAAGGTTGCTGGGTTCGCTAAGACCCGCAGGAGGTCTTGGCTTCAATTCTGCCTGGGGCCATTAGTTTTACAAGGTTCTCCCCGCAACCGTCCAAGCTTGGCCAGTCTAGGGGCCATTTATCTTACTAACTAAGTAAGTTACTTATTTAATTAATAACAAGGTTTATAAATTTTGGAAAATTGGCTTTTGGAACAGTTCGTGAATTTTTTACTGTTCGCGCCCACCCTCCCACCCGGAGAGTCTGATTTAATAAATTAAATCAGTTATTAGTTGCGAACAATTTGAGTTCACGCAGCTAAAATAAAGAGTGCAGATGAAAAAGTATTTGCTTTTAGTGGAGAATGAGGAACTTTGGAACAAGTTTAAGGAAGTTATTGAGAAAGATTTGAATACCGAAATTATGAATTTGATTGAGAGCAAGGTTAAGAAGGGGGGGAAGAAATGAAATCTGGAAAATCTTTTGGTGACGATTTGTCTAACCCAACTCGCAGCCACGCTCGTAATTTATCTACAGATTACTCTCGCGTAACATGCTCGCCCACCCGCGATGCACTATTTTCCCAAGCCAACTCCTCCCCACAAATAGTGCCTAGCCAAGATATTTATGCGAATCATTTTTTCGGTAAGTATCTGTCTAAGAAAGCACAGGTTTCGATTTACATTATCATTGCGATAATCCTGGTTGTGCTTGTTGTGTTCTTGTTTACGATAAACAGAAATGTTGAGGATGGGCAGATTCCGCAGGAGCTGAAGCCGGTTTTTGATTATTACAGCGAGTGCATTGAAGGGGAGGCAAGAACTGCTGTGAATCTTGCTGGGGCGGGGGGAGGAAGGATTTTCATAAAAGATTATGTGCCTGGAAGCGAGTATGCGCCGTTCTCTTCTCATTTGAATTTCCTGGGAAGCCCGGTAGAATATTGGTATTCTCTCGAAGGAAATGGAGTTATAAAAGAGAATGTTCCTACTTTGAACGATATCGAGGATGAAATAGCAAGATATGTTGAAGAGGGAGTAAGGAATTGCGATTTTGAATATTATTATAGCCAAGGATTTGGTATTCAATTGGGAGAGCCGACGGCAGATGTCAGCATCCTGGAGAATAAGGTAGAAGTTAGCGTTGATTCTTCATTGAGTGTTTCGAGGGCAGAGCAAAGCGCGAGCAAGGATTCTTATAAAATTGAAGTAGACAGCAAACTTGGAAAGTTTTACAATTTAGCTACTGGAATTTATAACGAAGAAATGGAAAAGGCATTTTTAGAAAATTATGCGGTTGATGTTTTGTATAATTATGCTCCGGTAAGCGGGGCGGAAATTCAGTGCGGACCCAAGATATGGCAAACAAGAGAAGTAATGGATTCGCTAAAGACAGGATTGCAAGAAAATTTTCAGACGATTAAGCTAAAAGGAAATTATTATGACATAACGAAGAAGGAAAGGGAGTATTTTGTGTATGATAAGAGCACCGATGAGGCAGTGAATTTTCTTTACTTTAAAGATTGGCCTTCGAAGGTTGAGATTTATGGGGATGGGGTTGACGATGAGCTTATGATGGGAGAGCCAATAGGGACAGCTGCTGGAATGGGGCTGATGGGATTCTGTTATGTGCCTTATCAGTTTATTTATGATGTGCAATTTCCAGTGATGGTGCAACTTTATGACAAGGCAGAATTATTCCAGTTTCCAATTGTTGTGATAGTTGATAAGAACATGCCGAGAAATGCTCTGTCAGGAGAGACTATTGTCGAAGAAGAGGAGTCCGACCTTTGCGAGTTTATGACGCAGGATTTGGAGATACATCTTTATGACGCGAACCTGAATAAAGTAAACGGAAATTTAAGTTACGAGTGCTTCAACCAGAAGTGCAGGCTTGGGGAGAGCATTGACGGAGTTTTGAGAACGCCTGCTCCGGCTTGCGTGAATGGTTATCTTGATGTCCAAGCGGGAGGATTTGCCGAAAAGAAGGAACTGGTTTCGAGCAACGAACAAAGTTTTGTGGAAGTTATTTTGGAGAGGGAGAGAAAAGTTGAGCTTGAATTGAAAGTCGGAGGAAAGGAAATAGGAAATGAGATAGCGATTGTTTCTTTCGCGAGAGATGATGGGAAGATTACGACGATTGCAATGCCTGAACAGAAGGAAATTAAGCTTTCTGAAGGAAGCTACGAAGTGAAGGTTTATGTTTACGGAAATTCAACGATAACAATTCCAGAGAGTACGAAGACGCAGTGCATTGAAGCGTCGAGGGGAGGGCTTCTCGGATTGTTTGGAAGCACGAAGGAGGAATGTTTTGATATTACTATTCCCGCGACTAAAATAGATAGTTCATTAGTCGGGGGTGGAGTTTTGAATACATATTTGCTCGACAGCGAGCTGGAGAAAGGCAAATTGAAAATCAGCGCTGAGAGATTGCCGAGGCCGGATTCGCTTGAGAAACTGTCTGAGAATTTTGATTCGTTTGAAAGTAAACATTTGTATCTGGAGTTTGATGAGAACTAAAGAACTTTTTGCAGCGTTTGTAGTGATATTTTTAGTTGGAACTATTTTCTCGAGCAGTTTTTCGATTGCCGCAATGTATAGCAGCAGAAGTGCGGTTTCAGCGACGTACCAGCCAGCGCCGTCTTTCCAGACCACTTATGGAAGCCAGGCAAGCACATACTGGCCGATTTTAGGAAACAAAGACACGTGCGATTCGAGAGAAGATTTTATGCTGCAAGTTGCGCCTTTCGGGTGTGAACCAAAGGTTGTGAGGAGCGACCTTCTTGCCGAGCAGGATGTTCCGGTGTTCTGCCAGATAAACGCGATTGATATTAACCCACTGATTAAAGTGAATCAAATAAAAAATATTGATTTTACAGTTGTATCTGGCTCGGATGAAGTTCTTGATGTCGGGTTTCATCCGGCGAGAGCAGCGTTGAGGACGCAGAGCACTCTTCTTGGAAGCCCGCTTGTGAACAATATCGGATATGCAGTTGTTTTACTGAAGAGACAGCCGGAAGAAGCGAAACTTCCAGATTCGGTAAACGTGACATTGCAGGCGAGAATTTCTTATGATGCGGATAATGCCTACGGAATAGGAAGAAGCGATTTTATTTTAGAGCCGACGAGCTTTGAGGATTGGCAGAGCGAGAAACTGAAGAGCAGTTTCTGGAATGGAAGATATTTTGTGAGGCTTGAGAACGCTGATGAAAATTATGCGGAGGTTTCGATTTATGAAGGAGACAGAAAGGCGATTACTACACGGGTTCAGAAAGGGCAGACGTCAAGGGAATTTTTTGTTCCGGGAATGTATTGCCGAGCTGGAGTGAGTGTCGCGTATGATAGTTATGTTGCAGCACAGAAAAAAGCGAGAATAGAAGTTTCATCCGGAAGCTCATATGATTCATTTGATGTGTATGAGGGGAGCAACTTTCTCGATGGGAGATGCAGTGTAAAGAGAATAGAGCTAATGGGGGACGGAGAAAGCGGAAAGGTAATCGGAACATGCTCGGGAAAGCAGTTTGTGCTTGAGTTGAAAACAAAAGGTGAGGGTGACGCTAGCTCTATTTTTATTGATGGAAAATCTTATTCTATTGAAGAAATAGGGGGAAGGTATTGGATTGATTTGAATAATAATGCTGATTCGACAATCAAAGGAGAATATTATTTTGATGGAGAGAATTTGGTGAAGGGAGACGGGACATTTATTATGAACTCTACTTCCGAAGGGACTTTGAGCGATGTCCAGAAGAAATTTTTCAATACTGTTTATGGTTTGATTAAGATTTATGCTGGGGAAAAATCTGGGAATGCGGTTAAGCCGCAATATACGGAGCATTATGATAATGCGATAGAATCTTATGAAAGAGTTGCGGACGACTACCCTAGCGAGAACGATGGGATTTATGGAAAAGAAGCGCTGCAAAAAGCGATTAATCTTGCGAGAGGGTTCGGGGACGATAAGAGCCAGGCGAGGTTGAGCAATCGTTATATCGGGCTTTATCCAGGGGATGCGATGACAGAATCTTACCAGAGCGAGCTGGAAAGTTTGAGGCAGTTTGACAGTTCTTTGAGCGGGGAAGCGATAGAATTTGACAACAGCGTGAAAGTTTTGAGGCTTGTGTCTTTGAGCGAGCCGGCGAAAAAGGCAAGCGCTGATTTTACTGTTCAAGGAAGAGGAATGAGAATGGTTTTGGGTTCCAGTTATGATTTGAAAAACGGAGATGATAAGAAAGTCGGGACTATAAAGTTGAATAAGGTCGAAGTTGATAAAGTGGAAGTTGGAGTTTCCTGTATCGATACGGCTAAGAAAGATAGTGTTCCTAAAACGGAAACTCGTCCTTTAAAAGTTGATGAGGCTGTAAAGCCAATATGCGGGGTTGATGTAAAGCTTGATAGTGTGGACGTTGAGAAGTCTGTTAAAATAAGATTGATTCCGAGTGCGCAGGGGGGCAGGACTGAAACGAATATGACTGTTTTTGTCGGGATTGAAAAGAGAGCGATACAGCTGACGCCGGACAAAGTAAACGAAAAGATTGAGAATCTTAACAAGACGATTCAGAAGTGGCAGAAGATTGCGGACAATCTTGGGAAAGTTGTTAGCGGATTGAAGGGCGCGTGCTTTGCGACTGCAACGCTGCTGACGTTCAAGAATTTCATGACAGGATTGAGCGGAGAAGCGATTGCAAGACAGGAGGTAATGAACGGAGAGAATGGATGGACGGAAAGATGCAAAGAGCTTGTGCCGAAAACTTATCCGACTATGGATGCTTGTTACATTGCGAAGTCATCTGAAATAGATTCTGAAATTTCAAGGACGACTGCTGCAATGAATAAAGTAAATGCGAAGATACAGCAGATACAAAATACAGAGACAAAATCGACAGATATTTTCGGGAAGAGCGTTGATACTGATGCGGTGAGGAAGAAACTTGCTGCACAAATAAAAGCAGATTATCCTGGAATGACGATTGACCTTGGAGACAATACTTGGAAGAATGCGGACGGGACAGAGAGCAAGACAGTCAGAGTTGAAGAATTGTTGAGCGAGGAAAATGTGAATAATAGTTTGATTTCGACGGAAGCAATGAGGTCGCTGATGCTGAATGCGGAACTGCAGAGACAAGGAACCGGACTTGGGGAAGGGCAGGCGCAGAATGTTAACGGCAAATTGACAGATGTTGCTATGAGAGTTAATGAAAATATGATTGTGAACCAGGAATTCAAGCAGAGCAAGGAAAATGAGAAAAAGGGATATCCTTCTGTGCTGGAGCTTTCAAGCCAGCATGCGCCAAATTTTGCAGCGCCTTTGAAGCCGTTGACTGCCGAGCAACGTACAGAAACTGGTTTGATTGGTGAAAGCACGCATTTTGCAGTTATTAGTGTTCCGAATGGAGTTTCGACTAAAGATAAAGGGGGCGTAGAAAAGAGTTTTGGTACTGGAGTTTATTATTTAGGACTTAAGGGAAATCCACAGACTGGCAATTATGGGATAATGGAAGTAACTAAACAAAGTGAGCCAGGAACGAAGATAGACCCTGTTGCATTTACCGGAGCATACGGACTCGGGAATGTGAAATCATTAGATAGCACGAGTTATCAAAATGAAATACAGTCGAGCGACAGGCATGTGAGGTATTACGAGATGGAGCCGTACAAGGGAATGCCGGCGATTGTGCCGTTTGACACGAAGGCAGGATGGTACGCGGCGACACAGCAGACTCTTCCGGCGTTTGGGGGAATTGGGGCGTTTGATGCTTCGGGAAGAGTAACGAGCTTCTGGATATGCAATGTCGGGAAGAATGGGAAGATACAGTTTGATTCAGGATTCGGAGATGATTTGTGCCAGCAGATAAATATGAACACCGGACAACCATTGAATGCGTTTCCTGGATTGGATAGTGGCAAAGCAACGATATTAATTCAAAGAGGACAGCAGGCGATTATGGAAGCGGCGAAGCAGTATGGAAACAAATTTGTTAGTATTGGGGGAGAGAGGTTTGAGGTTGGGAAGCCTATGACGGGAACGCCTTCAACGCAATGCCAGGATTTCATGTCGCCTAAAGACTGCCACTTGATGTTTAATGTATGCGACCCAGTAGTGTGTCCACCGTCGAGATGCAATCTTGGAGGGACGTACTATGTGGCGAATGTTGCGCAGACAGGAATTATAGGGAGCATTTTCTTGTGCCTGCCGAACATTAGAGAAGGAATTATGATTCCGGTCTGCCTGACGGGAATTCACGCGGGAATTGAAGGATGGATTTCAATATTGAAGAATTTCAGAGACTGCCTGCAGAATAATTTAGACACGGGACAAATGACTGGAATATGCGACGAGGTCTATTCGATTTATCTTTGCGAGTTTTTCTGGAACCAGGTCGCTCCGATTGTGAACATACTGATTCCGAAGCTGATTGAGATGGCGTATGGGCAGGGAGTTAGGGGGGGAGCGGAGTATCTTTCAGTTATGGGCGCGTGGCAGAACATGCAGAATTCTGTTGATTACTTTACTCAGAGCTATGCGGTTAATTCGTTTACGGCGTTCAAGGCAGGAAATTTGCAGGACATTGGGAGCGAGGTCTGCAAGTCTTTCATTTCGATTAAGGCGCCAACGAAATTTGACACATTGCTTCAGCCGGATTCGCCTCCGCAGTTCCATGCGTGGTTTGACGAGAAGACTTTCACAACCGCGACAGTTCCAGCGACGTCGCAATACAAATTGTTTTATCATATTTTTGCGGGGAACGACCAAGGAGTTCAGTACAGCGTTTATCTTAGAGATCCGCCGACTTCGGGATATTATGCTGCGAATCCGACGGTTTCAGTTGCGTCTGGATTTATAGCTACGGGGGAATATAAGTCAGAGACAAAGGACTTTACTGCGCCGCAGGGCTACAAGGAATTGTGCGTTAGGATTAATAGGGATGAAAAGTGCGGGTTTAAGCAAGTCAGCACTAGTTTTGCAGTTAATTATCTTAGAGATTCTTACATAAAAAGCGAGGCGAGCAAGGTTACTATAACGTCGCAGAAAGAGTGTGTTAGCGGAAGCAACAATCCTGCAGCTTTATTGAATCCGAATGTTCAGGCAGGAGTTGAAGAGACAGTAAGTCCGGAGATTTATAATAGGGGAATTATAAGAATTTGCTCGACGGATAATCCGGGAAGCCAGACAGACCCAAGCAGGTATGTTGATGTTGGATATTGCGACCAGCCAAAGATAAGATGCTGGATTGACCAAAGGAGCGTTGAGCAGGCGATAACGCAAGGGAATGTCGGAACGCTTGATGAAACACTTGAAGTTTTGGATGCGAGGGCGAAGGAAATGCTTGATGCGCAGGGACAGACATTGGAAGTTTCTGCGGTAGAGAATGAATTGATGTTGCTGAAGAGCGATGTTGCGAAGTTGGGTTCTATTGATGCTGCTAAACTTGCGATTGATAAGGCAAATGCTTTGTTTGAGAAATTGTTCTGGAATCGGCACAAGGCGCAGGTGCTGATAATCAGAGGAGACGCGCAGGCGTATATTGCTTGGCATTATAAGGGTGCTGAAGATGAAGAGATTAGAGGGACAAGGGTTGTGGACGAAAATGGCGAGACACAACAAATCTGCATATCTAGTAAAGTTGAAGTTAATAAGGATAATAAGGTAACGCTCGGTGGAATTTTGACAAGTGTCGAGCTAGGTAGCGGTGTAGTGACTGCAACAAACATTAACGGAGAAACCCTTGTGGTTATGAATGTGGGTTCTGATGGAACATATCAACTAGCTCTGGGAATTGATTTGAGTAAATACGACGAAGATGTGAAAGTAGTTGTTGAAGCATTAACTGGGAAAAAGCCAGAAACATTGCAACAGGGCGTGATTACATCTAGTAACTGTGTTAGTAATCCTCCAGCTGCTGGAGCTGGAACGGGGACGACTGGAAGTGTTGCACCAGTATGCACTGCTCGGGACGTTGTAGTTGAAAATAACAAGGTAAAAGTTGGCGGAGCTGAGACAGGCGTTGAGGTAAGTGCTCAGGGAGCAACCGCAACGAATAGCGATGGAAATAGAATTACGATTTTTGAAGTTGTTAATGGAGCATATCAATTGATTAGACAAGTTGATCTTAGTAAACTTAGTGCAGACCAAAAGAAAGTTGCAGAAGCGTTAGAAGGGAGGACTCCGCAAGCATTGGCCAACAATGAAATTAAAGTAACTGAATGTACAGAAGCGACGCCAGAAACTGGACAGGCTCAACAGCAGGAACAGGCGCAGCTTCCCCCAAATGAGAGGATTTTGGTTTATGGTATGCCTGACACGGTGTTTCAGAGGTATTATGATATGGTATTTTATTCTAATACGTCAGATAATAAACTTACTTATACTGGGCTGTGGATGAAAGACGGCGGAACTATAATCTATCTCGATAATAATCTTTTAGATAAAATTAGGGCTGAGAAAGATTCTGTTCAAGTTGGAGAACTCAAGAGCAGATTTGTTAAAATTGATTCACAGGCAGAATTTAAGAGTATTGTTTCTGGGTATGAAGACAGAGATTTTGCAGGAATTCCTCTTAAGTATTTTGAGAAGATTGTAAGGGTAAACAGCCAGGACGGATACCGTTATCGTGTTGAAATTAGCGAGGAGTTTGGTAAGCCAGCAAGCACAACTCCGAGTGCTGGGACGTCAACAAATTGTTTTACATTGGGCAATACGGTTACAATTATAAATTCACAAGTGCAAGAAATTTTGTTTGGAGGCGAAAAGACTTCTTTATATTATGGAAAAGGAGCACAGCATTACATTATATATTCTGACAATCTTCAAGATTACGTTTATGTTGCATATTCAAAGAATTTTGATGATTTAATTGGATACGCAAATTTAGAAGTTACTAAGACAGATAAACCCTTTCATAATATCTTTGAAAAGTTAAAGGGGAATAGTTATCGCGCTTTGGAGGATAGTAGTAATAATCCCATTTGTCCTTCAGCAAGTTTGGATTCAGCTCCTGCTCAAACTCAACAGGCGAATGAACCATTGCAATATCATTGTGATGAATGCGGAGATGGGTGGTTTAATACTTGTGACTATGATGAGTGCAAGGGAAAGGGGGGCGGAGATGCCAAATGTTATTTTGTGAGCGGAACTTTCTCTGGCAGTTGTTCTTCGTGTGCTAACGTAAAAAGCTGTGAGGGTTATCCATCTGAAACTAGAAATTCTTGTGAAAATAATGATTGCAGTGTTCCGAGTAACAATTGTGTTTATGACCGTGATAATGGAAAATGTAAAAGTTTTGTTAGTGGAACTGCCGGAACTGGAGCGGCGGATGATGGGACAAATGGCGAAGCTGGAACGAGCGGGACGACGAACGGAGCGGGGACTGGCGGCGCTGGGACGGACGGGGCGGCGAGTGGAAAAGATATACTGCCCCGTAATGAACGTTTAAAGGCGATTCTTCTTAATAATGGGCAATATGGAATCTTTTACCAGTTAAGAAGAGATGGAGAATCGGAAGGCACATATTTGTTTGTAAAACAGGGTGCTCTTGCAATATCTTATACCACCTCGGATAATGTTGTAGCTCGGCTTGATAAACCTTTGAGTGCCTCAGTGTCTGAAGTTATAATATCTCCTTCTTCTCTTGTTTCTTCTTCAGACATTACTTTTGGTGAAGGAGAAGATGCAATCAAATTATCTGAATTTGCAAGGTTTGAAAGAAAGGATAGTAATACTTTTTCAATACTAGTTACTTCTGATGGTCAGACGTGTTTTGAGTTAGTAAACAATGACCCTGACTCAAAAATATTTGGAATACAGTATGGCGGAGTTAAGACATATCTTGAGTTGGATATTAACGATATAAATAATGTAATCATTAAATACCGAGATCCACAGTCGGGAACAGCTCATTTAGTTGTTGCGGAAATTAACAGTGTTTTTAAAACATTTATTTCTTCTGGCGCTTCTCTTCCAAGCGATGAGTTTGGTCAATATGCTAATAAAATGTTACAAAAAATTTTAGGTCATAGCCTTGCTGAATTACAAATTAGAAAGAGTATTTGTGATTCGTAGTAATTTATTCTGATGGACTATAATTATGAAATGCGGGCACAGGAAAAAATCCTATTGAAATACTGAAATAACTGTATAAGGTTTCAGAATTCCTCTGGGCAAAATCTATTTAAAGATTAATTCTCTTTAGCGTGTATGAATAAAAGGAAAAAGAGGGGGAATAAATATTTGGTGATGGTTGTGATTTTGGCGGTTGTGCTAGCTTTTCTTGTTTTGGTGCTTGTGTTTAAAGAAGATATAAGTTTTTCTCCGTCTCAACCAACAGGAGTAAAAATTAATGTGGGAAATGCAATCCCGACCATTGTCGATCTGCAACCAATACCCAATGTAAATTTAAACCCCTCTCCATCGACAACTTCCGTTACAGTTACGTTTACTGCAAGAGATTCAAATGGAGCAAGCGATTTGGTTGATGAAACAGCTTTAGCAGAGTTTACAAATGCAGGAGAGCAAACACGGACCGGGACATGTTCTGTTCAATCCCAAACACAAAAAGAAAAAACATATCAATGCGCCGTTTTAATGGACTATTTTGATAAAAGCGGCGGATGGGCAGTAAATGTAAAAGTAAATGATACAAAATTAGTTTCTGCAACATCATCATCAACATTTATTGTGAATCTTTTAAGAGATATTTCGCTAAGTTCGGCAATAATTAATTTTCCTTCTGCTGCCCCGGGCGATTTTAATATTATTTCAACAGAACAAACAGTAATCACAAACAACGGAAATTTTGAAGCTCCTCCGGGCGCGATTATAGTAACATCATATGATTTAGTTGGGGAAGTAGATTCTATACAAAACATTCCAGCAGCTAATTTCAAAGCAGCAGGAGCATCCCAGGCGGATGTGTGCGGACAAGGAGATTCGCTCATACACTCTTCTCCAAAACCAATAGCTACTTCTTCACTTTCAAGAGGCCCTACAGGGAACACTGAAACTCTTTCATATTGTTTGACATCTGTTCCGGATATAAGCTCTCAAACGTATTCTGCAATAGGAGGTAACGCATGGGTAATAGCAATAAATTAATCTCAGCAATAATTCTAGCAGTGTTAAGTCTAAATTTAGCAGCTACTTTAGGTGTAAACGCCCCTTACTGGCAAGGCAATCCTCTGAAAATGTATCCTGGAGAAACAAGAGAAGTATTTTTCTCGTTAGTGAATGGTGTGAATGAACCGACTACAGAAGCAAGCGTTTCTCTTACAAAAGGAGACGACATTGCAGAAGTAATCGGTGAAAACAAATACACTGTGAACCCTGGAGAAAATGAAGGAGGAGTAATATTGGGTATTTCCATTCCGAATACTGCGGAGATTGGCGATAATTATACGGTGGGATTTAAAGTATCATATATTCCGTCAGGAGGAGAAGGCAATGTAAAACTTAACGTCGGATACGACGTAGACTTTCCAATAGAAGTAGTATCTCAAGAAGACGCATCATCTACACTAGATGTTCCGAGCACAATTTCAAAATCAATAATATACATCACGATTGCTATAATCGTTATTGTTTTATTAATTGGAATAATAATTCTTTTTCTTAAGCGTAGGAACAATGAAAGAAAAATAGATGCGGTTAAGTAATTCTTTTGAAATGCGGGATAAAGCAAATCGCCTCGCGATTTTCATTCGAACGCGAACAAGTTCACATTCGAAGGATTCGAAATACAAACCCCTTTAGAAGAGGGTTTTCTATGAGTTCCCTAAACTACAATAGTCCGACAGGCTTGTCGGAAGTTCACAATTCCTGCGGAATTGACATGTCCTTCGGACATGAAATGCGGGATACAGGATTCGAACCTGTGAAGGCACTAAGCCAACGGATCTTGAGTCCGTCCCGTTTGACCGCTCCGGCAACCCCGCATTTGTTTGTTTTCCGATTTTTATCGGAGCGGGACCGCTCGTTTGGCTGCATTAGCAGACGAACGAATGAGAATCACGAAGTGATTCGCTTTCCGGCAACCCCGCTCGTTAATCAATTAGAGAAAAATTTTGTTGTTTTAAATGTTTGTTTATTCGATGAGTGCTACTTAATTCTTAGCGGGAACTTTCTGTTCTTGTTTTTTTCTGCGGAGTTGACTTTTGAGTTGAGCTTGTCTTCAAGACCTAGACGATCTGTAAGTTCTTTGTAACGGTTTCTGATTGTGACTTCGGTGATGCCTGCGACGTCGGCGACTTCTCTCTGTGTCTTTTTCTCATCGTTTAATAAAGCTGCGACATATAATGCGGCTGCGGCAATTCCTGCTGGGCCTCTTCCAGAAGTTAATTCAGAGATGTCTGCTTTTTTGAGAATCTTGAATGCTTCGTTTTGTGTTTTAGGAGACAAATGAAGGATTGAAGAAAATCTTAAGATGTAATCTTTTGGACTTGAAGGCGTGACTTTGATTTTTAGTTTTCTTACGATGAATCTGTAAGTCCGGCCGATTTCCTTTCGCTCAACATCTGATGCTTCTGCTATTTCGTCTAAAGTTCTTGGAATGTTGTATGAACGGCAAGCGGCATAAATGCAGGCCGCGATGACTGATTCCATTGAGCGGCCGCGGACTAAACCTCTTTGCAAGACATAATTGTAAACTCTTGAAGCTTCATCTCGGATGACTGATGGGAGGTTTAGGAAAGAAGCGACTCTTCTTAATTCGGCCATTGCCAGACGAAGATTTCTTTCGATAGAGGTTGAAACTCTTTCCTGCCATTTTTTTAGTCTTAGGAATTTTCTTGTTTGACCAGCTTCTAAACGATAAATATCTGAGATTTCGCCGACGTTTGTTGTGAGGCCCTTGTCGTATTTTTGCATCGACATTGGGGCGCCGCCACGGCCTTTTTTGTCTGCTTTGTCGAATTGGCCGCCCGATTCCTGACCAGTGTCCACTATTTTTTCTTCGACGATGAGTCCGCATTCATTGCAGATGACTTCTCCATTTTGGCTGTCGTAAGTAAGACCGACACTTCCACATTCAGGACAACGTTTGACATAGCTCATTGAAATTAACTCCTAATTAGATTTTTATTATTTGAAAGTAACATGATTTCTTGCCGAAAGCTTTATAAATCTTTTGCAGAGACGAGTATTTAAACTTTTTGGCTCTTTTGACATTTTCCGTCGATTGTTTGCGCCCTACCCACAAAGTATTCGTTGGAGCCTCTGCCTTTAGGCTGAGTGGGGCGCGGGAGCGTACACTATTTATTCTCGAACTAATATAAAAAAGTGAGCAGGATGTTGCTCACTGAATGAAATTCATAGTGGTAACTGTCTTGTTCTAAATAAACTTTGCG
>JAGVWX010000016.1 GCA_018304105.1 Candidatus Pacearchaeota archaeon | reverse complement strand
AATTTTTGAAGAAAAATCAAACTGTGCTTTCCGCATATTAAACTGAAGCACTCCTAACTGACGGATACCCAACCCTTCAGGGTTTGGGAGCCGTCATCCAGAAAGTCTCGATTTGCAATTAATTAGTGTGTGCAAATCAAGTTATTTATCGCAAACAATCGTGTATTAATTTATTTTGAAAAGAGTTTAACGAGGATTATTTTTCTAAGAGAACTGCGTTAATATGGCCTTCCTGGCTTGGGCGGTTTGTGATTTTTGCTTTGCCTTCAGAGGTCATGATTATTGCGCCTTTCATCAAACGATTCTGTCTTGCAAGAAAAGTGTTTTGCGGAGTTTCAACAACGTTTTTGATTATTGATTTTTTTGTTTTGCCATTCACAACAAGATTAACCTGGTTTGAACTGAGCATGATTGTTTTTGTGTTGCCGCCTTTAACGCGGAGAGATTTTCTTTTTGTTTCCTTTAAGTGTACGACTCGCTCTTGGTTCTTTCTTTCATAAAACCTTTTCTTTCTATTCGCGTGATATTTTCCTCCGGAAATTTTTCTGCCTTTGTTCATGACTTGATTGGAAAAAGTTAGTTTATAAAAGTTTCTTTCAATAGGACTTGTCTTGCTTTGCAAGAGACGAGGTCGCTAGCAACGAGGTCATTCACTTTGTTCGCGAGGCACGAGACAAAGTCTCACGATATTCTTCGTGAGAGGCAGCCTGCAAGTCTTGATGATAAGCAACTTCGCTTTGTTAATATCTAGGACGCCAGTTGTTTGAGGCTGGCGTCAAATTTATTAGAGCTCGCTTCGCTCGCCAGTTATCAACCCAACACTGACGAAATCATTCGCTTCGCTCATGAGGCAGCCAGACCGCATTGTTGTGGGTTGATTCATTTTTAAAGTTGATTTGTTTATTGAAGATAATTCTTAAGATAAGAAATCTTTGGATTTATCGAAGAGAGTTGTGAAACATCAAAACATTTAAATACGTTAGTTATTGAAAGCAATTATGGTTAACGGAATTGAGCGACCACTTGATCTGTTGAATCAGTCGAAGGGAAAAGACGTGTTGATTCAGCTGAAAGGTGACAAGCAGTTTGTCGGAACTTTGCTTGCGTTCGATATGCATATAAATGTTGCATTGGACAACGCAAAGGAAATCGAAAGCGGCGAAGTTAAGAAGAACATAGGCTTGACCTTTTTGCGAGGCGACACGATTATCTACATTTCGCCTGCATCAAACAAGTAGTGAGATTTTTAAGTTTGCTCTAAGATTTTGAATTTGCTGTTTTAGAATTTTCTTGAGGGAGATTTAAATAATCTGATGTAATGGTTTTGTGATGACAAGTAAGCTAACGAAGGTTGTATTTTTTGCTGCGATTGTTGAGGTAATTATTTTGGTTATGTTTTTTGCGTGGGGCAATCAGAGACTTATATGGATATGGGCTTATTTTTCTTTAACGGGCATTACGTTATTATTTATTTTGCTTTTGCCCACGGGATTAATTTTTTCTGCTATCGCGATAAGTTATGCTGTTAAAAATAAAGAAAAGACAGATATTATATATTCGGCTATTGCATTTGGAATCTTTTTGTTAATCTTAGTTTATATGTTTGTGTACTTTAAATTTTTGTGGCGTCCTACGGGGCTTTTTTAGAACTCAACAACATCGAAATCTTTCGTTCGAATAAAACGCTTTCTTTTAATTTCTTCAATTGGGCGCCTGCGGGCGTCTTGTTTGTTGAAGCTCGCTCTGCTCGCTTCTCCGCCCCGCCTTTTGTTATCTCACCCGCGTTTTATTCAGAATTCTATCGTATCAAAATCTCTCGCCAGCGTCGTGTTCTTGAAAACCTTTTTGGCTTCTTCGAGAATGATTCTTGGAGCGTGTTCATAACGCTGGTGTTAAATTAGTTTTGCTTTATTTCTTCTTGAATTCAACGAAATCGAAATCTTCAAATTCTTTGTCGCCTGTCACGAAGTAACAACCGTTTTTTATTGAGAAAATATAGCCGACAGCGTCGAAGAACGAAATGTTTGTTTTTTTGTGCGCTTGTCGGAATTTGACTGATTCAATCAAAGTGTCAATATCTGCTGGTTGGGAATATCTTTCTAATTTTTTAAACCAATAGTGAGCAACCTTCTCGTCTTCTTCTCTCAAGAGAACGCCATAAAATTCCGCAAGCGTTAAATCGTTGATGATAAATTCTTTGTGCAGGTAATCTGTAAACTTCTTATTTCCAAGAAATATTTCTACAAGGGCATATGTGTCGAGGCATTTTTTTATTTCAACCATTTGCTTTCAGAGTCTTTTCTAAAATCATCAATTACCTTCCGTGCTGATTTCTTAAATCTTGCTTTTCCAAACATTTCTTTTAATACATTTTCCTTTTTGCTGATTTCGATAACTATTTGTTCTTCTGGTTTAAGCGATAGTCTTTCAATTGTTTCGTTAGGTATGACTATGCCGATTGAATTTCCCCATTTCTTCAGCCTAACTTCTATTGTCATTGTATAACTTTAATGTCTAATTGTTATTTAAACTTTTCTATCAGAAATTAATAACATCGAAATCCTTTGCAAGCGTCGTGTTCTTGAAAACCTTCTTGGCTTCTTCGAGGATGATTCTTGGATTGTGTTCATAACGCTGAGAGATGTGAGTGAGGATTAATTGCCTTACATTGGCTTTCTTTGCAATTGTCGCGGCTTGTTCGGCGGTTAGGTGCATTCTTTCGCTTGCTAATTGAGACTCTTCGTTTGAAAATGATGACTCACAGACTAAAATGTCCGAACCTCTTGCTAGCTCGATTGCGCCTTCGTTGAATGCGGTGTCAAGAATGAAAGTAATTTTTCTTCCTTTTTCTAGATAGGAAACATCTTTCGCTTTGATTTTCTTGCCTTCGAAAGTAATGTCCTCGCCGACTTGGAGTTTTTTCAATAGCAGAGAGTTTGGTAGCTTTAGTTTTTTTAATGCAGATTTGTCCAATCGGTATTTGTCTTTTATTACGAAAGAATAAGCAAGGCAAGGGGTATCGTGTTTCATTGGCGCGGCTTCGAGGTAGAAGTCATCGCTTTCGAAGAATTTGCTGAAGATTTCTTTTACTTGGGTTTTTATTTTGATATGAAAGAGCTGTTCTAACGATGAGATAAAACGCTCGGTTCCTCTTGGGCCGTAAATTTCTAGGACCTTTTGATAGTCGTTCATTGCGAGAGTTTGGAACAATCCGGGAATGCCTAGAACGTGGTCGCCGTGCAAATGCGTAATTAACAGTTTTGTGATTTTATTGGCTGAGAGATTTGCTATTTTGAATTGGCGCTGTGTGCCTTCGCCGCAATCAATGAGAATGTTTTCATTTTTGTAAGTGAGAAGCATGGCTGTGTGATTGCGTTTTGGAGTTGGCACTGCGTTTCCTGTTCCTAAAAATGTGAGGGTGATCTTTTCCATAACATGTAAAGTGATTCTTGATTTAAATAGGTTAGGTTTTGAGTATGGCTTTGTTGAAAATCTATTAGAATTGTTTTACTCGCAGCCACGCTCATAATTTACTTGTAGATACTCTCGTGTAACTGCTCGCCCACCCTCCCGCCCAGATTGTTTTGACTTGCAGTTATTAAATTGGCAAGTCAAATTATTTATCGCAAACAATTCTGATTTTCTGGCAAGTTTAGGATTCCAACAATCATTTCACTTTCAGTGAAAAACCCACCCCTCCTCACCCAAATCTCTTCTCCTCGCAGGCACACTCGATATTTACTAACTTTTGCGCTCGTGTACCGTGCTCGCCCCAATCAAAATAGTAAACCAATAATTATACCTTTTCAACAGGGCTGTTGAACACGATAATTTTTTTAAAGCCGATTTCATAGGGATTTATGTATTTGTTTGAAAGGAGGTGAATGAAATGAAAAAGATATTCATTGTGAGCGTTTTGGTTTTGGCTATTGTGAGTGCTTTTGTTTTCGTGTCAGCCCGGCCTCCGGCTTGTCCTATTCAGAGCGATACGTCTGTTGTCATTTATGGGGACACTGGGAATGGCGGAGTTGGAACTCCGAGCAAGTCGTGGCAAACGCATTTTTTTGACTGGTGGCATTCATACGACCCGAACGTAAAATATGTCTTTCTCGATAGAAATGACGTAAAAAGCGATTGCGACCTTTCGCGGTTCCCGAATGTAAAATTGTACGTACAGCCCGGAGGAGATGCATACTATCAGCAAAATGCCCTTGGAAGTCAGGGAAAAGCAAATATTCTGAATTTCATTAACAGCGGAAAAGGTTTCTTTGGAACCTGCGCTGGCTTTTACTATGTTGCCGGTGATTATTACTGGCAGGGAAAATACTATAGTTGGTCTAATCTGCTGGGAATATTCCCAACGCTTGAAGGCTCGGTAACAGATATTGCGGATTATGACAATAGTCCAGGATATGCATTGACTCCGTTAAGCAACGGATTTAACGCGATTTATTACGGCGGGCCAACAAGAGGATGGAGAAATACTCCGAACACGTTGCCAGTTGGAGCTGAGAACAAGGCGAGTTTTGCGGCGCTACCGAACTATTTGCCAGCGGTTGTGAAATATAACAACATGCTGCTGACGAGTGTTCACTTAGAAGCTTTTGAAAACGATGGCATAACAGGATTGAGCAGTGAGCAAAGAATTGAGAACTACAAATTGCTTGCAAACAACATCAACGAAGTAGCGGGAACAAGCTTTTATGTTCCAGCTTATACTAATCCAAGTCAATGCAATGATGGCATTGACAATGATGGGGATGGCTTCGTTGATATGGCCGATTCAGGTTGTGTAAACGCAGGCGATAATGACGAGACAGACATTCCAATGACTCGGTGTAATGATGGTATTGATAACGACGGAGACGGGCTTGTTGATTTAACAGATCTTGGATGTGTTGATTCATTGGATAACAACGAGACAGATCCTACAGGACCTACTGAACTGTTCTTTGACGATTTTGAGTCTGGAAGCTTGAGCGGATGGGTATTAACCAAGGTTTTCGGAGGCAACGATTGGGCGAATGCCGTGACGAATCCTTATCAAGGAGCGAGATATGCGCAGTCGCAGCCAATGTCTACGAATGAGCCGGCTTCCGTGATGGAACGAAGCATTAGCACTTCTGGATATGCGAGCGTAACTGTGAGTTATTATAAAAGACTTGTCGGCCTTGATGTGGCTGATGAATTTCAAGCTAAATGGTTTGACGGAGCTCAATGGAATGTCCTTGAATTTACTGGAAGCAATTCTGCTAACGATGCGGGATATGTTCTGAAAACATTTGACTTGCCTGCAAATGCGGGAGATAACTCTAATTTCAAGATTAGGTTTGAATGCACTGCCGGAGCGGTAAGCGAGTATTGCCGGGTGGATAATGTCAATGTAGAAGGCCAATAATTTTATTTTTTCTTTTATTTTTTCTTTTTCTTTCTATTTATTTCTATGGAAGTATATGTATTTCTATAGAGTTCTAGGGAAATATTTATATAAGTTGAAACTCATTAGTAATCAATGGGAAAAAAGAAGGTGACGCTTAGTTTGGATTCTAAGGTGTACGATACTTTTCAGAAATATTGCGAAGAGAATGCGATTATGCTTTCCAAGAAGTTAGAATTGGTAATGAAAGAGATTATGAAGAATAAGAAAGGAATATTGGTTTTGTTTATGTTTTTCATTGGGATGTTTTTGCCTTTGGTGAGCGGGGCGACGATTCTTTCTGACGGGTTCGAATCCGGAAACTTGAATAGTTGGACTTTGACGCATGTTTCAGGAGCAAATGACTGGACTGCTTCAACGACAGATCCGTATCAGGGAACGTATCATGCACAATCTCAACCATCAAGCACTACAGAACCAGCATCGGTAATGGAAAGAACAATCAGTACCTCGGGCTATCAGAACATTATAATTAATTATTCCAGAAAACTGGTTGGACTAGATGGGCCGGATGAGTTTCAAGTTGAATGGTCTGATGGAACGACATGGGTTATGTTAGAGCAGACGGGAGGCAATAGCGCGAATGATGCTGCGTACGTTTCCAGAGAGTATAGTCCAGGGTCCGGGGCAAATAATAATGCTAATTTTAAAATAAAGATTGAATGCACTGCAGGAGCGGTGAGCGAATACTGCAGAGTTGATAGTGTTAACATTTTTGGAGACATAATTGATAATTCTTCGCCAACATTTTCAGGTTATGTCGAAGCACCGAACAATGGCAGTGCATATGTTTCCGAGCAGGCATACTGGCTGAATGTTACAGTGACTGAAAGCACAGGCCTTTCTGCCGCGGGAATTGAGTTTAACGGAATAAATAAAACAGTAACAAATCTCTCGAACGTTTATATGTTTAATGCCAGCGACTTATCGGCGGGAACTTATTATTACTACTGGTGGGCAAATGACACGAACGGAAATTTCAATACAAGCGGAGTCAGGTATTATGTTGTTGGCAAGGCAGATCCAGATGCAAGAATGTACCTAAATGGCGCGAGAAATAATTTGACCGCGAGTTATGGAACGCAGGTTAATGGAACAGCCCTTTCCGGCTTTTCAGGTGTTTTGCTGTATCGCAATGGGCAAGATGTGACTTCTGCTGAAAATGGAAAAAATATCGCCCTGCCAGCAGGCTATTATAATTATACTGCTTTTTTTGCAGGCAATCAAAATTATTCCCAAGATAGCGAGACATTTTTCGTGAATATCACCAAGATTCAGAGCAGTGTTTCGCTGATTTTTGATGTAGCGTCTCCGCAAGTTTATGGAACGAGCGTGAATGCTTCATGCACGACAGACAATCCAGAAGGAGTTTTGAAGTTATATAGAAATGGAGCGGATGTGACTTTAAGTGAAATGGGTGCGAATGCTGTATTGCCGGCAGGGACTTATAATTATGTTTGCAATGTTACGGGGACAGGAAATTATACTTTTGCCGAAGATAGCGCGAGTTTTATCATCAACAAGGCTGTTGGAGATGTACAATTGGAATTGAATGGCAATGCAGATAATTTAACTGTCCAATATCCGCAGAAGACGAATATTTCTGCTTCTACGTTGTACGGAAATGTGGCGGTTTATCGCGATGGAGCAAGTATTACATTTGAAAACGGGGCGAACGTGACCAGGGGCGGGGGGTATTATAATATTACTGCTGTTTCTTCTGGAGACGAGAATCATACTGCGAAAAGTATCACATATTGGCTGAATATAACCAAAACAACAGGAAGTGTTAGCTTAACTTTAAACGGGGAAGGGGACGATTTGGAAGTTCGGTATCCGCAGGCTGTATTGGCTTTTGCTTCTACGCCTTATGGAATTGTTAACTTGTTCAGAGATGGAACTGATAAAACGGGTGAAAACGGAAATTTTGTCCTGCTCAATGCAGGATATTATAATTATACGGCAGTCTCCAGTGGGAATCCGAATTATTCTTCGTCCAGCTTGAGTTATTTTGTTAATATTACCAAGGGCACTAATCTGGTTTCATTGCTGTTGAATAGTGCGGCTGGAAATATTTCTTTGACTTATCTGAATAATCTGAACGCTTCAGGAAGTACGACGGCAGGAACTATTCATTTGTACAGGGACGGTGCTGATGTTTCAATTGCGAACGGGCAGAATGTTCTGCTAGGCTCAGGGAATTATGAATATTTTGCCAATGCGACAGGAAATTCTAATTACTTGGATAATTCTACTGGTACTAGTTATTTTGTTAATGTGAGCAAGGCAAATCCTTCCAGCGGGATGCAAATCAATATTAATCCTTCGAACAATGTTAATTATGGAACCCAGACAAGAGCGATTGCAACGGAAGGCGTGATCGGAGATGGAGGCATGCCTTATTCATTTTATCGAAATGGAAATTTGGCAGCAAGCTCATCTCCGTGGGAGGAGCCATTTTTGACTTTGAATGCGGGAACTTACAATTATGTTTTCAATACAACTGGGGGAGAGAATTATACTAATGGAACAGTCAGCGAAGTTTTGGTGGTCAATAAAATAGGAAATGCGGTCACATTGCTGTTGAATGGGGTGGCAGGGAATTTGACTGTACAGTATCCTCAACAAATTAATGCGAGTGCGGGAAGTGATTCAGGAAATATAGGATTATTCAGAAATGGAACTGCAGTGACCGGCGAGAGCGGGCAGAACGTAACTCTGGGGGCGGGGATTTATGAATATTTTGCTAATTCATCGGGCGGAACAAATTATTTGGATAATTCTATCGGAGTTAGTTATTTTGTTAATGTGACGCCGGCCCCAGATACGAGTAATCCAATTGTTTTAATTTCGCAGCCGAATGAAGGACAGACTTTTGGATATAATGAAAGTTTGCCGCTCGAGTTTTCTGTTACCGAAGATAATTTAGACAGTTGCTGGTATGATTTAGACAATGGGGAAAACATCTCTTTGGTTGATTGTGAAAATTCGACTTTTGATATAACGGGCGGGGAACATACGATAAAGGTTTATGCAAATGATTCTTCCGGAAATATTGGGTCTGATGAAAATAATTTTAGTATTAATCTTGGAGCGCCTTCAATTTTGTTATTGTCGCCGGGCGAGGATGCGTATAAAAGGTCTGACTTGGGAATTTACGGATTTTTATTCCAGGCAGAAGATCCTGATTTAGATACTTGCGAATTATGGGGAAATTTCAATGGGGCTTTCATGAAAAATGAAAGCGACTCAAGTTTAACTTCAGGAGGAACTAATTTGTTTTCGGTAGGCTTGCAGGATGGAAACTATTTGTGGGCGGTTTATTGCAACGACACTTTTGGAAATGGAGTGTTCACAACCAATAGAACGCTGTATGTTGATAATGTGAATCCGAATTTGACTTTGACGCAGCCAAGCGGAGTGAAGAATTCGAGAACTGTCGGATTCGGATTTAATGCTGAAGACACGAGCCCAATTACCTGCAAATACAATGTCTATCAGGGTGCAAGTTTAGAAGTTGCGAATACTACTATCAATTGCACTGCTGGACTAGGTAGTTTTGCAGTTTCAGCTGATGCTTCTTACTTGCTGAATTTCTTTGTCGAGGATTCTGCCGGGAATTCAAATTCAGCAAATTCAACATTTAGTGTTTCTACTGCAATAAGCGGTGGCGGAGACACTGGGGGCGGTGGCGGTGGTGGGGGTGGCGGAGGAGGAATAGTCAAAACATATAATGAAACTTTTTTGCTGAAGCTTGAAATTTCTGAGCCAGGACAGTTGTTTTTTGAGAGGGGAACATCGGGGGAAGTAACTTTGGAAGCGACAAATAAGGACAGAGTATTTGCTAATAATTGCCGTGTGGAATTTTCAGGAAAAGACTTGGAATGGTGGACGAGCGAAAGTAAAGACGGGTTGGGAATTGGGGAGAAGTCTGCTTTTATTTTGAGAGCTGGTGTGCCAGACAATGCAGAGCCCGGAACTTACTCAACTAAAATTAAAATTCAATGTGATGAAGGCTATGCAGAGAAAGACGTAAGATTTACGGTTTATTATCAGCCGTTTGAAATTGAAATCCTGAATTATGAGAAGATTGGGAATAAACTGAAAGTTGCTTATTCATTGCAAGAATATTCCGGAGAGAATAGGATTCTTGTTATGGATTATTCTCTTATGGACTTGGACGGATTGTCAAGATATGCTGCCCAGGAAACTGTTTCTCTTGGGGCTCGAGAGAAAAAAGACGGAGAAATCTTGTTTGAGCTGCCAAAAGATTCATTTGGAGAGTTTAATTTCAGAGTTAAACTGGTCGAGGGCGACGTAGAATTTGTCGCGGATAAATCAATATTTCTGCCGTCTCAAACCGGCTTGACAGGATTTGCTATCTCTGATGCAAACCGAAGAGTTTTGTCTTATTTGGGAATAGGAATTTTGATTTTAGTTGCTTTGATTTTTGTGGTTATGATGGTTAAGAAGTCTAAGAGAAGAGCAAAGAAGCTTGAAGTTCTAAGGTCGGGGCATTTTGATAACAAGAAGCTTCATAGGCAGATGACGCGGATTCATTAAGTTTATAAAAATAAGACGGCTGGTGTTGAAATGGGTGACAGAAAATTTGCTTTGGTTTTTCTTGGTATTTTTCTGTTAGTGCTTGTGATATTTTTAGTTTTGTTTTCTGTATTTGGGTCCGGACAAGAGAACGGAGAGTCTCGGAGAGTGCTGTGGTCAGCCCTGACTATTTTGGTTTTGCTTTTTGGAATTATAGGAATATCTCTTTTTATCAATAGAAATAGACGGTAAGTGCTTTGTTGAAAATCTTTTTTTGAGTTGTTTGCTGTTCGCGACAAGGGACGAAGTCGCTCACTCTGTTCGCGAGGCAGCCACGCTAGTAATTTATTTACAAATCACTCCGCGTAACATGCTCTGCTCGCAGCCACGCTAGTAATTAGTATATGTATTACTCTAACGTAACTGCTCGCCTTAACCACTCAATCCACCATCCCCCAAACCAAGATAGTAAAATAATTAAACTTTTTCAACAAAGCCCGATGCTATAAGAAACCTTTATAAATGGGGGGATTTATGAATGATGAGGGAGCTACTTATGGCGGAAGGAAAATCTGATTTAAAGATACAGAATATTGTTGCGACTACTTCTCTTGGGAAACCGGTTTCTTTGACGAAGCTGGCGAGGACACATTCGAATACCGAATATAATCCTGAGCAATTTCCAGGGCTTGTGCTAAGAGTGAAAGAGCCGAAGTCGGCCGTTTTAGTGTTTTCTTCAGGGAATTTGGTTTGCACTGGGACGAAAAGTGTTGCGCAGGTTAAGCAGGTTATTGATGCTGTGATAAAGCAGATTGCGAAGATTGGAGTCAAAATCACGGACAAGCCGAAAATCACTGTCCAGAATATTGTTGCTTCGGGAAGCATAGATTTGAATTTGAATTTGAACGTCTTGGCGCTGCAATTGGAAAATACAGAGTATGAACCAGAGCAATTTCCTGGACTTGTTTACAAATTAGTTGACCCGCCAGCGACATTTTTGCTGTTCTCGAATGGAAAGTTGGTTTGCACCGGGACGAAAGATAAGAACCAGCTTGAAGAAAGCATGAGGCAGCTGAATAAAAATATTAAGGCGGCTGTGAAGAAGAACTAATTGGAAGTCATTAGTTCTAAAGAAGAACTAATTGGAAGTCATTAAGAAGGTATTCATTTTGAATAGCTTACTAGAAAAGATAGAAATCTATTAAAACCTATTTCTTTGTTAAATTTTATGGTATTCGGATATAACGAAGCAAGACCCAAAGAGCAAAACTATCAAGATTTTGTAGAAAAATTAAAAGGTGGATTGGGAGATTTAGGGGAGCAAGGGGTTAGTTTAATGCTATACGGTTCTTGGGTTAGAGGAGATTATGTCGCTGGTAGAAGTGATATAGATGCAGTTTTAATATTTCCAGATGAGGTTATTATAGATAAACAAAAACTAAACACTGCTTCAAAAGTATTAACACAAGCCCAAAAAGGAAATAATATTCCGTTTCAAGTTACGGTTACAGATTTAAGAACTATGCAAGATGGAAGGTTTAATTCATTTGACCCAAACTTTGAAGCATATTTTGGTGAAGAGGGTAGAATACTTGTCGGACCAGATTATAGAAAACTATTTACTTATTCTATTGCAATACATTCGGACCAAAATGCTTTGCGTTTCAATTTAAGAAAATCAAGACTAGGACTTCTTTTATTAGAACACGACAAAGAAGAAGATTATGAAAGATTATTAGAGAGATTTAACAAAACATTGGACGCAACAAGCAGAGCATCTAAACAAGTATTAGCTATGCTTGATGGGAATTTAAGAAAGAATAGATTTTCTGCCCTAGAAGAGTTATCTAAAGTATTTCCAGATTTAGACACAGAACCTCTTAGAAGAATAAAAAGTCTTTACCATAATTTAAAAGATTTGGATAAATTATATGGGCATGCTGAAGAATTAGCTGTTGTTTGGAATGAATCGGTCACTTTCTTTGAGTCGTTAGTTAAATCTTATTTAGATAACAATCCTTAATAAGGTCTTCAAAAAGAATACCTTCTTATTAATCCTAAAGAAGTAATTTTATAAAGAAGCGGATTTTTATAAGTCAGAGGTTTTATGGTTAGAAAGGTTAAGAAAGAGGATTTGCCGGAGGCAGGTTTTGGACAGGCGATTTATCAGAACTTTGATATTGAAGAAGAACACTCTAAGACGATCAGATTTCTTGAGTTCATGATTTATTTTGTTGGCTTTCTTGGGGCGTTGCTTGCATTGCCGCAGGCGTATAGAATTTGGTTTTCTGGGGATGTAATTGGCTCGCTGAATTCATGGATTGCGCTGGCTGCTTTCACGCCTTTCTGGATTCTTTATGGGATTCTGAACAGGAAATTTTCTCTGGCAATGACTTATGTTGTTTGGCTGGTTGCCGCACTTTTGATTATTGTTGGGATTTATGTGAACGGATGAATTTTTGTGAAGTTAATATTAAATTACACAAATTTCTAAATACTTCTTCAATTTTCTTTCAATATGAAATGTAAAATCTGCGGACAGGAAAATTGCAAGAAACACTCGATGCTAATGGGAAGACCTGTTTCTCTTACTGAATTCTCTGGCTCTTCTCCTCCGGAAATCTTCGTCGGCAAATGGAATTATCCGAATGTCTATACAGGAATCCTCTCACCGATGGAGCACGGCCAAACTTCAATAATGTCATCCCCAGAACTCTGGCACGAGAGAAAACTTTCTATTCCAAGCATTCTTTCAATGCGAAACAAGCTTATTTATGGCAGAACTCAGAGTAACATTTACAAACTAAACGATAAAAAATTTCTTTCCGTAATGCAGGAAATCGCAATGACTCACAAATCAGTTTCGACAGAATTCAAATTAAAAAAACCGGTCTCAAAAAATCCAGAACAAGACTCTCGCACGCCAATAATTCCTAAAGCTGCTCCAATAGAATCCGTAAGGCTCCAGGAAAACGCTCCTGTAAAAAAGAAAATTGATTACCTCGTTTCAGATGGCGAGCTAAAATCCGCCCCAGCTTTAGTTGAAATGCACAAATCAGGAATTGAAAATTCTTCGTTGATAAAAATTCTCTCAGCCGGACTCTTGGGCTTGACAAAAAACCGAAAGCTTGTTCCAACAAGATGGTCTATAACCGCAGTCGATGACACTCTCTCAAAAGAAAGACTCGAAAGAATTAGATATTATCAGGAAATTTCGGAGTTCATGGTCTTCACAGCAGAATATTTGGGCAATCATTACAACTTCCTTCTCCTTCCAAGCAAATGGTCTTTTGAAGTAATCGAGATTTCACTAAACCATCCAGGAATCTGGCATGACTACGAATCATTCTTTCCAAGAAAAAAATACGCAGACTCTGTAACCGGAGCCTATTACGCAAACCGCCTCGCTCTTACTGAATACCTTGAAAAAATAAAACGCCAATGCTCTTGTCTCATCATTAGAGAAATCCGCCCGGAATACACCGCGCCCCTGGGCGTTGGCATTCTCAGACAAACATCCAGAGAAGCATTCTCAGAACCAGCAAAAAAATTTCCAACGTTAAAAGACGCTCTTAGAGACATTCAGCTTAAATTAAAACAACCAATAACAAACTACACAAACAAATCAAAAATTCTCGCAGAACATGGCAAACAAAAGAAGATAACAGAATTTTTCTCTATTTAGTTTTAGACGCTTCTCTCATTCCTTTTCCCTTTGCGCCCTTTGCCCTATTTCTTTTCTGCCTTGATTTTCGCTTTTCCTTTCTCATGACAAAACTTAGTCTATGTAATTTTTAAACTTATCTGGAAGAAGAATGCTGAAGTTTAAGGATCATTGTAGTTGATGAAACTAAAAACCTTTAAAGGACATTTTCTTAAGATTGGGATGTTATTGGAAATCTTTGACGTCTTGGCTAACTTTTTAGTTTCCACGATAGGGGCACTGGGCTATTTTGGGATATTTGTGCTTATGACGATTGAGAGCAGTTTTACTCCCTTTCCATCTGAAGTTGTGCTGATTCCTGCAGGGGCTTTGGCTGCGCAAGGGAAAATGTCTTTTGTGCTGATTTTGTCTGTGGCGATTCTTGGAAGTATTCTTGGAGCATTAGTCAATTATTACCTTGCTTATTTTATTGGAAGGAAGGCGGTTGAAAAGCTCGTTCATAGGTATGGGAAGTTTCTTTTTATTCATGACGAGTCGATTGCAAAGTCAGAGAAATATTTTGAGTCTCATGGGGACATTACAACCTTTACAGGAAGACTGATTCCAGTGATTCGGCAGTTGATTTCTTTGCCTGCGGGTTTTGCGAAGATGAATCTTGGAAGGTTTATATTTTATACGGCGCTTGGAGCGGGAATATGGTCTGCTATCTTAATCTATCTAGGATTTGTTTTTGGAAATAATTTAGAATTGATAAGGACGAATTTGAATGCAATTACTCTGGTGGTGGTTTTCTTCTGCCTTGTGATTCTGCTGGTTTATTTGCTTGTGAAACATAGAAAGAAAAGTTCTAAGAAGAGAAGGACGCGATTAATTTTCTAAATAGCTTCAGTTTTCAGGATATTAATATTGTAATATATTAGTTTATTCGGGAGGACAGAAAGAGTAAAGGTAAAGTGTTTCCTTGGTAAATAAGTAATTTGTAATTATCCCTTGATTTCGGAGATGCCGAGAAGGATGAAAAGGCATCCAATCATCAGGATGAACCAGAAGATTCCGCCTTTGAGGAATGTCCATGCGGGGCTCCAGAAATTGAAGCTAACGCCCCAGGCAGTCCAAGCCTGCGAGTAGAACGCGACTATAATTGCGCCTATTACCAGAATCAATCCAAGCAATAATTCAGCCCACTTATTCATGTTTTATAATCGTATGAATATTATTTAAAGATTTTGCAAGAAGTTTTTGTTAGGGGGAGTAGTGAAATTTGAGGGTTTTGAAGGGGGGATATTGGTTTTATTTCACGTTCACAAATCACAGTAAACAACGGGGCTCTTCAAGCAGTACCAGAATTAGTTTTGCAGCAAGGCAATCAATATGCTATTTGGATTTGGGATGGTAACAAAAATTCTCGGGCAGCAACATTTACAGCTGCTACTTGTCAACAACAGGCGACTAAATCATGTCTCCAAAAATGCCAAAGCGAATGTGGCGGATGGACAATAAGCGACTCTGCGGTTTGTGGAAGCAGTCAGGGCGCTATATGTTCATTTGCTAGCTCTTTGGTAAGTGATTGCGGCGCTTCTACTTGTTATTGCAATGCGCCGCTTGATTAATTTTTAATGACTTCAATCTTGTTTGAAGCTTTCAGAGAATTTATAAGTTGGATTTGTTGTATATAATATAAACTTGTTTGGTGCGTAAATAGGACGCCAATCTTTGTGGCTGGCGTCTCATTATTGTTGCGCGTAGAACGCGCTTACGCACCTTGGAGAAAAGTGTAAAAATGGCAAGCAGTTCGATAATGATTGATTTGGATGACGCGAGGAGCGAAAGGATAGCGGAGGTGCTTTCTAACAAAACGTCTAAGAAGGTTTTGCAGGCGCTTGCGGAAGGCGAGAAGTCTGCGAGTGAGCTGGCTGAACAACTTAAATTTCCGTTGAATACGGTGACTTACAATCTTAAGAAACTTGTTGATGCTGGACTTATTGAAAGAAGCAAGGGATTTTTCTGGAGCAGGAAAGGAAAGAAGATGGAGTTGTATAAAGTTGTGAATAAGAGAATTGTGATTATGCCTAAGCAAATGGTTAAAGGAGTTTTGCCGGCAGTGATTTTTGCCGGGCTGGCTGCTGCCGGAATTAAGCTTTGGACTTCTGCGAAGATTCAGTCTAATGATATGTTTAATGCTGTTGTCGGAGACGGAGGAGCTTTGAAGGCGACTGCCGAAGCGGCTGAGGCAAATGGGGCTGGAGTTGCTGCTGGGACGGCAGCTACGCCAATGGCTGCGACAGCTTCTACAACGACTTCGTCAATTGTTTTGAGTTTGGCTCAGAATGCGTGGCTTTGGTTTTTGACTGGAGCGTTGTTTGCTTTGCTTGTTTATTTGATTTGGAATTTTGCGAGGAGAGAAAGATGAATACTATTTATGAAATTTCTCTTACGAATTGTTTGCATCCACCCAACTCGCGGTCACGCTCGGGTTGCTTGCTAATTCGCTCGCGTAACGCGCTCGCCCGCCCAGATAGTTTCGACTCGCAATTAGTTCGAGTCGAATTATTTATCGCAAACAATTTTAATCTCTTCTCATCATGCATAGCTTCAAACAAACTTGAACACAAAATAGGATTTAAATATGCAAGAGATTTAGGAACAAAATGAAAGAAGAAATGAAAAATATTGTCGTCGTGGGAAGCGTTCTTGTAGTTGCAATTGTATTTTTGGTTGTATCCTTGAGGATTAATCCTGTCGGACCAAATGTAAATGTCGGGGAAATTAATAATTTTAATTCTGTTGAAGAAATAAGGGCTTTCCTGGAAGAGAACGTGCAGGAAAATAATTTCTACTATGGCGGACTTGCAAGTACGCAGGTGATGGGAGAATCTGGAGCTGTGCCTGCTGTTGCAAATGATATGGCTAAGGCTGGAGTCGAGTCGCAGTCGGCATCTGATAGCGGCGCGGATAGTTATTCTCAGACTAATGTTCAAGTTGAAGGAGTTGATGAGCCGGACATTGTGAAGAACGACGGGAAGTACATCTATACTGTTAGCGGGAATAAAGTTGTGATTGTTGACGCGTATCCTGCAGAAGGAATGGACATTGTGAGCGAAGTTAGTTTTGATAAGGATTCTGTCATGGGGCTTTTTGTCAACGAAGATAAAATGATTGTTTTCACGCAGAAGTATGAATATGTTGACAGCGGAATAAGATGCGGGGAAATTTATTGGGGAATAAGATGCGGAGGCTATAGCAAGGAAAGCACGCTTGCTTATATTTATGATGTTTCTGACAGAAGCAATCCTGAACTTGACAAAACAATAGCGCTTAGCGGGAATTATCTTGATGCGAGAATGATTGGAAATTATGTTTATTTAATATCTAATAAATATATTTATGAAAATAGTTTTGACCTTCCATTTTATGAAGTTGACGGAGTGAAAACAGACATTGCACCAACAGACATTTATTATTTCAGACAACACGACCAGAATTTTGTTTTTGACACAATCGCGGCGATTAATGTCGATGATGGGGAATTTGAAACTGAGACTTATTTAGTTGGAAGCTCGACGAGCATTTTTGTTTCTGAAGATAATATCTATCTGACTTATCAGAGAAAGCTTAGCCAGGAATATATTATGGGAAGATATTTGGATGAGATTCTATTGCCTGAACTGCCGAACAGCGTTGCTGGCGATATTGAAGACATTTGGGGAGATGACGACAAGAGCCTGAGCGAGAAGGAAAGAGAAATCGGAGAGATATTTGGAGATTATATGCAGAGTTTGGACGATAGCGAGGTGTTTGAGTTTCAGAACAATTTAGAGGAAAAGGCGTTTGAGTTTTTCAAGGAAATCCAAGAGGAGCAGGAGAAGACGGTCATTCACAGAGTTAGTGTGGACGGGTTGGGAATTTCTGCTGAGGCTGTTGGAGAAGTGCCTGGAAGAGTTTTGAACCAGTTTTCGATGGATGAATACGATGGAACGTTCAGGATTGCTACTACGACGGGAGGATGGGACAGAGAAGAGAACGAAAATGGAGTTTATGTTTTGAATCTTGATTTGGAAATTATTGGGAAACTAGAAGGGCTTGCAGAAGGGGAGCAGATTTATTCTGCGAGGTTTATGGGGGGGAGAGCTTATATGGTGACTTTCAGACAGACTGACCCGTTGTTTGCGATTGACTTGTCTAATCCTGAAAATCCAAGGGTGCTTGGAGAGCTGAAGGTTACAGGATACTCTGGTTATCTTCAGCCTTATGACGAAAATCATCTTATCGGAATTGGAATGGAAGCGAGCGAGAGCGGAAGAGTTGAAGGAGTCAAGATTAGCTTGTATGATGTTACAGAGATGAAGAATCCCGAGGAAATTGGGAAGTATGAAGTTGAAGAAAAGTGGAGCAACTCCGAGGCGACTTACGACCACAAGGCGGTTTTGTTCGACAAGGAGAAAAATCTTCTTGTGATTCCGGTTTCATACAGCAAAGAGTATAGCGTTGCAGGACAGCTCTGGCCGAATTATGAGAATTGGCAGGGAGCTTATGTTTTTAACGTGGACTTGAATGGAATCGAGCTGAAAGGAAAGATTGCTCATGAACAAGATGAGAAAGGAGACCAGTATTGGTATGGCGGAGGAGATTATGTTAGAAGGAGCTTGTATATGGACGACGTTCTTTATACGATTTCGAACTCTAAGATAAAGGCAAACGAACTGAGCGATTTGAGTTCAATCGGCGAGGTAAAATTGCCTTTTGAGTCGTATGGCGGGCCGATTGCTTATGGGGGCGTTGGCGGCGGAGTTGTTGAACCAGACTTGACGATGGCGAAGTAGATTTATTTTTGGAAGAACCTAAAGATAGCTTTATTTTTTATTATCACGGAAATTATTATAACGTCAACTTGCGGTCACAGTTTTTGGTTATGGGGGGCAATGCTTTTAACTTTTTCAACAGAGCTTTTATATATCTCATTAGCTTTTTTTAAAGATGTTAACGAAGAAGCAGCTTGCGGAAGTTAGGGAGCATCTTGAGAACGCGAAGAATCCTATTTTTTATTTTGACAATGATACAGACGGGCTTTGCAGTTATATTCTTTTGAGGAAGTTTTTGGGAAGGGGGAAGGGCGTGGCTGTCCGGAGCTTTCCTGGACTGGATGGAGGCTATGCAAGAAGGGCCTCTGAGCTTGGCGCGGACAGTGTTTTTATTTTGGACAAGCCGGTTTTGTCGAAGGAGTTTGTTGAAATTATTGATAGTTTTGGGCTGCCGCTGGTTTGGATAGACCATCATGACGTTCCTTGTGATGAATTTGAAAAGGAATTCAAGAATATATTTGTTTTTAATCCTGCTAGGAATTCCGGGAAGGACAAGAGCGACGAGCCGACGACTTATTTGTGCTATAAAATAACAAAAAGGAAAGAAGATATGTGGTTGGCCGTGATTGGGTGCATTGCAGACCATTTTCTTCCGGAGTTTGTCAGCGAGTTCAAAGAACATTATCCGGACTTTTGGGGGGTGGTGAAAGAGCCGTTTGATGCGTATTACAAAACAGAGATTGGGAGAATCGCGATGGCTATGAATTTTGGACTGAAGGACAGCGTTACGCATGTTGTGCAGCTGCAGAATTTTTTGATTTCTTGCAAGAATCCCGGAGAAGTTTTTGCTGAGGGACCTTCAAATTATTCTTTTCGCAGAAAGTATTTGGACATAAAGAGAAAGTATGATTCTTTATTGGAAAAAGCGGGGAATTTTTCTAACGAGAAGGTTGTCTTTTTTGAGTACGGGGGAGAAATGAGCATGAGTGCGGACCTTTCTAACGAATTGCACTACAAGAATCCGGGGAAGTACGTTCTTGTGGCTTACAAGAAAGGAGAAGTTTCGAATATTTCTCTGAGAGGAAAGAATGTTAAGAAGATTTTGGAGAAAGTTCTGAAGGGCGTGGATGGGACTGGGGGAGGGCATGACGATGCGGTTGGAGCAAGAATTAAGACTTCTGATTTGGAGAAATTTAAGGAAGTCTTTGAGGAAGAAGTGAAGAAATGAACCTATAATTTGGAATAGAATTCTTTATATAATATCAAGTTAAGATTTGTTCATGCCAAGAAGAGCAGTAATTGCAATAATTTTGTATAATGGAAAGACCTTAATGGGAAAGAAGAGGAGCGATTCTCCAAAGTTTTTGGCTGGAGAATGGTATTTGCTTGGAGAAAATGTTGAAGGTGAAGAGAGTGATGCTGAAGCGCTGAAGCGTGGAACGCGTGAGGAGGTCGGCTTAGAAATTGAAGTTGGACAATGTGTTGGAACAGATAAATCTCCTAGCGGAAAGGATGTAAAATATTATGAATGTTTTGCTAAATCTGATAGAATAACTGTTGGAAGTGATTTAGAAGAAGCGATGTGGGTTGAATCATCTCGGGTTTTGGATTATTGTGGAGAGAAAATTAAAGGGCTGATGAGCGAGCAAATAAGAGAATATTTTTTAAGGCAGGCGTAATTATTTATCTTATGAAATCTTTTAGGATTATTGTTAGCGGGAGAGTCCAAGGAGTGAATTTTAGAAGCATGATGAAGTCTTATGCAGAGAAGGATGGCTTGAAAGGAAATGTAAGAAATTTGGATGATGGAAGAGTTGAGATTTACGCAAAGTGCAATGAGGAAGAGAAAGACAAATTGGTTGATTGGTTGAAATCGAATCCCGGATTTTCGAAGGTTCAAGATGTTAAGGTTGATTCTGTAAAGGGCAGGGTTAAGATGAACGGTTTTGAAATAATTAAGGAAAAAAGCTTTTTGAAAGACCAAGGGAAGAGTGCAAAGAATTTTGTGAAGAAGCTTTGGATTTGTTGAAGGGTTTGTGAATTATTTTGCAACCCGCCCCCACCCAAAAAGTTATCATACCAACACTGACGAAGTCAACTTCTTCCAGTCGTTGAGGCAGCCAACCGTCTTGTGATGATAATGTTTGCTTGGTTGTGGGAGTAGGATGGATTTTCTTTTTCTTAATAAAGTGAAAATTCTAAAACTTTAAAAACCGCTTTTTCATTTCCTAAAGCATGGATAACACAATTCCGATACACGTTGCGGTGATTCCGGATGGAAACAGAAGATGGGCGAAGCGCAGGTTGTTGAAGCCATGGGAAGGACACGAGAAGGCAGGAACTTATGAAAATATGAATTCTTTGATACAAGAAGCGAAGAAATTTGGAGTGAAATATATGTCTTTTTGGGGATTTTCTACTGAAAATTGGAAGAGGGAGAAAAAAGAAGTTGATATACTCATGAGAATTATTCTGAAAGGGCTCAACGAGTTTGATGAGAAGAGAGATATGGGAATTAGGTTTGTTCATGTTGGAAGAAAGGATAGACTGCTGAAGAAGCTAGTTGACAAAATCGTTGAACTGGAAGAGAAGACGAAGAACAATAAGGGAATTTGCGTGATTATGTGTTTAGATTATGGGGGAAGGGATGAGACTGTGAGGGCGGTGAATAAAATTTTGAAAGAAGGAAGGAAAGAAATTGATGCCGAAGAGTTCAGGCTTTATCTGGATACAAATGGATTTCCTGACCCTGACTTGATTATCCGGACAGGAGAGGAGATTAGGATGAGCGGGTTTATGCCGTTTCAGTCGGATTATGCGGAATTGTATTTTACCGAGACATATTTTCCTGATTTTGATGTGAAAGAATTGAGGAAAGCGTTTGAAGAATATTCGAGAAGGCAAAGACGGTACGGTGAATAATGAAGCTTGTTAAAGTTCCGGGAGTGAACGGGCTTGGAAAGACGAAAGGGACAAGGGATTTTGGTGATTTACTGGTGAGCAAATTTGATAAGGTCTTGGAATTGGACAATGGGAATTTAGAAGAACAGATAATTAAGATTTACGACGCGGCAGATGAGTTTTTTTATCATGATGAGATGATTGTTTTTATAGGGGGAGACCATTCCATTAGTTATCCAATCGCTCGGGCTTTTTTTGATAAGTTTGAAAACGGGAAAATGGTTGTGTTTGACGCTCACCCGGATTTAATGCCGCCGATGAAGGAGCCGACGCATGAGGAATGGTTGAGGGCATTGGTTGAGCAAGGCGTGAACGGAGAAGACATTTTGCTTATCGGGGCAAGGAAGATTGAGAAAGAAGAAGGAAAATTCCTGGCGCTTTCTGGAATTAAAACGATAACTGTTGATGAAGTGAGATATGATTTGGCGAGGAGCTTGAGAAAACTGAGAGAGTTTATTTCACAAGGAGAAGTTTATGTTAGTTTTGATGTTGACGTATTTGATGCAAGAATTGTAAAGGCGACGGGATATCCTGTGAAGGAAGGTTTTGACGAGGAAGAAATTATGAATTTGCTTGGAGTTATCTCTGAAGTTAAGGAAAGGCTGAAGGGAGCAGATTTAGTTGAAGTGAACTTGGATTTTCCTAAGAAGCATGTTGCGGAGACGATTTCTGTTGCGAAGAAAGTTTTGGATAAGTTTGAGGGGATGAGGAAGTAATTTTTAATGGAATTAAAGGTAGAAACGAAAGTTTATATATTGGTGATACATCTGTCTAACTATGGCAATAGAAGTTAAGTTAAAGAAATGGGGAAACTCGATGGCAATTATAGTGCCAAGCGCGATTATCGAGAAGAAAGGCCTCAAGGAGAACGACACTATTCTGATTGAAGTTTTCAAAGAAGCTAATTTTTCCAAGATTGCAGGGCTGATAAAGAAACGCAAGATGTCCGGGCAGGAGTTTAAGGATTTAGTAAGAAAAGGATGGAAGAGCTAAAACATTTTTTTCTAGACACTTATGCAATGTATGAGCTTGTTCATAACAGCGAAAATTATAAAAAATATCAGCAAGGCATTTCGATAGTTACAAGCAAACTTAATTTGATGGAATTGCATTATGGCCTGCTTAGAACCGAGGGGAAAGATTCTGCGGAATATTATTATGACTTCT
This sequence comes from Candidatus Pacearchaeota archaeon, assembly GCA_018304105.1. Classification (GTDB taxonomy): domain Archaea; phylum Nanobdellota; class Nanobdellia; order Pacearchaeales; family GW2011-AR1; genus UBA73. The sequence goes on along the minus strand of JAGVWX010000016.1, from coordinate 18,621 downwards.
TTCTTGAGTTCTGCGTTGAGTTTGATGACGCTGTGATAAAAGAAGCGAACGAGTTCAGGCTGAAAAATTACCGTCGTGACTTATCTTATGTTGATTGCATTGGATATATTCTGGCGAGAAAGCTGAACGCCAAGTTTCTTACAGGAGACAAACAGTTCGAGAATTTTGAAGGCGTTGAGTTTGTGAAATAACTTTCTGAGAGAATAGCTTTAATGAGTTGTGAGGCGCGACGCGCGCGACATCCTTGGTGAATTGTTAACATAAAGGACGGTTAATGATGATTAAATGAACTTGAAATTTGCTTCCTAATAAAAATAAAACAATAGGAAGTTATTTTCATTCTGAAAATAATTCTCAATCTCTCTTCTCGTTACGCTTAAGCCTTTTCTCAAATCAGAATCAAACCGTTTAATCTCGCTTAAACGTAATTGACGGTGATAGAAATGCAAGAATAATCCTAACCCCCACCCGACGGCGCGCTTGCAGAGGATATTTAAGTGCTTTTTCCATATAAAATTATGCCAAAAATTGCTGTTGCCCAAATTGAAATTTTTGACGAACTAAACAAAAATTTGAGGAAAGTTCTGAATTTTATAGATAAGGCTTCTACAAAGAATGCTGATTTAGTCTGTTTTCCCGAATCATGTTTAGGCGAAGACTTTCTAAATATTAATTGCCAAGAAATTAAGGCTATTCAAGAAAAATGCAAAAAGAAATCAATTTACTGCATCTTTGGTGCTCATATAAAAGAAAATAACAAAATTTTCAATTCTGCAATTTTGGTTAATAGATTAGGCAAAATCCAGTATGTTTACAAAAAAATTAACCTGTTTCCTGACCTTGATTTAAAACAAACAACTTCTGGAAAAAACAATAGAGTCATTGAAACAGATTTCGGGAAAATTGGAATTATTATCTGCTGGGATTTTGCTTTTCCAGAAAATATTAGAAAACTTTCAGAAAGCGGTGCACAAATAATATTTTGTCCGTCATATTTATTAAATAATGCAAAAATCAGTAAAGGAGTATTTAGAAGCTATCCTCTTACGAGGGCTTTTGAAAATCTAGCTTATTTTGTGAGTTGCGATGCTTTTACTGATGAGGTGCTTTCTGAAAGTTATATCTGCAGTCCATTGAAAATTTTGAATAAAATTCAGAATAAAGAAGGCATAATTTTCTCAAATTTAAACATAAACAAAATTAAGATGCTTAGAAAGTTCTACAACCACGTCTAAACAGCGCGCGCCATCCCCCACCCAAAATAGTCTTGCACCAAATAATAATAGCCGTCAATTCCACTCGAAGAGAGATTTACGAACAAATATTCAAGACAAGAGGGTCTTTCGTAGCCCACTCTTGCCCTTCGGGTCACTTAATCTCTGCTAAAAGGTAAATCTCTCAATTACTCCGTAATTGTTCTCTGAGTTCGAAACGAGATTTAACCTAACTTTCACCTTATACTAATAATTCATTAATGGGATGAAAGTTCTTTTAGCCTGAACGATTGGGCGAAGGTTTATAACTCTATAATTTTCTTTTTATTATAGTATAAACGCAAAGCCGTTTTGTGCGCAATAGGACAGCAATTTTATGTTGCTGCTGTCTAAATAGTAAACATGGATAAGGTAAAACCATTGAAAATTGAGAAGGGAATGAAAGTTTCTGAGTTAGTCGAACGGATGAAGGACGCGGGATTTGGGGCTAGGAAAATTGGACGAGCGAGCGAGATTGTTAAGAAGATGTTTGCGGACAAAGAATGCAGGGTTTTCTTTGGAATGGCTGGAGCGATGGTTCCTGCAGGAATGAAACAGATAGTTATTGACTTGATTAACGAGAAGAAAATAGACGTTATGGTTACAACTGGAGCGAATTTGACGCATGACTTGATTGAAGCATTAGGGGAAAGTCATTATCATTGTGACACTTGGGACGACGAGGATTTTCATAAGAAAGGATTTGATAGAATGTATAATGTTTTGATGAAGAATGAGGTTTATCCTATGCTTGAAGATTTTTTTGAGAAACATTGGAATGAGTTTAAGGAATGCAAGACGATTAAAGAATTTCTGAGTAAGATTGGGGAAATATTAAGTAAGAAAAACAATAGCCAAAATGGTAATGACAGAAAAATATCAAAACGGATTAATGTGGGGGGCGGCGAGGGGGTTCGTGGGGGCTTGGGTGGGGCTGGAACTGGAGGAAGTATTCTTCAAGCGTGTTATGAGAAAGATGTGCAATTGTATTGCCCTGCGCTTGCGGATTCTGGAATTGGACTGATGATTTGGGGAAGGAAGGCGGCGGGGAAGGAGATTTTTATAGACGCATTTGAAGATATGAAGGAAATAATTGATTTTGCGTGGACGTCAAAAAAGAGCGGAGTGATTTATATTGGCGGGGGCGTGCCTAAGAATTTTATTCAGCAGAGCTTGCAATTTTCAAAAGGGGCGGATTATGGGGTGCAGATAACGCAGGACGCGGAGGCGGGAGGCGGGAGCTCTGGGGCGCCGTTGGAAGAAGGGAAGAGCTGGGGGAAGCTGAAAGAAGGAAAGAAGTACGGGGAAGACTTTGTTGATGTTAGAATTGATGCGACGGTTGCAATGCCTTTGATTTTTGGTTCTGTGATGTAATTTTAAGAAAATTTAAAGAATGTTTTTACTTTCCTTGATTTCACCTTTTTCTCTTGGCCGTTTTTACTCCTCTAGGAGGCATTACCTTTTCCCTTTTGCTAATCTAATAACAACTGAGACAACAAATAAGATAATAAAGATATAGAATAGAAATTTAGCGATTTCGATTGAAGTGCCTGCTACAAAACCAAATCCGAATATAGCTGCCACTAAGGCTATTACCAGAAAGACTATTGCCCAACTTAAGAGTCCGTCCCATTCAACCATTTTGTTATGTGCCGATTGAATGTTATTAAACTTGTGTTAACTCTGTTGACAATATTTTTACTAATTTGCTCTACTAACTCGCGGTTGCATTCGCTTCGCTGGCAAATTAATTTGCAAGTACTTGGACAATAAAGTTAAAAAAGGGTGTCCATTGATAAAGGAAAGGGCTTATAGTTTAGTGGATAGATGAATGTATTCCCCAAATTTTTTCTTTTTTGGTCATGGATGCATGTTCGTCGTAAGGTATATGAATATATTTGTATTACAAATTTGGTGACACAAATGAATGAAGAATTAGCAGAAATATGCGGAATCCATGCAGGAGATGGCTATCTAAGAAATGATGGTCATAGACGAGAATTAGACTTGAGCGGAAGTGTGGAAGAGTCTGAATATTTCGATGAACATGTCTCTGTCTTGTTTGAGAAAGTTTTTGGCATTAAAACAGAACTAAAAATCTTTTCTTCAAGAAATACTTATGGCTTCGTAATAAGAAAGAAAGAGATTATAGAATCTTTTCATGACTTGGGTTTTCCTTATGGCAATAAATCTACCAGCGTTAGAATCCCCTCAAGCATCTTGGATAGTGATAATAAAGTGCTAATTGCGAGATTTTTAAGAGGATTATTTGATACGGATGGAAATCTTAGTTTTAGGAAGTATTATGGTCCGGGCTATAAGTTGTTTAAGACGACCAATCATGTGTATCCTGTCGTTTCAATCACAACTGTTTCTAAGAATCTTTGTGAGGATATTGGTGTTGTTCTAAAGAAATTAGGCATCGTATATAATTATTATTCTTACAAGCCAAAAAAGATCCACGAGAACGAAGCTCATAAGATTACCGTCAATGGGATTTCCCAGCTGCAAAATTGGATGAACCAGATAGGGATGAAGAACTTTTCAAAACTTTCTCGTTATTTAATTTGGAAAAAGCACGGTTTTTGCCCGACAAAATTAACCTTACAGCAAAGGAAAGATATTTTAAAGGGCGACATCAGTCCCCTTCTTGTAGGCCTATAAGTTAATGGATAGACTCCTCGGCTTCGGACCGAGAAATCAGGGTTCGATTCCCTGTAGGCCTGTTTATTAGGGTTCGATTCCTTGCTGAACCCCAGATACTCGCCTTGCTCGCATAAGTCCCAAACGTCGCGAACAAAAAGACTTTCGCGACATAAGGGTTCGATTCCTTCTGGGCCCGTTTTATAATCTATCTTAATTCAATCCAATTGGCGGGCGGTAGCCTATGCCTCTGAAGAAATTTATCTTGCCGGTTTTGTATAACGCCCAAGTGTCTGCTAGGTATTCGCCTCTATTTCATGCTGTTGCACACTGACGTCTAAACTATCAGGAAGGCCTGTTGCAAAAAGACCTTCGCCGGTTCTGCTGTCGGTGTAGCCGTAAACGCCCTGTCTAAGCAAAGTTGAAGTGTGTCCTGGCTGGATTCTTTGTTCTAATTCAGAGAGTTTTGTCTGGAGTAATCTATCTTGGGTGTAAATAGGTTTTTCATGAGGATAATATCTTGTGGTTGAGACCATGCCTTTTCTTTAATATAAGAGAATAAATATCTTTTGTTAACGGCATTAGGACATGCGGGCATGGAGGCGCATGTCTTAATTATTTGTTGGCTCGCTCACTTTTTGTTTCAATAGGACTTGCTGTCACAAGTCAGATTTGCTGGCAACTTCGCTACACTCGTTGCCTTATTATCTAACCACCATCCCTAACCGTCTTGTTGTGATAATGTCGGCGGGATTGTGAGTTTCTAGTCTTATTTTATTACTAATTTCTTGTTATGGCTATTTTTTGATAAAATTTAAGAACACTCTTTGCTATTGTTCTTTATGGATAAATCAAGCGATAAGGAAAAGAAAGACGGGAAGAGCAACAAGGGGCTTAGTGTTGGAAAGAGCGAGGACTTTTCGACTTGGTATTCTGAAATTGTGCAGAAGGCAGAGCTTGGAGATCTTAGGTATAATGTTAAGGGGTTTTTGGTTTTTCAGCCTTGGAGTGTGCTTTGCATGGAAAAGATGTATCGGCATTTTGAGAAGGTGCTGCAGGACAAGGGACATGAGCCGTATTTTTTTCCTACATTGATTCCTGAAGAGAATTTTATGAAAGAGGCGGGGCATGTTGAGGGATTTATGCCTGAGGTTTTCTGGGTGACGCAAGGAGGAGAGACGAAGTTCAAGGATAAACTTGCGCTTAGGCCGACTTCGGAGACTGCGTTTTATCAGATGTTTGCGCTTTGGATTAGAAGTTATAACGATTTGCCTTTCAAGACGTATCAAAGAGCGAATGTTTTTAGATACGAGACGAAAGCGACTAGGCCGTTTTTGAGGAGCAGAGAATTTCACTGGATTGAAACGCATTGTGCTTTCGCGAGTGAGAATGATGCGATGAAACAGGTTGAGGAAGATATGGAGACGACGAAAGAAGTTTTGCATGACAGTTTCGGATTGCCTTTCATATTTTTTGAGAGGCCGCAGTGGGATACATTTCCGGGAGCGAAGAAAACTTTTGCTGCGGATGTCTTGAATCCAGATGGAAAGGTTGTGCAGCAGCCGTCAACGCATATGATAAAACAGGATTTTGCTAAAGCGTTTGATATTAAGTTTAAGGACAAGGATGGAAAGGATAAGTTTGTTTACACGACTTGTTATGGGCCTGCGATGTCAAGGATTTTTGCGAGCGTTGTGAGCGTGCATGGGGACGACAAGGGATTGAGATTTCCGTGGGAAATTGCGCCGAGGCATGTTGCGATTGTGCCTATTGATGACAGTTCAGAATTAGTTGAGAAAGCCAAGGAAATAAAAAAGAGGATTGGGGAGTTTGCGGAAGTTGTTATTGATTTGAGCAAGAAGACGCCGGGGGAGAGATTTAACAGTTGGGAAATGAAAGGCGTGCCTGTTAGAATTGATATTGGAAAGAAAGAGCTGAAGGAAGGGAAACTTAGCGTGTTTAGAAGAGACTTGAACAAGAAGGAAGTAATTGCGGAGAAAGAGATGATGAGTTATCTTGAGAAGGTGAAGAAAGAGTCGACGAAGAATCTTATGAAAGGTGCGGACGAGATTTTTAAAGACAGAATTGTTGACGTTGCTAGCGTGAAGGAAATGAAGAAAGCGATTGACTCAGGGAATATTGCGAGATGCGAATTTTGTTCGATAGACAAAGATGGAGAAAAGTGCGCGGAAGTTATAGAAAAAGAAGTCGGGGCGAAGGTTAGAGGAACGAACTTGAAGAAAGAATCTGTTAAAGGAAAGTGCGCTGTTTGCGGGAAGAAGGCGCAGAGCGTGGTTTATGTTGCGAGGGATTATTAACTCCCAACGAGTTTGAAGTTATGAAAATGTTTTTAAACATGTGTTTTGTAATGATTATATGATGAAATCAGTCTTGGGAGTTGGGTTTGTTGCTTTGTTAGTGTTAAGTGTTTTTGTTTCTGCCGCTCAAAATTGGTATTACGCTGTTGGAGATAGTCAGAATGATTATCAATTAACCATTGAAGTAAAAAATGGTTGGAACTTACTTCAGGGATTTCATCCAAGTTATATTTCTGCTGGAAGTCAAATAAGTGCTTCCAATGTAAAAGCGGTTTTTATGTATTCTCCTGATAAAAACAAATACTTTGAGATTTATCCAGAGAACAAACTTCCAAATTCTGGATTAGACCAAAATGACGAATACTATGATGATGGTGCTGGATTATATTCTTACTGGGTTTATATTGATAATATCCAAACTTGTAATGACCCTGCCTGCGAAGTTCAGGGAGGAAAGCTAAATAAATTAGTTTATACAATAAAATTTGGTGAATGGGCAGAGACACCAATGAAAAAGGGTTGGAATTTTGTGGGAATAAATCCAGATATGTATAATGGTGAATACAATCCTAATCAGGGAAATGAAGGAGAATATTTTTCATGGGATGCGATAAAAGGAGATTGCACGTATGAAAAAATCTATGCTTGGAACCCTGAAACACAAACTTGGTTTACTTCAATGACATCTGATTTACAAATAAAATCTTATGATTTTGATGATTTCCTTGGAAATGGTATGCTTGTAAAGGTATCTGACGCTTGCACATTAAAGAGAGCTACAACTGCTGGAGGAACAATTACACCTCCGCCAGTAATACCGAACTAACAAAATGATAAAACAAAAAAGAGGAATGAGCGCATGGATTTGGGCGTTAATTATTGTTTTAATCTTAGTTGTTGGTTTTATGGCCTGGTTCTTCTTGTCTAGTAATGTTATACCTGACGGAAGTTCAATACCTCAACCACCCGCCTTGCCTTCGGGATAATAGGCTATTCGATAACAGCCTTCTAGAAAATATTAATAGCCAAATAATTGTGAGTTTCTATGGTTGGATTGAATTATCAAGCTTTGACAAGGGAAGAAGATTCATAGGAATATTTGAAAAGAGTTGTTGATGAAACGCCTGCGCTTGGCCGGGAAAAGAGGGCTTGAGGAAATGCGAAAGTTAGAAGATGGACTTTTCTAAAAAACAATATTTTTATAAGTTTTCTTTTTTATTATGCTCAATACTTTCTTATTACTGACAATAAATAGTCATAGCTCTTATCTGCCTGTTCTAGCATGAATTGGCAGTATTTTTTTAATTTTCCTTCGCTGGACGATGCGATTGAATTGAAATATCCTTGTTTATTGTCTTTATAGACAATTATTGGTGGGTAATCAGAATTCATTAAAATTTTGTTCATTATCAATCTGCCAGTTCTCCCATTGCCATCCAGGAATGGATGGATTCTCTCAAATCTTAAATGAAATTCGAATGCTAATAGAAGAGGATGTAGGTTATTTCTTTGTTGTTTATACCAATCGAGTAAAGTTTTGAGCTCTTCTTCAACTTTTTCTGGTGCGGTAGTCGGAGAATTGCCGACGATATTGGGTTCTTTTTTAAATCCTTTTGGATACATACTTTTTCCTTCTCTCAATAGGTTTTTTGTAAGTATATGATAAATCCTTTTTATTGAATTAGTATTAAATTTAAATGATTTTTTCAAATATTCGAATGCGATAATTGAGTTCTGGACTTCTCGTACCTCATTTCTGTCCATATATTTTGTATCCCCTTTGTCAATTATTTCCCTGACTCGTTCAGGCGGAATTTTGGACCCTTCAATATTATTTGAGTTAAAAATAAACTCTTTAGCAAATTCGGTATCAACTATAGACTGACATTGTTTACCTTCAATAAAATTATTTATTTTTATGGCTTTGAATTCAATCTTTTCTGGCAGGCCTTTATTGTAAGAAAGAATTTGTATTATATCTTCTAAGAATTTTTTTCTAAAATTTAATTCTTCATTCGAAATCGATTCAAGGTTATCCAGGAGATATTTTTTCTTGCTAATAATATTGGAATCCAAGCCAATATGCTTTTTTATTACAACTATTTTTTTCATAAACGATATCTTTTTTACAAATGAAAGATACGTCCTACCATTGACTTGTTTTCTTTCTAGATAGCTCATATCTTTTATAGCATCTGAGACTTTATAAATCTTACCTTTTTGGCAGGAAAATTTAATAGATTTTTTATTTATTTATCTTCGATAATTATGAAACATTTATTATAAGTTAGACTAATTTGGCAGGAATATTAAGTTAATTTTTTACCTTTTTGGCACCAATTAATTGCTTATTTTGTAGATTAAAAATTTTTTAACGCCCTTCTAGAAAATATTAAATACTCAAAATATTGTAAGATTTTATGGTAAATTATGGAACTTTAGGAAGGTCCGATGAAGATAATGATAATCGTGAGTATTTGAGAAGGTTAGTTGATGAGAGGCCTGCGTTTGGCAGAGGTTATCGAGAGCCGCTTGTTCCAAGAGGATTTCTGCTTAGCGAATTAATTTTTGATGTTTATGCTGCCAGATATGAAAGGTCTGGACAGAGCGCGGGTTATGAACGCACCGAATTTAAAGGGTTGCCTTATGGCAGCAGTGAGGGTGGAAGTTCTGGCGGGGTTTTTGGGAATGTAGCACCTACGGCGATTTTGTCTTCTTGATTAGTATCTAAATAGGACTTGCTGTCGCAAGTCAAATTTACTGGCAACTTCGCTTACGCTCGTTGCTTTATTATCTAACCACCACCCCATACCGACTTGGAGCGAGATGTTTTATTTTATTTGAAGGCGGGCAGATTTGTAAACCGATTTATTTTCATAAGCCAATATTTTTATATTCGAGTTTTCTATTATCTGAATGAAAAAAAAGCGTGATAGGAAGAATTCTCAAAGACACTATAAGGGGCGAGATAAGAGCGTTTGGGTTCTGGCTATTGTGCTTGTTTTTGTGGTGGCTGCGGCGGGGTGGTATCTTTTGAATCAGGATAAACTAGACAGAAGAGGGGACATTGTTGGAGATAGGATATGCGGGGATTTTAGCAGTACTGAGACGCAAAACAAATGTTGTGCGGATGTTCACGCAAATGAAATTCATGTTTTATGTGACGGAAAATGGCAATATCTTTCTGGGGTGAGGAAGTGCCAGTTTGTTTGTGCTGGAGTTTTGCCTAGTTGTTCAGAGGACTTTAGAGTTTGTGAGAGCGGGGATGTTGTTGGAAGGAACGCAAGTTACGGATGCGAGTTTAATGCGTGCCCTTGATTATTGAAATTGGACACCTGCTTAGATAGTCTGGTGTCTTGATTATTGGCTCGCTCGGAATTTTTTGGCGTTATTTTTTACCCAACCCACCTTGCAGCCACGCTCGAAATTTGCTAATTACTCGCACTCGCGTAACGTGCTCGCCCACCCGATGCGATATTGCTTAGATAATATTATTTTGGCAATATCGCCTAACGCCAAAAAATTATTTGTTCGCTTGCCTAAATTATCTAACCACCCCACAAAACGACTTGTTGTGGGTGAGAAAGAAAGGCGGACTCCATAAAACAGTTCGTTACTAACAATATAAAAATCGTGAGAAGATTTTTATATTGTTTTCTTCTAGAGTTTTTATGGCAGAACTGAATTTTGTACCTGGAGATTATGTGAGACTTCGGCTTGCGAAGAAAGAAGTTGAAGGAACGATTTTGGAGAGCGCGGAGCCCGGGATTTATCTTTTGAAAATGAAATCTGGGTATAATGTTGGAATTCCGAGAGAGAATGTTCTTGCAGGAAGAGCTTTGAAAAAATATTCGGAGGAAAAGAAAGAGTTTGAAATCAAACAGAAAAAAGGTCTGAAGAATATTGGGCTTATTGTGACTGGTGGGACGATTGCATCTAAATCTGACCCAAAAACCGGAGGCGTGGCTCCGTTGACAGAAATTGGGGAATTTGCCAGGTTTTATCCAGAGTTGTTTGAGATGGTGAATGTTAAGAAAATAGAAGTTCCTTTTATGATAGCGTCTGAATCAATGAGCAGCGAGCATTGGATAAAAATTGCGGAAATTGCAGAGAAGATGTTAAACGATAATGAGATTGAAGGAGTGATAATAACCCATGGGACTGACTTTTTGCATTATACTTCTGCTGCGTTGAGTTTTTTTCTTAGGAATCTGAATAAGCCTGTTGTGCTGACGTATTCGCAGAGAAGCATTGACAGGGGAAGTTCTGACGCGAATTTGAATTTGCAGTGTGCGGCGAGGATGGCTCTTTCGGATTGCGCGGAAGTCATGCTTGTTGGACATGCGACGATAAATGACGATTTCTGTTATGCGATGCCTGGAACTAAAGTCAGGAAACTGCATAGCTCGAGGAGAGACGCGTTCAAAGTTGTGAATGCAGAGCCGATTGCGAAAGTTACTCCAGAAAAAGTTGAGTTTTTGAGAGAGCATAAGACAAGGAATAAAGGTAAGGTTGAACTTGACGCGAGTTTTAGTGACAAGGTTGCCTTGGTAAAGTTTTATCCGGGGCAGGATCCTGACATTTTGGATTATTATGCTTTGAAGTACAAGGGGTTAGTGATTGAAGCGACGGGACTTGGGCATGTTGCGGCGAATGATTCAAAAAATAGCTGGATTCCTAAATTGAAGAAGCATATTCGAGATGGTTTAGTTGTTTGTGCTGCACCGCAAACTATTTACGGAAGATTAGATCCATGGGTTTATTCAAACGGAAGGGAAATTCTGGATGCAGGAGTTATTTATCTGGAAGATATGCTGTCTGAGACCGCGCTTGTAAAGCTGGGGTGGGTTTTGGGGCATCATGGATGGAAAGGGAAGGCGAAAGAAAAAATGCTTGAAAATGTTGCGGGAGAGTTGAATGAACGACTCGGTCATGATTTTTTGTAACTCTTGTGATTGTTGTTACTTTAAAGAAGTTATATGGGGAAAGGTTTAAATATAAAAAAAAGAAGGAAAATATATGGCAGACGACAAACGAAGATTGACTTCATATGTAGATTCCATGCGTGAGGCCAGTTCAGTAATCACGAGAGAAAATCCTGATTTTGTAGTTGCGCCCATGTCTGGATCTATTCCTTTTATTGATGCTATGGCTATTGTGGATAGGGATTTTGATCCATCCAAGGTCGTTTATATGCCTGCTTCAAGTAGAATTGCTGACGTGAGCCGGGTCATCAAGGATTGGTATGGTAATTTTTTGGGAACTGTGGTTGAGTCGCCTCATGAGTTTCCGGCAGTTTTAGGCATTGACGAAGTAGTAAGTGGGAGTTCTGTGGTAAGATGCATGAAACCTATTGATTTGGCTTGTTCTAGAAAAAGAACAGAAATTAAACAAGACCTTGTGGAATCTTTACATTCTCCTGATAGAGATGTTGCTCTGGATGCGGTAAGGTCTTTGGATATTCTGACAAGAAACAAGAACGCGGGTAATCTTGCTTTGATAAAGGAGAGGATAGCCGATGGGACTTACAGGATATATCCACATATCCGGAGAAACGATGAACAATTTTTTGTTCAAACTACTACTGAAGCATTGGATGGGAAGTTAACTTATAGAACTATTGGAATAGAAGACGGGAAGAAACCCGATGCAGAACGAAATAAGGAATATAAAGAGTTAAGAGCCGAAGGAAGGATTATTCCCATTAGAGTTGAACGAATAATCAGTATGGACGATCCGAATTTTTCTACAGCAGTCTTCGAAGATTTGGACCACCCTTATAGTGGAGGTTATGTTCGATTGTCTCCAAGGGTGATTGGATTCAACATTCCTCATCAGTATATAGATTTTCTTACTAAAATTGCAAGACACGTTGGCGTAGACCCTTCAAAGGTGAATCCTATTAACACGAAATCAATTTTAGACTCTGCAAGGTATCTTGCAAAACAGGATGCGAATAATTAAAACTCAGTTCCTAAATTATCTAAGAAGCCCTTTCTTTTGAGCTGGGAGATTTCATTTGGGCGGTATTGATAAACGACGTCGCCTTTGTCATCGTTATCTGGCCAGGGCTGGATGATTACATAGTTGCCTGGGCGGAGCCAGAATTTTCTTGAGAACTTTCCAGGAACGCGGCAGTTTCTTGTTTTTTTGTCAGTTGTTTTTACGGACATTCTTTTTCCGCCTAAACGCTCAATGACTACTCCGACAAATTGCCCTTCTCTCGGAAGCTTTACTCTGACAGGAAAGTTTTGCTGGAATTGCTCTTTCTTTTCTGGCTCTTTTTTTTCGTCTTCTTTGATTTCTTCAAAGTCGCCGTATTCGGATTCTCCTTCTTGATTATCCATCGGCTAGGAGAGAGAATAGGTGTTTAAAAGATTATTCATGCTTGGGATTGATAGAATCTGCTTCTCTTTGTGAAATTGGACAAGCCAATTTTTGGAGGCGGCTTGTCTTAATTGTTTGGCTCGCTTCTTCTGCTTCAATGGGACTGCTGTTTTGGAGAATGCAGTCTTAATTATTGGCTCGCTTCTTCTGCTTCAATGGGACTGCTGTTTTGGAGAATGCAGTCTTAATTATTGGCTCGCTCATTTGATTCGCTCGCAAATTATCATACCACCACTCCTAACCGCTGAGCTGTGGGTCTTCATTTATCTTTTGATTAGGATTCAAATAACGGACAACCACAAACTTAAATATTCAGATTTGTTTCTTGAGATATGATAAAAACTTTTGTTGCTGGAGACGTGTTCAGTTCTACGTCGCCTGAGGCGTTTTCAATGCACGAGAAGTCAAATTGGGGAGAGAAGAACGGGAAGAGAATTGATTATTCCGGAGTTGAAGTTTTATATCTTGTTGAACAAGGAAAGATGGAAGTTTTCTTTAGGGAAAAGGAAATTGATTTTGATTCTTTGATGAAAAGACTGATTGCGAAAGACAAGAAGATTGAGACGAAGTATGCTGTTTTCAGGGATTTGAGGAAGAAAGGATATATTGTAAAGACGGCTTTGAAGTTTGGGGCAGAGTTTAGGGTTTACGACAAAGGAATTAAGCCTGGAGAAGACCACGCGAAGTGGGTAGTGTTTACAGTTAAGGAAACTGAAAGAACGAGCTGGCATGAGTTTGCGGCGAAAAACAGGGTGGCGCATTCGACAAGAAAGAATCTGCTAATCTGCATTGTCGATGAGGAGGGCGGGGTGAGTTATTACGAAGTTGAATGGAGAAAGGTTTAACGTTTAGAAGAAGAATGTTAATTGCCAAAAAATAGCTTCAATTTTCAGAGATATTATAGTTATAACAAGCCATGCTTGGTGGACGGTAGGAAGAATGGGACAAGGGTGGTGTTTGAGATGGATTTGTTATTTACATAAGAAGTAATTTTATTGGTATAATAATCTTTATAATCTTTCTAAATTTAATAGTGGAATGATAGAGGTGAATTATGATAATGAGGTATCACAATAAATCATGATAGAAGTGGAAAAGCTCAATACGAGCAAGGAAAAGATTTTATCGACGATTAGAATGAGGGGGCCGATTTTGCCGGTGCAGGTCGCGAAGGAGATTAACTTCTCGCCGCTGTTTGCTTCGGCTTTCTTGAGCGAGCTGAAGGATGAGGACAAGATAAAGATTTCTAATATGAGAGTCGGGAGTTCGCCGTTGTATTATCTGCCCGGGCAGGAAGTGATGTTAGAAAAGTTTGTTCCGTATCTGAATCAGAGGGAGAAGGAAGCTTTCCAGAAATTGAGACAGGAAAAGCTCTTGGAAGACGCCAATCAAGATCCGGTTGTCCGCGTGGCTTTGAGGGCGATAAAAGATTTTGCAATTCCTGTAAAGGTCAGGGTTGATGGGGAAATGAAATTATTTTGGAAATACTTTACGTTAAGCGATGAGGAAATTGCCCAAGTAATTAATAAAGATAATAAAAAAGAGGAAGCGCTGCGCGAAGACCGTCCAAGTGTGGCAGGCCTAGAGGAAGATGAAGAAGAAGTTCCTTTGGTTGCTGAGCCTTTGGTGAATCAGGAAAGTTCGTTGAATGAAGGAGAGCGATCGTTGGCTGAGAAAACCAACGCAAGCGATGACGAACGATCGCTTGCTGAGAAGAAGAGAGATAAGGTTATTGATAACGGCTTTGCGATTAATGTGAAAGATTCTTTGTCGAGGAAAGATATTGAGATTTTGCATGTTGTTGCGGAGAAGAAAAAAGAGTTTGAAGCGAAGGTAAGGATAAACACAGATTTGGGAAAGCAGAATTATTATGTTATTGCAAAAGACAAGAAATCTGTGAGCGATGCGGATTTGGTGAAGGCGGACAAGAAGGCGAGAGCTGAGAAGCTGCCTGCAGTTTTCATGGCTCCGGGAGAGCTGAATAAGAAAGGAAGGCAGTTTCTCGAGCAATGGGGAAATTTAGTAAGGTTTGAGAGATTGGAGTTTTGATAATTTGTAGAAAACTTTCTTGTAGTTTCTAATTCATTAATTCTAAGTAGTTATTAAACCACCTCCCAACTTACCGACTTGTGAATAGGCTCTTTCTAATAATAATCGGTTTATTCATCGTTTGTTATTTTTAATAAAACTATGAGATAGAAAGGTTTTTAATGATGATATTTCAATTCATGAAATGGGAAGAATAAAATCTACAATCATCAAACGGGCAGCATTTGAATTGTTCACTACTACCGAGGGATTTAATGAAGATTTCGAGAGAAATAAAAAGATATTAAAAGATACGATGCCTTCTAAAAAGGTAAGAAATAAAGTGGCTGGCCAGTTGAGCAGGCTGGCTAGGCAGAAACGACAGAAAGAACATGACAGAGAACACAGAGGGAAGGACATCGGAACCGAGCAACAAGGCGACGAGCAATCGGAGTAATGATAATTCTGTTTTTATCGGTTCGAAGCCGCTTGTAAATTATATTCGTGGGGTAATTACTCAGTTCATGAGAAAGGATGCAGCGGAAGTTGTTATAAGGTCAAGGGGCAAGTTTATTTCTAAGGCGGTTGATGTGGCAGAGATTGCCAAGAGATCTTTGGAAAATGCGGTTAAAGTAAAAGAAATAAAAATAGGAAGTGAAAGTTTTGAGTCCGAAGGAAAGAAGACGAATATCTCGACTATGGATATTGTCTTGGTAAAAGAGTAAAGAATATTTATCTAATTTTTCTTACTTATTTTTTTATCGCTTTGTCTAATTTTTTTTCTATGTTTTGAAGAGTTTCGATTAGTTCGTTCATCTTTTTGATTCTTCTTCGGCTGAGAACCCAGTTGATTATCTGGAAGGCTAGCCAGAAAACGAAAATGAGGCCGATGGCTTGAAGCCATAAACCAATGGAACCTAGTTTTAGGAATATCTGTTCTGCGAGATCGTTTGTTTCGTTTAAAATTTCACTTGTTGCCATTTTTGATATCCTCTTAAATTATGAATCTTTTTGGTGCGCAAAATAGGACGCCTGTTTTTGTTGCTGGCGTCTTATTATTGTTGCGCGTAAATAACGAGGTCATTCGCCCAGCTCATGATGGACCAGCGCCGCGCACCAAATCGTTAAGAGCAACATACTTAAAAACCCTGCGTTTTTGTTTAATTGGAACGCTGTCAAAACCGCGTTCTTGTTGATTGGCTGTGTAGCTCAGTGGTAAGTCTGCTCTTGGCAAAGGGTCTTGGAACCCCCGAGCTAAAACAGTAAAACAAATGGCTGTGTAGCTCAGTGGTAGAGCACTAGTCTCATGAGCTAGGGGTCCCGGGTTCAATCCCCGGTGCAGCCATATATTCTAAGAATTTTCTTTGGTGTTTTGGATTAACAAAGCCGATTAGTTCTCTGAAAAGTAGCAGATTCTTCTTGCTATTAAATTGAAATCTATATTGGTCTTGTTCTTTCTTCCATCTCTGATTATTTCTTTTACATTTGTATACATGACCTTGCATTCCTAAATCTGTCAGGTATTGGTGGATTTGTTCTATTAACTTTCTGTGTATGACATGAGCTTCTATTCTTGGATAAACTTTGTTTGGATTTTTTGTAATTACTAAACTACCATCAGTTGCGAAAAATCCTTGTACGATTTCTTTTAAGAGTCTTTGTTCATAGAATACCTTTGGGATTGCCAATTCAGGACCTTTTTTGCCCACTGGAAAATTAAGCCCTTTAATCTTTTGAAATAATCTTTTGTCTGTAAAGTTCAATTCGACAGTTCCTTTTTCAGGCCTTTGTTTTATATTTACATTCTTTTCTCTTAATTTTATCGTTAAGGGCAGAAGTATTTCTTTCATGAATTCTTGATCATCGCGATATGAACAAGTTATTGAAATGAAAAAATAATCTTGCCCGTCTTTTGACTGATGATGTGATAAGCAGCCATCTCCCAACATTATCCCATAAAACAGGGCACCACCTTTGTTTAATTGATAATCCATTAATAATAATTGACTTTGGATTTTATATAATTACGTTACTATTTTAAAGAAGTTGAGGTTTGATTCTCCCTGGAGCCATCCAAACCCCGACACAACTTTAAAGACATAATTTTATTAATCAAAAAATCTTTGTCTTTTTATGAAAAATGTGAGGGTTAAGGAAACCGGGGGGGCGAGAAGGCCCTATCATATTCTGAGCAACTTCATATTTTTCCTGAATCTTATTATTGCTTTGTTGATTATAACGGGAGCATGGATTTTGGCTGAAACAGAATTTGGGCAGAGCGCGATGATACTTGGTTTTCTGATGCTGTCGATTTCTGTTTTGCTGAAAGCGGTAAGATGGTGGTAACTATAAATTTGAAATGAAATAGCCTAAATTTGCTGAAGACTAATTATTGTAACGGCAACTGATTAAATTTTTTAGAGAATCTTGTAAAATGACAGAAAAGTTAAGAGGGAGTTATTTTTCTTTGACGAGATACCTGATTCCATCGCCTTCTTTTCTTGGAATTATGTGGAAGTGGGCATGCATGATGGCCTGGCCCGCGACTTGGAGATTGTTTTGGATGACGTTGAAACCGTCGGCAAGTTTTTTATCCATTAAATCTGAAGCGACGTCCTTTATCATTTTTAGGAGTTCTGGAGCAAGGGTATTCGGGATGTCCAGGATTGTCACGAAGTGTTTTTTTGGAATGACGAGAGTATGACCTTCAGCGTTTGGATATTTGTCTTTGATGGCAAAGAAGTTGTCTGATTCTTTTATTTTCATATCTGAAATTTCATCCTTTGCGATTTTGCAGAAAATGCAGTCTTTGCTTTTTTTCATTTTAAGATTTGAAAGTGTTTGAGTAAAAATCTTCTTTGAGGAGCTCGCGGTTGACTCTTTCTCTTCTGAAATCGAAAGGCATTAAAGACTGGAAGAAAGATTTCTTTTCTTTATTTCTGGTGAGCGCGGCGTTTAATCTGTTTATTTCCTGCGAGAGTGGGGAACTTTTTTTGTAGAGGGGAAGGGGGATTCTTGAAAAAAGCGAGCGGATTGCGTGTTTGTCGTCGGGAATTCTCGCTATGACCGGAATGTCAACAGAGTCTTCTATCTCCCTTATGGTCAGCTCATACTTTGGGTCACGGATTTTGTTGATTATTATTCCTGCAATCGGCTTGCCCCTTTGTTTTGCAAGCTTCGCGGCTTTTATCGTGCAGGAAAGAGTCGGGTAATCTGGGGTTGTGACGACGAAGAGCGCGTCGGAGGCAAGCATAGTTGAAAGCATTTCGTCGTTTAAGCTTGGGGAGGAATCTAAGATAATGAAGTCATAATCTTTTTTGAGCGGAGCAAGACGGTCTTTTAATTTTAAATAAGGGATATTTTTGTTGTATACATATTCTCCCGGAATTACGTCGACACCGAATTTTTCGTGGACTGCAGATTTTGCGTGGACTTTTTTATCCAGAACGTGGTGAATTGTTTTATCTGGCTCGAGAATGTCCATGTGCAAGCCGAGATTTGGAGCAGAGTAGTTTGTGTCGACAAGAAGAACTTTTTTTTGATAGTGGTTTGCTAGGTCTGTTGCAAGTGCGGCAGAAATAGTTGTCTTGCCTACACCCCCTTTGATGGCAATAATGCCAATCGTTTTAGCCATGGAAGAAAAAAGATGCCTGGGTTTTTAATGGTTGCGGAAGATGGTTTGGGATATATGGACCCATCAGGTCTGAACGAAGTTCAGCCATTGAAACGCTTACGCATTTCAGGGAATCAAACCTGGCTGCAAATGGACCCATCGAGAATCGGACTCGAATCTTCTGACTGCCAGCCAGACATAATAACCATTATACTATGGGCCCAAACTAATATTTAAATGTAGAATTTAAGGTTTTTAAATATCTTTTATATTAGAAAGGTTTTTAATTAGGCGCGGGAAATCTACACCTTTCAAGGTGGGGATGAGAGCGCCCCAAACTATTTTTAGTAAAAAGATTATAAAAAAGTGAACAAGATTG
>JAGVWX010000015.1 GCA_018304105.1 Candidatus Pacearchaeota archaeon | reverse complement strand
GAAAAAGCAGGAATAAACTTGAAACTTGGGAGAAATAAATTGTTAGAACTAATCAGATTTGTTGGAGAAAAACTGACGTGACGAGAAATATCCTGTATCAGCCAGTAGTAACGTTTAAATAAGCAGGACTTTGAAAGATTTTATGGATAAAAGTCCAGACGAATTAAACAGAGAAAGAATTGATGCACTTGGCAGTGGAAACAATAGAAGATATGCGGAGCTTTGTAATGAATTAGGGATTGAGCCTGAAGATTCTGATCTATATGAATCTGGTATGCAAGAGATAAGGGCTGGTAGAGAAAGATTGGCGGGTACAACTGCAAATGTGCCCCGTTATGACTTGTTTGTGACCGACTCTGGAACTAGAGGAATATATCCAACGAGACATGGTCAAACTGAAGCGAAGATAGGATTATTGAGAGAGTATTTTCCTGAAAGATTTGGAGACCGGGGCGTTCAGCCCCTAAACGGACAGACGCCTTGGGGAATTGACAGAACATTCAGAAATATTTATGTGTATGCAGAGAAGGTTGTGAGAGAGAATCCCAGAGTTTCTAGATAGTTATTTCCTTGCTTTTCTTAATGGTTTTCTGAGAGGTTTTACTTTTGAGGATTTTGTGGTTATCTTAATGCTCGGTTGTTTTTCTTCAATTTCTTTTTTTGGTTCCTGAAGTTTGGAAATGCGGACAATTCTTCTAGAAGTTCTTGGGCTGGCCAATAAGATTGCAATAGTCAGGAAAATAACCAGAGTTGCGAGCGAGACAAATGAGAAAGCCAAGATGTTTGGAAACGCGAGCCAGTAAATGACAATGAAAAGGGCTGCGGCGATGCCGAGGAAAAATGCAGCTATGATTGAAGACCTGTCGTCTGCCTGAATCGAGACTCTTGTTTCTTGCATTGAGAAACTGGAGATTTTTGGTATATAAACCTGGCGGTGATTTTTTACTCAAGAGTAGTAGAAAAATAAGGACTATATTTTTAGTCTACCTGTCTGCCAGTCGCGAATAATCATCACGCAAGTTCTGTTTTCTTCTACGAGCCCGCCTTTTTTTAGAAGGTTTTTCGCATGGCCAATTTGAAGCATTATTTCATATTCATCGTTGCCTTGGATTTTGAATTCATAGAATTTTTCTAGTTTTTCTGGATTGAGCTTTAGAAAAATCTTTATTATCTCTGTGGCGACTAACTCGGGGTTTTTTAGCTTTTCTGGGTTTTTTGCTCCGAGGATTCCCAGCTTTGCTTCGTCGTCTCCAAAAGGAATGACCCCTGGAGAGTCAATTATCTTGAACTGGCTTGAAACTGCCCACTGGTTTCCTTTTGTGGTGCCTGCCCTTGACGAGACTTGTGTCTTTACGCTTTGGGAAAGTACGTTTGTGAGGGCGCTTTTTCCGACGTTTGGATAGCCGACAATTCCGATTTCAAGTTTTTCATGAGGAGATTTCTCTAATTTAGATTGCAATGCAAGATAGAGATTATTTATGTTGATGTTTTTACCGCTTGAGACGAAGAATGCATTAGGATTTTCTTTTTTTAATTTCTTTAAGACTTCTTTTGAAACTAAATCTATTTTGTTGAACACTATGAGAAATTCTTTGTTTGACTCTTCGAGTTTTGTCTCTAAGTCCCTGTTTCTTGATAATTCAGGCATACGCGCGTCCAGAACAAACAAGACAATGTCTGCGTCTTTTATTGCTTTCATCGCTGACGTCCAGAATCCCCTTCTCATGGAATGAGCAGCGCAAGAGAGATTATATTTGTATTGATTCGTTGTGTTGAGATTTATTTATGAATTAGCTTACGATCTCGCTTCGCTCAAAAAATATGTTACCAACCCCACCTTACCGACTTGTTGTGAGAAAAGATAGACTTGTTATGATTTTGATTGTGCCAGATTAATTAGATTGATGTACTATCTTATAATTTAATAATAATCTTTTTTATGTAAACCAAAAATTAATATCCG
The DNA here is from genome assembly GCA_018304105.1 of Candidatus Pacearchaeota archaeon. GTDB lineage: Archaea > Nanobdellota > Nanobdellia > Pacearchaeales > GW2011-AR1 > UBA73. Next base: position 71,244 of record JAGVWX010000015.1, on the reverse strand, counting down.
ACCACTTAACCGACTTGTGAACAGGTTTCTTGTTATTGGATTTCATAGCAAATGTGAATTATTAGAATTTGCTTATTGTGAATGGAATTATCTGCTTCAGATTGGTAATATTAATCAAATTCGCAAAACATATTATTCATTAGTTTTATTAATTATTAGTTCCTTGTTCCTTAATGGGCTTGCAGATTGGAGAGCTGATTTCGAGGAAGGAAATTACTTTTGAAGAATTGAAGGGGAAAGTTGTTGCAGTCGATGCGTATAATGCGATTTATCAGTTTCTTAGCTCTGTCCGGCAGCCGGATGGAACGCCGCTTATGGATTCTAAGAGGAGGATTACATCGCATCTTTCTGGATTATTTTACAGGAACGTCGCATTGTTGTCGGAAGGAATAAAATTGGTTTATGTTTTTGACGGGGAATATAATGTTTTGAAGAACAGGACGCATGAGATAAGGCAAGAAGCAAAGATTGTTTCTGCTGACAAGTACGAGAAAGCGAAAGAGGAAGAGGACGTTGAGGGAATGGGAAAGTATGCTCGCGGTTTTGTGAAGCTTGAAAAATGGATGGTTGAAGAAAGCAAGGCACTTTTGGAGGCGATGGGAATTGCAGTTGTGCAAGCGCCAGGTGAGGGAGAAATGCAAGCGGCGCATCTTGTGAAAACTGGAGAAGCTTACGCTGTTGCGTCGCAGGATTATGATGCATTGGTTGTCGGAGGAAAAAAGTTGATACAGAATTTGACTTTGGCCAGAAAGAGAAAGACTGTTTCCGGTTATGTTGAGATTCGGCCAGAAGTTATAGAATATGAGAAAGTTTTGAATGAACTTGGGATTGACGCTGACAGGTTTATTTGCCTTGCCATTTTAGTCGGGACAGATTTTAATCCTGGAGGAATTCGTGGAATTGGGCCGAAGAAAGCGCTCGCGCTTGTGAAGCAGAGAAAATATCCGGTTGAGATTTTCAGAGAAGTTGAACACCAGCTCGAGTTTAACTGGCAAGATGTTTTTGAGATTTTCAAGAAGCCGAATGTCCACGACTTCAAAGTAATCTTTCCAAAGCTAAACGAGGACAGAGTCATTTCTATTTTAGTCGGGGAGCATGATTTTTCCGAAGAACGTGTAGTTAAGAATCTTGACAAGCTGCATCAGCTGAAAAGGCAAAGCGCGCAACAGAAGTTGTTCTGAAATGGGAATTAAAAAACCAGCAAAGATAGAGCATTTGATAAATTGGTATTATGGAAACATTGCTTATAGATACGAAAATTGCGATATTGATATGTATCGTAAGATAAAAGAAATCGCCTCTAAATTAAAGGTCTCAGAGTTGACACACAAGGAATTTTCAGTGCTCATGAAAGAGAACCTGAACTTTGAGGGAATAAGAAAGAAACCTTGTGATTGCGCTATCTGCAAAAAGTTTGGAATTGGAGATTATCTGAGATATTAATTGGGAAGTTATTTATATTCTTTAACTCTGAAAAGAGCATGGAAAGAGGAGTAAGCGATAGGAGCGTTTTGGATGCGTTTGCAGAGGATTTTTGCAAGGTTGCTGAGAAGCATGTCAAATACATAGTTGTCTCAGGCTATGTGGCAATTTCACACGGAAGATTTAGAACGACTGAAGATATTGATATGATAATTGAGAAAATCAGTTTTGATAAGTTTGAAGCTTTTCATAATGCTCTTGACAAAGCAGGGTTTCACTGCATGCAGTCTACGAAAGCTAAAGACATTTATGAATATCTTGCTGCTGGTGACGGCATAAGGTATGTGAGAAAAGAAACGTTCCTGCCTCCGGAAATGGAAATTAAGTTTGCAAAAGACGAGCTTGATGAGATGCAAATTAAGACACGCAAAAAGATGCCATTTACTGGACTGGATATTTGGTTCTCAAGCATTGAAATGAATATTGCGTTCAAAGAAGAGTTGCTTAAGAGCCCGAAAGATGTGGAAGACGCCAGGCATTTGAGGAGAATTTATGAAGATGAAATTAATCCCGAGCTTATTGAAGAGATTAAAGAAAAAATAAGAATATTGAGGCTAAGGAATGATAAGAGATAAAACACATATGGAATTCGTTGACCGATGGGCAGAACATGTAATGTCTGTTCCTAGAGAAAAATGGAAAGCAGAGCAGACAGCTTTTATCAATTCTGTGTTTGAAAAGGCAGGGCATTTTTACAAGCGGCTTGAGAAGAGCGAGAAAGGCAGAGGGATTTTGAAGAGGCTGAAGGAAGAAAGGACGAAAAGATAAAGGTTTGGAAAGAAAAATTTAAATAGCGGTTATAACTTTGTTATAACATGGAAATTATCAAGAGAATAGTGCGTGTGGGAAACGGCGCTGGCGTCATCCTCCCCAGAGAATGGCGCGGCGGAGAAGCAAGAATTGAATTACTGCAAAGGCCGATTGATTTAGAAAAGGATGTCTTTGAGATTTTAAGGCCTTATTTACACGACGTCCTCGGAGTTTATCTTGTTGGCAGTTATGCCAGAAAAGAAGAGACGGATGAGTCCGACGTTGATGTTTTGGTTGTCAGCTCAAATACCAATAATAAAATAAGTTCTGGAAAATACAGCATCATAATTGTATCTTTAGAGAATTTAGAGAAATCCATCAAAGAAAGGGCGCTGCCTTTATATTCAATGATTCAGGAAGCAAAAGCATTGATTAACAGAGATTTGCTGGAAAAGCTCAAGAGGATAAAGCTCTCACCCGGAGCTATTAAATGGAATCTCGAAGCTGCGAAGTCTGCGCTGGACATTACAAAGAAATTAATCAACGAAGAAGAAACCATAAGCGGGGGAATTGTTTATGTTTTAATTCTTAGAATCAGGGGGCTGTACTTAATTAAAAGAATTCTGAATGGTAAGAAATATAGCAATTCTGATTTTCTGAAAATGCTTGAAAGAGAGAAAATTGACAAGAAGGCATATGAAATTTATCAGATGGAGAAACGCAATAAGATTTCTAAACCGATTGATGCTAAAGATGGCGAGAGAATTCTAAACTTGGCTGAGAAACTGTTGGAGGAAGTAAGATGCCCGACAATAAAAAAATAGAAAAAAGTATTGCTTCGCTTGAGAAACAAATTAATAAACACAAGGCAAAGATTAGTGCAGGAGCTAGCAAAGAAATAACACTTGATTATTGGGAAAAAGAAATTGAAAATTTTGAGAAGGAAATAGAGAAAAAGAAAACTAAACTGGGGGTCAGCTGATTTGAAGAAATTGCGCTCGAAACTTGGGTTTTAGAAAAGGATTTAAAGATTAGAAATTACATGAATGCATGAGAAGAGAGTTGATTGCATTTCTTTTTGTGGTGATTTTACTAAGTGTTAGTCTGATTGCTGCCGAGACGGCTCCGGATGCGACTACTGGTGGGACAGATACGGCAAATGCACAGGCCGCAGGGGCTGGGAACGAAGATACAACTGGAACGCAGACTAGTGAGGCAGGAGATGGAAGTACAACTGGGACACAAGCTGCTGGGGATGGGAGCGTGGCGGGGCAGCTTGGGGAGTTGAAAGAGGGCGTTGATACTACAAAAGTGCAGAGCAAGACGAATGAAGTTCTTGCCAAAGAGATTGAAATTCCAGAGAATCTGCAGGTTATTGCAAGAGTTGTTTTTGGTTTTAAAACAGATGAGCCAGTGGATTTGCAGACGTTTATTGTTTTAATTTGCTTGTGGATTGCAATGCTTATTCTTATTGCCCATTTTTTAGTTATTGGAGTTGGCCGCGGAGCAAAAAGTTGGTTGCTTGCAATAGTCGTAAATCTTGTTTTATCCAGTTTAGGCATCACTCTTCAGATAGCTGGCTTCTTTTCTGATTTGGGGAGCTTCTTTGGTTATCTCAGGAGTTGGAGCATCCTTAGTTTAATTCTAGCGATAATGGTATTATTTATTGTGGTGTATCTACTCCAGTTTTTGGCAAAATATATTGAAAGCAGGATGAATATAGAAGGTGCGCGGAGCGTTGGAAGGGGAATTGCATTTGCTAGTACTCTTGGACAAACAACAAGCGACATGACAAAACCTTAATGTTTTTTTGCCTCTTTTCCTAATGCTTTGATTTCTTCAACTTGCTCTTTTGATTCTTCCTGCGTGTTTTTGACCTTCTGTTCTTTAATGTATTTCTCTGCAGATTTAGAGACGCGAACTTCCAAAACAATAACTGCGATTATGACGACAACGATTATCGTTCTCATCCACCAGTTCTCCTGCTTGAAGATTAAGTCTAAGAGAGCGCTTGTTATCATCTCAATTATTCCGGCGGAGTTGGGCGGAACCCACGAGAGAATTACTGCTCCCAACATTCCAATTCCAAATGCATAAATTCCTTTAAGTCCGAAACCTGCTTCAAACATTTTTGCGATTTGAGTTCCGAACAAGAACCAAAGAACTATGATTGCGAAAAGGGTGAGAGAAAATTCATAAGGATGATGAAATAGAATTATGAACAGCCAAGAAATTTTCGTGAAGAATTGGTGAATTGGCCCGAGGAACTTGTTCTTTTCAATTAGTCTTGTCCATTCTTTTTGGAGATAGAGCTGCTGGATGTCTTCCCTGTCTTTGGGGATTTGACTTGGGTCTAATCCAAACTGCTCTGCCAAGATACAACGGCTGTCTCCTGGGTCGCAGATAGCTTTTACAGTTTGGATTAACGGGAAAATGGAAATTACTAAAAGAAGGATTATGAGAATGTTGCTCTTTTTCATTGCAAGACTAAACGACTTAGGTTTAAAAGATTTTTGGAGATGAATTAATAATTAGCTTGAAGAAGATTGACTTTTCCGGAAATCGTCCAAGGCTTTTAATGATGCTTCCGCCCCGCTCATTCTGTCCTCAAGGGCCTGAACATCTTTAGAGAAAAGGGTTTTGTATAACCAGGCGTTTACTTGTTTATTAACGATGAACATTAAAACAGGCAATATTACAGATAATAACAGAAAACCAATATTAAACCAACCGCTTACCGCTCCCCACCCGTCTTTGGCAAATTGTGGCGCGATTATCAGAAGAAATCTATATATTCCAAAAACTCCATAAAATAGCCATGCTATCTGCGAAAGCAGACTTAAAGTTACATCGTTTTGCCTTACTGCATTGTAAGTTAAGCCTGCAAGAATAAGTACAGGTAACAATGCTGTAATTGTTAGTCCTAACGCCGTATATTGTGTAGTAAGTGCAATTATCTCATCATTTATAAAATTCATAGCCGCAATTATCGCAATTATCCCGCCTATGATTGCAGTAATTGCTGTTTTTTGTTTAAATGCTGGAATGAACCCAAGAGAAACTGTGATTAGTAAAAAAATTATTATACCAAAAAAGAACCTGTAAAGATTATAATTGGGTTCACCGTTTTGACTAGAAAAAAGTCCAGAGGACCATTGTTTAAGATTGTTACCAAGGCCTGATAATTCGTTAGCCGCGGACACAAAACTTCCTAAAATAAAAATTATAGCGACGGCGAGAAAAATACCGACCAATACCCTCTTTTTCATGGTTCATCTATGCAGCCCTGGTTTATAAATTTTATTGATTTGATAAAATAGTGATAGAATAGTTAATGCCGTCTATATCCAACTACATTCCCACCGTGATAGATTGGCAAATCAAATGAACTACTTCACAAACTCGACGTTGTCGAGATGCTCGAATTCTTTGTCGCCTGTGAGGAATTTTATGCCGAGCTCTTTTGCCTGCGTGTATGAAATGCAGTCTGTCATTGACATCTTTTGTTTTTTATGCGTATACCTGAACTTCATTGCATCTCTTATCGTTTTTGTATTTAGCTTAACTATTGCCGACTCCACTTCTGAAAGATACGTTTCTGCGTTTTTCTCATCGGCTTTGATGAGCTGATAGCAAAATTCAGAGAAGATGAAATCGTTAATAACGATTTCTTCATCGGCATAGCTTTCATAGTTTGGATTCTTGTTTAGTAATTCGATTAGGGCGTAAGTATCATAGAGAAATCTGCTAGTCATTGTAGAGTTCTTCGTCCATCTCCTTCATAAGTTGTTCTGTTGGCTTTGAGAATTTGTGCGCGCCGAATAATTTGCGCAGGTTTGGCTTATCTCTTTTGAATAGAACTGTGATTTCGTCGCCTTCTTTGGCTTTTGTCTGCTCGATTGCTTTCTGAGGCACAACTATGCCAAACGAGTTTCCCCACCTTCTAAGCTTCGCTTTGATTTCTATCATGTCTAAACAATATAATTATACTATATAAACTTACTCTAGAATTAATGCCGCCTATAACCGACAATGTTCTTACATATCGGGAAAGAGCGCGCGATGAATCTTTACCTGGATTTTGTAGGAGCGAAAGATTTTTTCGAAGACCGGGAGATGCTCTAGTGGAATAATAATGACGTTCGCTCCGAGTTTTATTCCTTTATACTGCTCGAGAAGACCCTTGTAGATGGTTTTGTAGTGCTTATGACCGAAGAGCTTTTTGTTGAGGGCGACGCGCTTTGCGTTTGGCTGAATGGCGCCCCAGCTTAACAAGATATTATTCTTTCCCCCGGCTAACTGCATTGTATACTTTTGGTAAAGCGTTACGGCGCTGCCCGGCAAACTGTCCTTCAGCTTCCATTTTTCCAAATATCCGACGATAACATTTATCTCGTTTTCAATTCCCAGGGGCTTCCAATAGTTTTTGAATTTCATCGAATTAAAAAATTGGCCAGTTATTGTTTTTATTTCTTTTTCTAATTTTTTCTCGTTTTCAATGACGTCAATAAAAATGTCTATATCACTCTCGCGGTCGGCGGTGCCTCTGGCTGCAGAACCGAAGAGGATTATTGACTTAATTTTTTCTTTTTCTTTTATGTTCTGCAATATAAATGAAGAAAAATCCAGGGCGTAGCTTATTAATTCCATGAAAGGCCAGCCTCCTGGAAAATTATTTTTAGTTGATTAAATAGCGAGAGGATTTTGGTTATTGCTTCTGCCGGCTGCGGTTTTCCATAACAGAGAATGTTTCGTTTAGACTCTATTTCTACAAGAATCTTTATTATGGCTTCTTTTTCTGGGAAATCAAATGAAAGTTTCTCGTATGCTTTTCGCTCAGATGTAAACCATTCATGCTTTAGAATTGTCCCCGGGTTTATGAGATTTTGCTTGTGCAAATAGACTTCGAGCATTTCTGTGGCTGCTACTGAAGCGTTGAAGCCGATGGTTCGCTGGCGCTCTTGGATTCCTTTTTGTATACATTCATGTATAACTTCCAGGCTTTCCCGAATATTCCGATTGTGGTCTTCTATTTTCATGAATCATAGAGAGAAAGAATGCTTTTATATTTTTTGGTTCAATTGTACCTACGGCTTTGGTTCAATTGTACCTTCTTGCCGTGGAAGATTGGAACTTCTTTGACTTTTCTGCTACTGCCTCTTGCCATTACATTTTTCCTTAAAAGGAAGATTTAAATATCTTGTAATGGTAATTATTGAATGAGAGTCATGAAAAGAAAAAAGGGCAACGAAGAATTTTATTACCTTCAGCATTCTTTCAGAAAGAACGGAAAGGTTGTGACGAGAGAGAAGTATCTGGGAAAGGAAGTTCCGAAAAATCTTGATGAACTGAAAAAAGAGATTATGAAGGAAATTGATAGCGAACTGTATGCAAGACTTGATAAGATAAAGAAAAACTTTCTTGAAGAGTGGAAAAGAATTCCGGAGTCTGCGAAAGAGCAAGAGTTAAGAGAAATTTCCATCGCATTTACTTATAATACCAATGCCATTGAAGGCTCGACAATTACGTTTGAAGAAACAAGAGGGATAGTTGAAGATAAAATCTCTCCGAACAAGCCGTTAAGAGATGTGAAAGAGACGGAGGCGCATTCAAAAGTCTTTTTAGAAATGCTGAAAGAGAAGAGCGGATTTTCAAATGAGCTTATCTTGAGATGGCATAAGAATATTTTCGGAGAGACAAAACCGGATATTGCGGGCAGATACAGAGAACATCTTGTAAGAGTTGGGAATTACCGCGCCCCTGACTGGCAGGATGTTCAAAAGTTAATGAATGGTTTTCTGAAAGTTACCAATGAATCAAAACTTCATCCGGTGGAATTGTCGGCCAGGGCGCATTACCAATTTGAGAAAATACATCCGTTTGGCGACGGAAACGGAAGAATCGGCAGATTGGTTATGAATAAAATCTTGTGGGACAATGGCTTTCCAATGCTCATAATTGAAAACAAGAAAAAGAAGCAGTACTATGGAGCTTTGAAAAAAACAGAAGACCAATTTGTTAGCTACTTAATCAAGAGATATATTGCGGTGCATAAATCAAGAACGAAAGAAAAATAATTTGCTATGAAAGATTTAGAGTATATTGAAAAAACTATTAACGAACATAATTTATGGCTTGGGTTGGGAGACGTTGGGACGATTTAATTATTATTAATTACCTTAGATAATATCAAATTCGAGATAACTATTTTCTATTCATTTCATTAATGTTCGCATCTTTTTTGTCTAGACACCTTTTTAGATATTTTATAGTCGTTGTATTATTTATACTTGGTCCGTTAATGTATCAATCACCGATAATGTTGTGGGGGCAATGACTGTTAATGCCGTCTATAACCAACAACGTTCTTGCCGTGGAAGATTGGGACTTCTCGGGCCCGCCTTAAGCCGCCGCCCTTCTTTATCAAAAAGAGACCGAGGACTGCGAGGACTACGGAAGCCGTGATGAGAACTGTGTCGCTGCTGAATGAGCCTAGTGCGGGAACAGTTAAGAATGGAATTGCTGCTTTGAAAGTTGGGATTGACCAGGCGGCAACGCCTACAATTCCTAAACCAGTCAGAACATAACCTAACGTACTTCGTATCATTGTGCCTCTTTTGATATTAAGATTAATATAGATTTGTATTTAAATGTTTTCTTACCTTTAGATTAGTAACGAGCTCGCTTCGCTCGCCTTACGAAAAATATTATCGCTGGCTCACGGAGCCGAAAGTTTTGTTGTGGGACTCTGCCCCGCCTCCCCACCTCCAGAAAATAATAAACCATCTTAACTGAGTTGTGATTAGGTTCTTAGAGATTGGATTAAATTAAAATTACGAGAACTGATAACTAATCGGTTTGTAAAGAATTAAAGCTACTTCACGTTCACTTAATGCTGCTGGTGCTGAACTCATTTTTCTTTATGGTGCGACGGGTTTTTAAACATTATTTCACTCAAGAGCATATGGCGAATTACGATGTTGTTGGAAATATTGCGATTATTAAGTTCAGGGAAGAGGATAAATTAAGAAATAAGAAAAAAATTGCTGAGAAGTTTTTAAAAGAGCACAAAGCGGTGCGGACTGTGCTTGAAAAATCAAATAAGTTTTCAGGAAGACTTCGGACGCAGTCAACGAAATATCTCGCTGGAGAAAAGACGAAAGAAGCGCTTTACAAAGAGAACGGATGCTTGTTCAGACTTAATGTTGATAGCTGTTATTTTTCGCCTCGGCTTTCTGCTGAAAGATTGGAGATTGCCAAGATGACGAAGAAGGGCGAGAATGTTCTTGTGATGTTCGGAGGAGTTGCGCCGTTCGCGATTGTGATTTCTAAACACTCAAAGGCGAAGAAAGTTGTTTCTGTTGAGTTAGGAAGAGAGTGTTCTAAATATGCTCTTGAAAATGTGAAGAGAAATAAATTAACGAATGTGGAAATTATCCAAGGAGATGTGAAAAGAGTTTTGCCGAAGATGAAAAAAAAGTTTGATAGGGTTGTTATGGCTCGGCCTAATTTGAAGGATTCATTTTTGAATGTTACTTTTCCTGTTGTAAAGAAAAATGGGATTATTCATTATTATGGATTTTATCCTGAATTGGAAAAGGATGAGATGATTTCAATGATTCGAGAGGAAGCTTTGAAAGCTCGACGGAAAATCAGAATTTTGAAAGTCAAGAAGGCTGGGGAGATTGGGACGAAGAAGTATAGATTTAGGGTTGATTTGAAAGTCTTAAGTTGATTTCATTTCTCTCCGCAAATCTTTATAAAATCTTCTTAGAGGAACGCCAAGACGTGTGTGCGCAAGATTTCTAACCGCTTGAGAATCTTGCAATAAATCTTTTAACTCGTCAAGCGAATGTTCTCTCAAGTATCCAGACAAGTGATCTGTGTCAACCCTGGTAAGTCCTGACCAAACCCCATGAATAGTATAACTATCGCTATTGGGAATTTGTTTGGTATGTATTCCTCTGCTCACACCGTCGCTCCAAGCAAGCCAATTCGGTGTTCTTGCCGGAACAAAGCCAGCATCAGCTAATTCTTCTCTTGTGTATGTATCTTTATGTGTCATTTCTGTCATAGGAATTTACATAAATGTGGCTTTTTAAACATTGAGGTCTCCGTTTTATGAACGTGAAAATTTAAAAAGGGCTGAAAATTAATTAACTGCATGCGTCTACACGACTTGATAAACCAAGTTAATGAACAGTTTCCTGATGGGGTTGACCGGGTTGAAGAACTTGCTTCTTATTTAGAAAAATCGGGATATCATCCTGCGGGAAATGGGAATGGAAGATATGTATTGGAAGGAGACGAGGTTCACGTTGAGTTAACTCAAACTCATCTGCTTAGAACGCAGTCTCCTGAGGCAGTTAGAATGGTTGCAATAACTCGAGGCAATGAACACTTTGAGGCGGCTTACGAAACATTTTCCAGACCTCCTGTTGCAAGAGAAATTCCTTCTGAATGGCCTGTTGGCGTCGGCGGAAATTTTGATAATTAAAATTTCAAGTCAGCCTTCACAGCAGTCGGCGCTTCGCCTCCGTGCCAGGTGAATCTTGGACGCATTCTAACTGGATAAATTCTTTCTGAATTGTCGTCTAGGATAATTGCGGCGCCAGTTTCACGGGGGAGGTCGTCAATCTGCTGCTTGATGCTTGAGAGCAAATATGTCTGCATTATCTGATTTAATGATTCGATGTCTGGCTGGGCGGTGAGACGATGGGCGATGACAATGTCTGATTGAGTCATGACGTCCTTATGAATTTGGCCCGGCTGCTGGGTCGCGAGAACGAGAGAAATTCCGGGCTGGCGGCCTTCCCTTAAAATCTGGACTAATGCGTCGGTTGCGGGAGTTTTGTCGTCCCTTGGAAGAAATTCGTGAGCTTCGTCAATGAAAATCCAAACTAATGGTTCTTTTCTTGTTGTTTTATAAGCAAGATAATCCTGGCCGTGCTGCAACGCTTCTAATTCTTCTTTCTTTCTCGCGTCCATTCTTGTGTTAAAGAGTTTTCTCGAGATTAATGAAATTACCAAGGCGCGGACATTGAAGGCACCAACTGATGAATAAATTGAAACGTCTAATATTGTGGTTGTGCCGGCGTTGACTAAATCTGAAATTTCGGTTCCTTCTTTTGATATCGAAAAAATTCCCCAAGTCGCTGCGGCTAAGAAAAGTGAAGAGACGATTTCTTTTGTGTCCTTGCTTGATTCGTGGTCTGAATGAATTGCAGCCTGAATGTCGTCGATGGTGAATGTTCTTTTATTTTCCTGAAGTTTCGTTATAACTCTCGATAATAAAACTCCGGTTAAGGAAGTCATTCCCAGATTAAAAATCGTTATCCAATCTTCGGCGTCGAGCTCACTTGGTTTTAATGCAAACGTTTTGTCGAACGGGATGTTTTTTTCACGATAATCTTTTTCTTTTCCGAATGGGACGAATACTTTTACTGGGAGGTTTTTTGTTTCGAGGCCCCAACTCTCCAAGAGCGGCTTGTCTTTTTCATTCTTGTATTTCATTGTCCAGAAAATTCCCATCGTATCGAAAATTATCGGCGCGATGTTTTTCGCGGCTTCTGGAGGAAGGTTTGAAAGCTCCTCTGCGATTGTGCCTAAAGTATAACTCTTTCCTGAACCTCTTTTGCCAGCGACGAGAATGACGTGAGAGCGGGCAATGTCGAGCCAGATTTTATTTGACAAAGAAGTGTAATTTCCCATCTTGACGTAGCCCTTGCCAATCATTACTAAGCCGCGGTCGCCAAATTTATCCTTGTCAGAATCTGTTCTTCCTATTACAATATCGTATGCCATTTACACCTCGGAATGAGCAAGAAAGGGGAATTATTAATTGTTACGGTTAGAAATATAACTAACTAACTCTGAAAAGAGATGTAAACAAGGCCCTAAGGAGATTATTTGTTTCTGCTCAGCCACCCCACCCAGAAGTTATCAAACCACTGCCCGAGAATCGAAATGTTGCTGGTTAAATATCTAAATCGATATCTCTCACTTATCGTTCTTTGATTTCGATGTTGTTAGTCGGTGGGTTTAACTTTTTTTCTCCCGCCACCCCTGAAAGAAGGCCTCTCTTCAAAATAAGCTTTGTAGGCCTGAATTGTCCAGTATAAATCTATTGAACTTAATTCCTCTGAGAGGTTGTGAACTGCAAGAACGGGTGGGCCCATATCCATAACATCAATATTTTCTCTAACGAAAATTCTTGCAAGAGTTTCGCCTGGTTCGCTGTGACTTGGGTTTAGTGCGCTGCCTGTTATCTGATATCTCCGCTCTGCTATCTGCCGCGTCGGTCCAAGGTTTTCATCGAGCAGCGTAACCATGTAATCAAGACGCCTTTGTGTGACTGCGTTTCCCTCCGAGACCCCATGAACATATATGGCTGGTCCATGCAAAACTTTTGCTATGTGATTGCCGTCTATTGTATCGCTCTGTGACTCAAAATATCCTGAGCCGGCGTCGACATCTGCGCTTATAGCTGGAACTCCTTTCATGAGGCCCCTGTCAATCAGCTCTTCCAGAGGCCGGGTTCTTCTGCCGTTTCCGGAAAATCTAGCTAAGGTTTCAGAAATAACTCTTCTGACGAAACCGCTAAAGGCGGCGTTTGGGCTGTGGCTTCCTATTTCTTCTTTGTCAAGGCCAAAAACAAAACAAGGAGAAGTTGGCTTAGATTCTACTAGGGCTTTGACAGCCGCGTAAACACAAGCTTTGTCGTCGTGGCCATAACCTGAAATGAATTCACCATTGCCTATTAATCTTGGCTTCTCGTCCGGAACAACATGACTGCGAAGTCTTGCAAAATCAGCTTCTCCGTTCACCCCCAAAAGTTCGTAGAGTTCTCTTACACTCTGAGCGCCGGTTTCAAGTTTTAAGTCATCTTCTGTCACTTCTTTTTTATCTTTGAGATGCGCTGCATAGATGCTGCTGAAGACGGGAAGTTCAAATCTTCTTGTTCTCCCTCCTGAGACAACTTCCCCTATTAATCTTAGGTTTCTGCCCATCCAATGAGCAGGAATTATATATCCATAATTTTGGGCGTCGAGAAGAACACCAGGCAAGAGAACCATATCGTCTTGGGCTCCAGGAAGCAAGGTCGGAGAAGTTTTTAATTTCAAACATGGAGAATCAATGTGAGTAAGAATCAGCCTAATGCCTCGGTTCAACCGATGGTGGCCGCGGCCTGGATGAACAACTGCAAATGCATTTGACTCATCGTTGCTAACAAAAAATGGCTTTGAATCGTTTATTCCTGCAACGTAACCATGTGATTTGACCATTCCTATAACGCTATGCACAACTTCTCTTGGAACTCTAGACCTTCCCAAAAAATCAATGTACTCTGGTGCAATGACCTCATCTAATATCTTTCTTCTTTGCCTTCCGAACCCGACGGCTGCCGGGGCAGCGCGACGCAGGTCCTTATCAGTAAAACCAGCCTTGTAATAATCCATGAAAAGACGCCAGCATATGAGAATTTATAAGAATGATTGTCGTGGAGAACACATGCCAATCAGATATGAATACACCGAAGAGAATTACCGATTTATTTTTAGGATGAGGAAGGTTGCGAGAACACTGCCGATTTACGGGGCGCACGTTGATGTTGACAAGAAGATAGATTTCTTGATTAAAATGGGTTTGGATGATGTAGATGTTTGGATAGGCGAGCAGTATGATGGGAAAATTCCTATAAGAGATTGCAGCATTGGAGATATAAACGATTTGGTGATTGCTGTAGATGCGGAGATGAGAGCTTACATTTTAAAGTATCAGGAAATGAGAAGAAACAAGAAACCCAGACAAGGAAAGTTTGAGTTTCCTGGGGCGATGGGAGATGTCAGAAGACCAGAAAATATGCAAAACGAGTTAAACGCAAGGGATGCTTTCAGGAGAAGGACAATGTAATTACCTTTATGATATTATTAGATAGCTACGATATTAATAAACCAAACTCACCATGCCGAAATGCTAACAAGTTATTGGTGAAATAATAATTTATTTTGTTATTTGGTTTAATTAAAGTCCGTCTTGCCAAATCTGAAGTTAACAAAACATTTTTAAACTCTACATATTTCTACAACCCAATGGTAACTAAAAAGAATGTTGACAACATCCAAGGCACTCTTGAGAAAACTGAAAAGAGTGAGGTGATTGAAGTTCCAGTTGGAAGGTATTTTAAAAATTTGAGAACGAATCCGTGGATTGCTTCTACTGTTGTTTTGGGAGTTGTTTTGGTACTTGTTTTAATTTTTGGAACTGGCGGAGCCAGCGGCGGAGCAAAAATCAGCTCTGATGAAGCTGGGCAAAAAGTTCTAGAATTTTTGAATTCAAACCCAAGCGTTACGGGAGAAATAGAATTAGTGTCTGCAGAGCAAGACGGTCAGTTCTATCAGGTTATGCTGACTTACCAAGGCCAGCAAGTTCCGGTTTATACAACTCTTGATGGAGAGTTCTTGGTTGGAAATCCTGTTTCCCTGAGCGGAGTTGAAGACACAACTGCAACTGATACAACTGCAACTGACACGACGGATAATAGCGGAGGAGTTCAGGCGGACACTTCAGTTCCTAAGTCTGACAAGCCAAAAGTTGAATTATTTATTATGAGTTACTGCCCATATGGAACGCAGATTGAAAAGGGCATTTTGCCAGTTGCAACTTTACTTGGAGACAAGATAGACTTTGAGATTAAGTTTGTGAGTTATGCCATGCATGGCGAGAAAGAAGTAACGGAAAACCTTAGACAGTATTGCATCGAAACAGAACAGGGCGATAAATTCTTAGGTTATTTGAAATGCTTCCTTGATGCTAGCGATTCAGCAGCGTGCTTGAAGACATCGGGTGTTAATACTGTGAAGATGGATGCCTGCACAAAAAAGACAGACACGCAATATAATATAATGAAGAACTTTAATGACCAGTCAACTTGGTTGAGTGGGCAGTATCCACCATTTAATATTAACAAAGCAGAGAACGAGCAATATGGCGTTCAGGGTTCTCCAACCTTGATAGTAAACGGCAAGCAAGCAAACTCTGGAAGAGATCCTGCTTCACTGCTTGCAACGGTTTGCGCTGCTTTCAATACCTCTCCAGAAGAATGCACAACACAGTTAAGTTCTGCTTCACCTTCTCCAGGATTTGGCTGGACAACAACAAGCGCTGATTCTGCAGCTGCTGCACAGTGCGTTTAATTCTTTACAATGACTAATAGACAAAGTTATGGAACTGAAGTGCCGGAATTTGATTTGAGTTCTGGGAACGTTGTTTCATGCGATAGGTGCGGTTACGAAGACCGACGGGATGCGATGATTAAAGATTCTAAACGTGTTGTCTATTATTGCGGCGATAAATGCCTTGAAAGCGCAAGGGCTGAAGTAGAGCTTGGTTTACAGGCGGCGAGAAGATAACGCCGTTAAAGAAAAAGTTTATTAATAACGCTAGTTAACTATGACTATGGCTTTTGAATTACCTAAATTACCTTATGCATATGATGCCCTTGAGCCGCATATAGACAGGGCTACGATGGAATTTCACCATACGAAGCATCACAGAACTTATACTGATAAGTTTAACGCGGCGCTGGAAAAGCATCCGGAGCTCTTTGAGAAAGATGCTGAGGCAATAATGACGAATCTAATGGCTGTTCCTGAAGACATAAGAAAAGACGTGATGAATCATGGCGGAGGTTATGTAAACCATAGCATGTTCTGGGAGATTATGACGCCAAAGAAACAGGAAGTCGGAAAGAAACTTAAAGAAGCGCTTGTGAGGGACTTTGGCTCTGTTGAAAAATTCATGGGGGATTTTACAGACGCAGCGAAGACTAAATTTGGGAGCGGGTGGGCTTGGCTCGCCGTTAATAACGGAAAACTTGAAGTAACGAGCACGAGCAATCAGGATACTCCGCTAAGCCAAGGGAAAATACCGATTCTTTGCCTTGACGTTTGGGAGCATGCTTATTATCTGAAATATCAGAACAGAAGGCCAGATTATATAACTGCCTGGTGGAATGTAGTGAACTGGAAGATAGTTGAGAAATTATATTTGGTGGCGACGAAGAAATAGATTGGGATTATACCAAATTTCTAAATAGCTTAAATTTTTGTTGGGAGATAGGGAGAAAATCAGATTATATAATTTAATGTTGGTCAATTATTAAGTTATCCGCCTGCCAGACAACTCTTAATTAGGTTAAAGATTTCATTTTCTATGACTTCTGGAAGATTGGACAAGGGCGCCGGCCAGCGCTCCAAATAAATTGAAAATTAAATCGAGTCCCGTATTGTAAATGTCGCCCACGCCCGTATTAGCTAGGGAGACAAACGCCACGAATTCGATTACTTCATTTAGGGCGCCGAGACCCATGCTTCCAATCCACGCAACAAATATGGCTAGGCTTTTTGATTTTATGTGCGGCTGAACTAATTGGTAGACTATTATTGCGGCGACGGCAAAACCATAAAAGTGAATTAGCTGGTCCATCTTGAGTATAAAAAACTGCCCGCCTTTATCAACGATGTTAATCAAATGCTGGCTGTACAGACTTGAGCCGTTTATTTTTATTCCGCCGCCGGCCATGTGAAGCAGACCCCATAAGGAAAGACCCCAAAGGGCAAGCAGGTCAAGTTTAGACTTTTTCAGAGTTAAGAGTGTGATGAAGCCAATAATCAATATGACTGCAATATACGTTAAGAATTCGTAGTTCTTTATTGAAGCATAATAAATTGAGAAGGCTGAAAGATAGAGAAGGTTAAATGCTATCAGATACCAGTGACTTCTTTTTAGATTCATTTAGTTAGATGGAAAAAGAAATTTATAAATTGTTGCATTTAAGACCATGAAGAAATAAGTTATTCGTCTGGCCAGACGACCCTTAATTTTGGTTTGTAATTGACTGGTCTTTGGGCAAATTGCCTTTGAATTCTTTCTAATTGCTCAATTACTGGTGTTAATTCTATCGTGTCTTTTCCTGCGATTTGTTCTGCTAATTCATATAGCTTTGATATGGGTAAATTTTGATAATCTGTTCTGTTCATGCGAATTAAAATTTATATTGGCTATTTAGATTTTTCTCAATGGGTTTTTTCCGTCCCACCACCCGAAATTAATAAACCACCACCCCGAGCCGACTTATTGTGAGATTGTTTGCGACATATTGGTTCTGATAACTTGACTTTCAGAAAACTATTTATACTAAAATGGACTTTTATTTATATGCCTGCTTTATTTACAGAAAAAGATAGAAGAGAATTTGTTGATGCTGGTAGTGTTTTGCGTGTTTTAAGTCGCGTTGTTGCGAGAACTGATTCACGAGGAAAATATATAGCGGGGAGGATGACCGATAAGGGTGTTGAGACGAGAATGTTCGATACCAAGGATGAATTTGATGCGTATAAAGAAGCACACCCAGATGCTGTTGCCATGGTTCATTATAATCCTAATGAAATGAGAGTTGGCTGTTAGCTAAATTGTTTATTGGATATTAATAATTCTGAAATTTTTATCTCAAACTATCGATATATGCGATTTCCTCTTCGGAAAGCTTGAGTTTCTGCTGGACTGATTCCTGCTTGAGAATTGGAGTGAGGACTGTGAAATCTCTCATGGCGCGCTTTGTTGAGCAGTGAACCATCCTTGCGTATTTCTTAGCGATTGTTTTCTTTTTTGCAATTTTCTGATTGTTTAGCCAAATCTTGAGGATACGTTTTGGCCTTTCATATCTCGTGAAACCATCCAGAGGAATGTCTTTTGCGAAGGAAACTCCGGCTGACTGGAAAGCGTTCTGGTAGACTAAAAATCTCCATGACTGATTTTTATAAATTCTGCCCCTGAATAAGTCCGCGCTGCTCAGAGCGTAATAAGCCTTTACGAGCGCTTCGTTTTTGTATTCTTTTGGGATGTTTTCTTCTATCCAAAGAAGAATCTCGTCGAGAGATTCGTCTGTTGTATCAAATAATTCCAAGAAAGGCTGCCTTTCCTTGAAGAGCCTTCTCAAAATGTTGAAGATGCCTTGCGAGACGTTCCTCCTGTCATTCATATCCATTTCTTCATTACCAATCCTGCTGTAAGATTCAAGATCATTTATCGCAGCACGAATGTCGCCTTGGGATTTTATAGATATTTGTTTCAAGAACTGCGGGGATTTGTTGAGTCCTTCCTGCTCTGAAATCTTTAACAACAAAGAAATGGTTGTTCCAATGTCTAGTGCTTTCATTTCAACTAGTTTTGATTTTGCGCGGACTGGAGAAAGTTTTGATTGCCAGACGTCGTTGCAAGTCATGACTATCGGAAATGCGGTCGAATGAATCAGCTTAACAAGCTCTTGGATGCCACCAATGTCTGTTCCTGTGACGCCGTCAACTTCGTCCATTAGGAGAAGCTTGCCTTTTTTGAAAAGAGAAGACTGCTGAGTTGCAGGCCTTAAAGTTTCCTCGAGTTTTAGCCTATTTCGCAAGTCCGAGGAATTAAGTTCGAGAACTTCAAGGTCGTTTTCTTTGGCTGCTGCGAGAGCCAGGGAAGTTTTGCCGGTTCCGGCGGGACCGTACAACATCAAAGCTTTCTTCTTAGGAAATTCTTTCAAGAACTTCTGGATGTCCTTGACTGCCTGCTCTTGGTGAAGAATATCAACATACCTCTTTGCCCTATATTTCTCTGTGAGAGACATTTGGTTTTAGAGAATGGAGAGTATTTAAGAATTGTTGAAATGGGTTTTTTAATTGCATTAAGGGTTCTGGCGATTAAATAATAGCTGAACCAAAATAGCCAAATTAGTTATAATAACGACGATATTAATATTAAAACATTTTATTTGATTTACTATGGGTGAGTTAAAGGTTGTCTGGAGTTTGAGATTGAATAGGTTTGGGACGATTATTTTTCGGAGGGTCGTGGATTGGATTCCTTAAATAACTTCCAAGGTCTTGAGCTGTCCTTCCTACAATATAGAAAACTGTGCTGACTCTGTATTCTCCTGTTGTTCTAACAGAACCATTATCAGAAATGTGATTTGCGCTAAGCACTTGAACTTTTGCAATTGGAAAGCCTAATGGCCTATTGTCTTTGTCGCAAAGAAACAATGGAACTTCCCTCTCGGGAAAAACAACGTGCCCAGGAACATCGTACTCATGAGTTTCACCTAAAGTTGTGCTTGTGAAAACGCTTGGAGCTGCTGTGAATCTGTCCCGATATGTTGTTATCATTTAGGAGATTCTCACGAAGAGTATATAAAAATTGTTGTAGAAGATGTTAATGGGTTTTTAGGAAGCCTTTTATATTTTGAATTTCTCATTAGATGATGATTGATGTGATTGCTGTTGCTGTGATTGTCTTGGCTGCTGTTGTAACCTTAGTTGTTTTGCTGTTGAAATGGAGAAGAGAGAAAAGATTATTCGGAGAAAAAGTTAAGACGATTGTTGAAGATGCAAAGAACACTGAGCCTTCTGTTTTGGTTGGTTAAATAGCTTCAATAATTTTGATTAATTATAATAACTGCGATGCCAATAAAATTAAATCGGACAATTGTCAGATATTTGCGTTCATAATTATTATTTGATGCTAAGTTTTTTATTATTTATCAGGCCAAAAGATTTTAGGGATTGCTTTGTTTCTATTAAGCCCCGCCTCTGCCTGCTAGGACAAAACTTGCAAGCAATGCCTGCAATTGCACGAATTCATCAGAACCTTCAATCATCCTGAATTCGGCTTCGCCGGTTTTTTCGGTAAGCCTTACTTTTATGTCTGGCTCTATTTGAAGATTCCAAATCTCTTTTTGGATTGCCTTGATTATGTCTGTGCCTGAAACGGAATCCTTAAGCATTGTGTCGAGGAGTTTTTCTCTCGCACCAACGAAATCTCCTGCAATTGCGTAATCCAAGACAACCCTAACGTCGGCAGGTTTTGCTGCGGAAGAGACCATTGTTATCATATCTTTTGTTATATCTGGGGAAATTGCTGCTGTTGCCTGCAAGAGATTTATCGCCCTTCGGCAGTCGCCTTCAGAAGCATCGTAAAGAGCGTCGAAAGCTTCATCTTGAGCAGTGAGTTTTTCATTTTGCACAATAAATTCGATTCTTTTTTTTATGTCCTTTTTTTCAAGGAGCTTGAACCGAAAAACGACGCAACGCGACTGAATAGGGTCGATAATCCTAGATGAATAGTTGCATGAAAGTATGAAACGACAGGTGCTTGTGTAGTTCTCCATTGTTCGCCTTAAGGCTTGCTGGGCTTCTTTTGTGAGCGCGTCTGCTTCATCTAAGAAAATTACTTTGAACGGGATGCTTTCTATTGCTTTAGTTCGAGCGAAATCCTTAACTTTCTGCCTTACGACATCTATTCCCCGTTCGTCTGAAGCGTTGAGCTCGAGGTAGTTCTCTTTCCATTTGTCTCCGAAAAGCTCCTTGACAATTATCAATGCGAGAGTTGACTTGCCTGTTCCCGGAGGGCCTGCAAAAAGAAGGTGAGGGATGTTCAAGGCCTGGACTAGAGACCTGACTCTCCTGATAATTTCCTGCTGGCCAACCATCTCGTCAAAAGCGACCGGCCTGTATTTTTCTGTCCAGATATTTACTACACTCATTTTTATAATTCTTTTGAGAAAATCAGGGTTATAAATATTGTTGTGGTGCTATTTCCGGAATGGGTAAATAGAGCGCATCTGTGCAATCATCTGTAAATTTCAGAACTTTTTTTGAGTCAAACAAGGAATCTAAACATCCCTTTAGCGTCTCTATTGGGACAAGATAGTCTGCAGTCCTTTGATCTTGAATTCCTCTTCTTGCGAGAATATGGGATCTTATTTCTTCTAATGCGGCCCCTCTTGGAAAATCTCTAGTTAACGATTGAAAAACTTCATTCTCATTAACATAACTTCTTACAGAAACCATATTATTACATACTTCTTTCTCGGTGAAGTCTTCTCTTTCTCTTTTCTTTCTTAAGCCTTTTGCGCTGCCATTTCCACCGCATTTGACCTGTTTTTTTCCAACGTCTTGAAGATCTTTTCATAATCTGCTTAGAAAATTTTGGTTTATAAAACTTTGTGATTTGTGTGTTGTTTGATGATAAGGAAAGGTATAAAAGGAACAAAGCATAAGATTTG
Organism: Candidatus Pacearchaeota archaeon; assembly: GCA_018304105.1. GTDB lineage: Archaea > Nanobdellota > Nanobdellia > Pacearchaeales > GW2011-AR1 > UBA73. The sequence continues at coordinate 49,910 of JAGVWX010000015.1, read as the reverse complement.
GTAATTAACCCCTGGGGCTTCTGCAAAGAACCCCCAGAATTCTATTATGAAAGTCGCGATTTGTGTTGATGGGAGCAATTTTTATTTTTCTGTTAGAAAAGCCCTTGGACACAAAATTGATATTGAAAAATTTTGCAAAAAACTGTCCGGAGAGAACGAATTGACTAAGGTAGGCTATTATATTGCTCCGGTTAACAGAAGTTATAAAGAAGGTTATGCAAAACAGCAGAAGTTCTTTGAGAAAATAAAATCAGTAGATAATCTTAAGATAATACTGGGAAGGCTTGAGAAACACAAACGAGATGGAAAAACCTTTTATGTAGAAAAAGCAACAGACATAAATCTCGCTCTTGATTTGGTTTTGGATGCTTTGGACAGTAAATATGACAGGGCATTTTTAGTCTCAAACGATGGAGATTTCTCTGGGGCGGTTTCTGCAGTTATTGAACGTTTCAACAAAGAGGTCATATATGTTGCAATAGGAAACAAAAAGACAATTTCTTACCATCTAAAGAAGGTTGCTTCTTCTACCTTGAAAATAAATGAAAAATTTATAGAAGACATTGGATTATGGGAAGATTGATAATTGAGTTATCGTGTGAAACTTTAAATATAACTTTTTGCTGGTTTATTGAATAAAGAAAATGAGATACACCAAGTTAATTATTTTTGCAGTAATTGCGTTAGTCTTAATTGCACTTGCGGTTTATACAAGCTTTGTGCGGATGCCAAAATGCCAGACGTTTGAGTGTTACGAAGAAAACATGAGACAATGCAAACAAGTTCAATACTTGAATGATGGCGAAGAGGCGACATGGAGATATAAAATTCTCGGAATTCAGGACGGAGCCTGCGTTGTTGAAGTTACTCTGCTGCAGCCGAAGGCGGGAGAGCTTGGGATTGAAAAACTTTCTGGATATAGCATGGAGTGCGGTTTTCCGAAGGGGATTGTGGCTTACCCTGAAAAAGACCTTGGAAGCTGTCATGGAAGATTGAAAGAAGAAATGCAGGAAATAATTATCAAGAAGCTGCATACTTACATCGTGAAGAATATCGGAGAAATAGATGACACGCTGCAGCTGCTGGTTGATGGGAAGAGCTGATTGCATTAACTTAATTATAAGATAATCAAACAATTTGAGTAATTTCTGGTTTTCACGAAGAAAATTTGCGTAAGCAAAAAGAAATTACCTCTTAATCTGCTGTTGCTTGACAGAACTCTGAAAGAGTGAGGCACGAGTGGAGCAAGAAGCGACCTCGTGAGTTTTAATTTTTCTTTCAGAGGGGGTGGAAGCGACGACCATTTAATTTTGAGAGATTGCCCGCCCGCTTTTTTGGTTGTTTTTTTGGAAAAAGAAGATAGAAATAATCTCTTTGGGATCAGAGAAAGTAATGAATAAAAAAAGCTAATTAAATGCATTATGACAAATGTTCTTTATATTTTGGTCTTCAATTGTTTCGCAAATTGACACATCCTCTCTGTTTAAAGCAATGAAATAATAGCAGTACCATCTCTCGTCACTCAGTATCATATCGCATATAGCCAAATCATCTTGTACTACAGCAACATTAGCATAACAAATATCTTTATTATCTGAGTCAGATATCTTCTCACAAATTGAAAGGTCTCCTTTTATTTCGGCTACGTTAGAATAACACTGTTCACGAATTCTCAAATCAATAATATTTTCACAAATAGAGACGTCCTCTGCAGAATCGCGATAACATTCGTCTTTTTCATCTGAATCTTCTATATTCACACATTCAGAGGGGTTTTCTGGAGAAACGGGAGGCAAGTAACATGAAAAAGAAGTCTCATTTTTAATAATTTGGCTACAATTATTTAAGTCAACACAAGTTCTTGTTAATATCCCTAACTCCTGATTACTTGGGCCAGTTCCTACACAAGTCCAATTAGTACAACTCCAATTTTCAAAGCAGGATTCTGTATAAGTGCAACTTTGAGTTATAGATGGTTTATTCTTAGTTGTTCCACAAGAATTCAAATCTATGCATGTTCTTGTTTGGCTTCCTTGTTCAGAACAAGAACTCCAATCTTCACAATCCCAATTTTCAGTACATATACTCTCATGAATTTTTTTAATATACAACTCTGGAACTCCTTTTTTTATGTTATTTAATTTAATCTGAATATCATAAAAACCATCACCACCTAAATCAAATCTTTTTTCTTCTCCGATTTTAATATCAACTTGGACAGAATCGCTTTGAATAATTAAGTTTACCGAATCGCTACTAACAGAGTTTACTTTTATAGTATGTTGTTCGTCATCAAGAACAAATTTTACCTCTTTATTTTCTTTTAATTCAAAATTTGTTCCTTGAGAAAATTCATCATCTGAGATTGTTTTTGAAGAACCAATAAATAGAAAAATTATTAATCCTATAACAATAATTCCAATAGGTGTGCCTATAAATGGCCAGATTTTTTTACTGGATTTTTGAGGAAGAGATTCTTGTGAGGTGTTTGGACTAACTTTTGTAACATAATTTATTGTATCATAAACATTTTGGGGCGGATATCCTTGATTGATTAAAATGCTTTGAATTGATTGAATACTAAAACCTTTGTTAAGATTTTGACTAACGTAGCTGACTAAATTTTTGTCAATCATTTTGCTCTTTTAATCAATTAAAGTTTTGATGTTTATTAAGTTTACTGAAAAGCGTTTTGAGTTGGGCGGCGGAAAAAAGATTATTTCTAAATAAATAGAAAAATTTGGGTGAGTGATAACGAACCTCTTAACCATTGTTAGACAGAATTTTCAGCAGAAAATTTGGTTTCCGTTTTCGTTGGTCGGATAAAAGAAGTTTTTTCTGAAACGAAGTTTCAGCTATCTGTCCGAAGGGCTGTGGGCAATCTCTCACTATCTCTGGGTGGGAAAGAAAGAAAAATTAAAATTTGGGCGAAGCCAAGCAATATAATCATACCGGAACTTTTGTGCTGGTATGATTACTATTTGGTAGTTAGTTTAACGAACTTATTTTACATTGGAGAGTTTTATTAACTTCTTACACGAGAAAGTGCTGGACAGACAGGGGTTTACGAAAGACTTAAATAATTGCATGTTCTGGGAGGTTAGGCAACAGGTATTGCCTTAAGTCTTCGGACATACTGCAAGCGTGTTCCCGGCTATTACCTCGGTAATACCGGACATTATAAAATGGCGAAAAGAGTTTCTGTTTATATTGATGGTGCTAATTTTGTTTATGGAATGAAATCCCTGCATCCAAAATATTCAGACTATCATTTCGATTTTGAAAATTATATTCGGATGATTATTGGCAAAAATGAATTAGTAAATGTCTTCTATTATAACGCTTCGTTGAAACAAGAAGTTAATGCGAGAAGGTTCAAAGAGCAACAGAAACTCTTAGCAAGACTAAGAAAAATACCAAAGTATAACGTAATATTATGCAAAAGACAAAAAAGATTTGGCAAAGATAATGAAGAGTATTATACGATAAAAGGAGATGACATTTATCTTGCATTAGACATGCTGAATCATGCCTGGGAAAATAAATACGACAAAGCCATTTTGTTTTCAGGAGATGGAGATTTTGCTCAATTAGTGAAATATGTGAAAGATAAGAAAAAGGAAGTGGGAATGGTTTCATTTGAAGAGCTTGCTTCGAGAAATTTGATTAATGAGGCTGACGAATGCATCTTTATTAACAAGAAAATTGCGAATAGGTTTTTCTGGAGGGAAAAATGACAATAAGATTCGGTCCTGCGGGACTTGGGCTGGCGAAGAAAGGGCTGAAGGCTTGCGAGATTGCGTTTACTTACGGAGTTTACATAAAGAACGATTCAGATGCTTTGCGGATTGGGAAGAAAGCGCGGGAGCTTGACATTGAGTTGAGTGTTCATGCGCCGTATTGGGTTAATTTGAATTCTGAGGAAAAGGCGAAAAGGGAAGCGACGAAACAGAGAATACTTGATTCATGCAGAGTTGGAGAGCTGCTTGGAGCGAAGGTTGTTGTTTTTCATCCAGGATATTATGGGAAAGACAAGGATAAAGCTTACGAAACGATAAGGGAAGGAATTGTTGAGCTAATGAAAGAAATAAAGGCGAAGGGATGGAAAATTAAAATTGCGCCTGAAACTATGGGGAAGATTAATGTTTTTGGAAGCGTTGAGGAAATTTCTAAACTTGTTCAAGAGACTGGGTGTTCTTTTTGCATTGACTTCGCGCATGTTCTTGCGCGAGACAAGGAAGTTGATTATTCGCGAATTGAAAAAGCATTTCCGCAGAAAGAATGGCACTGCCACTTTTCAGGAATTGTTTACGGGGAAAAAGGCGAAAAGCATCATATTACTACACCTTTGGAGAAATGGAAAGAATTACTGGCTCATTTACCGCGAGATAGAGGGATTAGGATTATTAATGAGTCGCCGAGTATGATTGAGGATTGTGCTGAAGGGCTTGCCATATTGAAGTCTTTGGCTACGCCCAGATAAAAAATTCTAAGAATTTTTCATAAGGGTTGAGGATTTTGAAAAAGATTAAGATTTAAATATACTTAGAATAATCTCAAAAGATGACTTCGCCTAACCTTAAATCAAAATGTGTAAAATTGTATGGTCAGGACAGCGGGGTTCGGCTGTATAACCTGATGAGAACTGTAGCAAGAATAGATTTTTGTGTGGCAACTGCGTGGTCTGGAAGGCAAGTTAGTGTGGCACTTAGCTGTTTTTGTACAGGAACTGTGTTTGGTGTTTCTGATGATTATAGGTCTATAACTGCTCCAGATGGAACCGTAATTGATGTTGCCAGGGCATCCTATAGCGATATTAAAAAATATTTACCAAAACATTCAAAGTTAGAATTAGGCGTCACGAATAAGCATTGCGGACTAGACGATAGATTGGAAGCTAACGATGTGGATTAAAATTATCTTTGGGTAACGACTTGGGTTACGACCTGGGCTTCTAACAATCTTGGAAGATAATAATGATCTGTATGGTAAAGATAATGGGGAATTGGTTCGTCTTCTGAGATTGGGTCCTGGCAGCCCATTCTGTGCGTGATTAAAACGGGATCAATTCTTGTGATAACAACTAGATGAGCCCATTGGTTCGCGAATTCGCGCTAGACACGATTCAAAAAGTTCAGGAAAAGCTCGTGGTGTTGGTTGGTTCATATTCACTTAATGAGTTCATCTCTCAAAATAAAGTCTAAAGGAACTAGGTCAATTGTGGGAGTTAGGGTTTGTGGCAGGTATAATCTGTAAACTCTAAAGTTTTCTTCTGCTATCTGGGCTACCCTAAGCAAGCGGTATCTCAAACCAGACTCTGAAACAAATCTTTTACCTGCAATCGCGCGAGATATTTGTTTTAGCTTTTCTGATTTGTTATCTTGTTGTAAGCCTTGGCTTGAGTGTTCTGTTTGTGTTGTCATTCTGTTGAATTATATCAGCTTATTTTTCTTTGCTAAAGATTCCAATTTTTCAAGAGTTTCCTGGGCCTGGTCCGGGTCACGGCGGCATACATTGAGTATACCAAGCATTCTTTGGACGATTTCGTCGTAAGTGTCTTTCTTGTGAACGCGGAGCTTGTCTAATCTCTCCTTGGTTTGACTTTGTATCTTTATCGTCGTTATTTTTGTCTTTTCAGGGTTTGCCATGCCGGTATACCATGGTATAAGTTTATAAACTTGTAGGCAGTTTTTTACTACCGCCTTGTAACTCCTTAGTAACAGGATTTTGTTGTCACCCAAAAGTTTATAAACATCGAAACGGGTCTAATAATAACTAAATTTAACCAAACAACAAATGTCAAAAAGAAACCTATTGGTTTTCATCGCGAGTGTTTTTGCACTAGCATTTGCTATGGGCAGCGTAAGCGCTTTCGGTAACATCGAAACTGTTGAAGTAAATGGCGTTGTTGTGGTAGACCATGGCCAGCAAGTTGGGTCAGTAGACCTAGCTAATTTTGTTGGTGACAGGGTTCCTGTGTTGGTGGTTTTCAAATCCGCAAACGGAACTGGTGTCTTGGCTGAAGATGTAAGAATCAAAGCCTGGATTTCTGGCGAAGCGGAAAACGTTGTAACATCAGAGCGATTTGATGTTCTTCCTGGAAAGACCTATACAAGAATTGTCTACCTAGACATACCATCCGACCTTCGAAATGTTTTGGACGAATCAAGAAAATTAGAACTTCTTGTTGAATCTAAAGCTGACGGTATCGCTGACTCCGAAACAATTGACTTCACCGTTCAAAGAGCTTCCTACGTATTGGAAATCTTGAGCGTTGATATGCAGCCTGAAGTAAATGTTGGAGACTCTCTGGTCGTTGACGTTGTGTTGAAGAACAGGGGAAGACAGTTTGCTGATGATGCCTTCTTAACAATAAGCATCCCTGAACTTGGCCTTGAGGAAAGAACCTACTTCGGTGACCTTTCTCCGATTGACCAAAGTGATCCTGAAAAGGATGATGCTGTTGAAAGAAGGACTTATATCAAAGTTCCAGCAAACGCTAAGCCAGGCCTATATGACGTAACAGTTGAAGCGTTCAACGCCGATACTTATGACAAAGTAGACCGAAGAGTTCTTGTTGTTGGCGGCGCTGTTGAGAACACTCAAGTAGTTGCTGCAGGCACGAGCAAGAGCTTCAATGTTGGTGAGACAGAAAGCTACAAGTTGACTATTGTCAACAGAGGCACTGTTGTTCGAGTATTCGAACTTCAAGTTGACTCTCCAACCAACCTTAATGTGGAAATAAGCGATCCACTAGTGGTTGTTCCGGCAGGCACGAGCAGAACCGTTGAATTCCTTGTTGATTCAAACACACGAGACGAATACACCTTTTCAGTAGATGTATTCTCTGACGGCGGTGCATTAGTCGACTCCGAGACATTTAGCGCAAACATTGTTGAAGGCAATGGAAGCGGTGGCGCTGGAATCCAGGCAAACACGACTGTGTTATTGACTGTAATCCTAGCTATCATCTTCGTTGTCTTGCTTGTTGTTCTAATTGTCTTGTTAACGAGAAAGCCTGAGACTAAAGAAGAATTCGGCGAAAGCTACTACTAATTCCCTTTTATTTTTTATTTATTTTTTAGTGTAGCTTTTTTTATTTTTTAAGAAAGATTTTTAAACGACTCTTGTGAAAGAGGTCTCCTGACTATGACAAAAATGACAGAGATGACAAAGAGGAAAGATACGACAAAGAGGACACTTCATCGGCCACATGTAACTTATGTAAGAGATGACATTGATATTAGTAAGTCGCGCAGACTTTACCATGGCAAGATTGTTAGAGTTCCTGAAAAAGAGCTTCAGAGAGCTTATGAGTTGTTACATACTATAACAGACCAGCATCTTAGTATTGGGATAACGCATGGAGTTTCACACCGTTTTCATTATCGCGGGGGCGTTAATGCTTATGTTTACGGGCCTGACTCGGCAAAAGAGATTCAGCACATAAAGATAGTTTATGGAGCGGTCTTGCCTTTGCTTGAAATGCTTCGTGCTGTGAATCTACCGTCTCCGAGAAGTAAATAATTTTAGGATTAGACAATAATCTGATTAAAAAATAGCCAATTTGTTAAAATAACTACGATAATTAATAATAAAGAGGCTATAATAACAGACCAAAAGCAGCAATGTTATAGCAAGAGACATAAGTCTTTCTCCACATCCGACGCTACTAAATAATATTCGCATTAAAAACAATTAAAATAATATTTTTCTCCTCGATAAAGAGGTTACTGAAGAGACATAAATCTTTGCTCATTTAGCTATCAATTAATTGTACTTTGCAAACAACCGTCGGTAAAAAATGACTCTTTGGGGCATGAGAGAATAGGGAAATTATTAAGGTCTTTTACTATAGCTGATAACTACGACAGTCAATAGCAATAAACTCGTCTTGCAATGGTTGCAATTTAAAGACATTATCTATAAATGTGTTGAGTTAGATAATTAGTAAATCTAAGGGATTGGTCTGAGGATTAACTATCACCCAATATTTATATATCTTATTTTCTAAGACTTGAGATGTTGTGGATAATTGTTTTGTGGATAGTTGTGATTTCTTTGACTACATTGTTTGGCTCTTGGTATGCCCGAAAATATGAACGACCGGATGCGCTGATAGCGCTTTATGTCGCGTTTGTTCTTATCAGCAATATCATCGCATACAAGATAGCTGCCTTTGATTTTGGTTTTGTTACGTTCTTCGCGACTGCTGCCACCTTGGTTTTTTCAGTTACATTCCTCTTAACAGATATAGTGAATGAAAAATTCGGAAGGAAGGAAACACAGAAGATGATTTTCATCGCGTTTGCAACTCAAGTCGCTGTTGCTTTGTTTATTTGGCTAGCGATTAATTTAGAGCCGGCGCCATTCTGGCCCGACCAGGAAATATTTGCTAAGATAATCGGCTTTGCACCGAGAATTATGCTTGCGAGCTGGATTGCTTTTCTTATTAGCGAAAACGTGGATGCTTATATTTTTGCGTGGTTCAAGAAAGTCACGAATGGCAGGCACCTTTGGATGAGAAACGCGTTTTCTTCAATTCCTTCAATGTCCTTGGACACGGTTATTTTTGTGACAATAGCTTTTTATGGAGTTCAGCCGCTTTTACCTCTGATTACTGGCGTTCTTGTGATAAAATGGCTCGTTGGAGTTGTTGACATTCCGTTTATGTACCTTAATAGGAGAATTATGTATAAATAATATTACGACCTATTGAATGAGACTGTAAGAACCTCAACACATGATTGAATTTCTACGACAATGGAACAGGTTCACTTTTTAAAAATATTTTGTGCCCCTCCAACCAGAAATTAATAAATCGACGACTCACAGCGTCTTGTGATGATAACTTTTTTGGATGGTGGGAATAATAATACGGGCTTAGGTTGGTTGTTTATTTTAATTATAAAGATTTTTATAGACGTTTTTCCCATTTAAGGCATGGCTCATGTGAAAAAGCTGGTGATTCATGGCTTCAAGAGTTTTGCAAAGAGGACTGAAATTCCATTTGACAAAGGGATTAATGTAGTTATTGGCCCGAACGGAAGCGGGAAGTCATGCAGTTATGATACGACCGTTACTCTAGCAAACGGCGAAGAAATTAAGCTTGGAGAACTCGTTGAAAGAGAAATATCTAATTCCAATTGCGTAAAAGAGCTGGATGATGGAGTTTATGCCGACGGCGGGGGTGACGTGAAAATTATTTCATTGAATAAAGAAACTATGAAAGCAGAGAAGAAGACTGTTTCTAAGTTTATCAAAAGAGAAGGGGATGTTTTGTATCAAATAAAAACAAGGTCCGGAAGAGAACTAAAAGCTACCGGATGCCACCCGGTGATGTCTTTCGTCGACGGAAAAGTAACGAGCCGGCTGATAGGAGATATGGCTCCTGGAAATTTAGTAGCTACGCCAAGATTCCTGGATGTTGAAGGAAGCATCAAAACTGATGAAAGATTGGCAAGATTAATTGGATACATAATTGGAGACGGATATGTTGCAAATAATAGAATTGAATTTGTAAATGAAGACACCGAACTGCTGGAAGATTTCAAGGAAATTGTGTTTAATCTTTTTAATCAGAGAGTTAAATCAAGGAGAGAAAATAATGTTGAAAAATTGTTTATATATGGAAAAGATATTGTTGATGAAATAAGAAGCTATTTCGGAGAATTTCCCAGAGCAATAACTTCAGACAAGAAGAAAGTTCCGAGCGTAATATTGCGCTCTCATAAAACTGCGGTTGCAAATGTTCTTGCCGGTTTGTACGACACTGACGGAAGTGTAAGAAAAGACATTGCAACTATTGAATTATGCACGAAGAACAAAGAACTTGCCAGACAAGTGCAGGGCCTTTTGCTAAGGTTCGATATTCTTTCTAAGATTAAAAAAAGAAGGTGCGTTGCGACCAATACTGAAAATAAAACTATAAGGGACTATTATTACATTTATATTAACGGTTCTGAGAATCTAAAGAGGTTTTATAAAAATATCAAGTTAAGATGCAAGCACAAGCTGGACGTCTTAAAAACATGGGCTGATAAAGAAGTTATTGTGAATGCCAATGTAGATCTTCTGCCCAGAGAGATTAATAAATCTGTGCGTGAAATAAGCGGGCTACTTGGAATAAAAACTAAAAATGAAAGGAAGAAATACCCTCTGCTGGCAGCATACATTGAAAATCGCTGCCTGCCGTCGAGAGAAGGAATTTCGCGCCTATGCGGATTATTTGAAGAACATTTAATTGGATTATTAAAAGATTATGAAACCCTTGCTTTAGAGCAGGTTAATCTTGTGAGCAGAATGGATAATTTGAATTTGTCCTCGAAATTTGTGTCAGAAAGTCTTGGCCTGCATTCAACAATTATCAGAAATCAATGGGCGACTCAGGATTTTACTCCAAGACCTAAAAATTTGCAGGGTTTTTTTAGTTTTATTAAGGACGTTTTTGAAGAGCGACTGCCAAGGATAAAGGAATTAATTTCCTTGTTACGAGGTATTTCAAAATCAGATATCTTCTGGGATGAAGTCGTTTCCATAGAAAAAATCGAGAAGCCAGACTGGGTCTATGATCTGACTGTCGAAGACAATCACAATTTCGTGGCAAATAATATCTTCGCGCACAACTCGAACATTTCAGATGCGCTGTGTTTTGTTTTGGGCCGCTTGTCTGTGAAATCTATGAGGGCAGAAAAAGCAAAAAACCTTATTTTCATGGGAAGCAAATACATTCGACCTGCAAAAGAAGCGAGCGTGGAACTTTATTTTGACAACTCTGACAAGGCTTTTGCGATGGACAGAGACGAGATTGTGATTGAAAGAATTGTAAGGGTAAGAGGGCAGAGCATTTACAAAATAAACGGAGAGACAAAAACCAGGTCGGAAATCATTGAGACGCTTGGGCAGGCAGGAATTGATCCCTATGGTTATAACATAATTCTTCAAGGACAAATTCAGTCAATTGTGAAAATGCATCCGGAAGAAAGAAGGAAAATTATTGGCGAAGTCGCTGGTGTTTCGGTGTATGAATGGAGAAAAGAGAAATCGCTGAAGGAGCTTGAGAAGACTGATGCGAGGTTGAAGGAAATAGCTACTATCTTGAGGGAAAGGACTGCTTATCTGAATAATCTTGAAAAAGAAAAAGCGCAGGCGCAGAGATACAAGGAATTGCAGCTGATTGTTAAAAGAGCGAGGGCGTCAATTTTGAAGAGAAAACACGATGATAAAATGAAAGAAATTACCTCTTTGGTTAAAACGATTGAGGAGAAAGTTGCGATAAAGGACAAAGGAAGGGAAAAGTCTGATAAAATACAAGAAGAACTCGAAGGATTGTCTGAGAAAGTTAACCAAACAAATAAACAGATAAGAGAAGCGACAGGATTTGAGCAGGGCAAACTAAGAGAAGAAATAACGAATCTTCGGGCTGAACTTGAAGGACTTCGAGTCAGAAAAGAAGGTTACGAGAATAGGAGAGAAGAAGTTGAGAGAAGGATTGAAGAGATGAAAAAATCGATTCCGGAATTGGAGAATGAGATAAAACAATTGAGAGACGAAAGCCCGATGATGGCGAAAAAAGCGGCTGAACTGAGGAAGAAGAAAGAAGAGCTGGCGGAGCTGGAGAGAGAGAAAAGGCGGACAGTTCTTGTCAAGTCAGAACTGATAGCAATAAAGAACACTATCGAAGACAGAAGACGACAGCTGACGAAAGTTGAAGCAGATTCCGAATTATTGGTTGAGAGGATAGAAGAATTGTCTAAAGATTTTGAATACCGAACCGAGAAAGAATGCGAAGAGGCAATTGAATTTTACAAGAAAAGATTGGCGCAGGAAGAGGACAAAGTAGAATCGTTGAGGGAAGACGAACTGAAAAAAGAAAAAACTATTTCTATTTCTGAAGCGGAGATTGAAAGAAATAAAGAGATTAAGAAAAAGATTGAGCAGATTGATATCTGCCCACTTTGCCAGAGCAAAATGACTCAAGAGCATGTTAATCATGTTTTGGGAGATGCGGACGTTAAAATCTCGAGAGCCGAAAGCAGTTTGCAAAACTCCAAAGAAGGCCTGGACAAAATAAAAGAATCTTCTGAAGAGTCAATGAAAAAGATGAATGAGCTTGAGGGCAGAATAAGAGTTTCCGAAAAAGAATTAACGACGCATAAGAATATTGCTGAAAAAAAAGAATCTCTGAAAAAATATGTTGACGGTGTCGCCGTGATAAGAAAAGAAATCGCGGAGTTTGAGACTAGGAGAATCGGATTGGAAAGAAAGAGCGAAGAGATTCCAAAAATAGACGAGCTTTACGGGAACAAGATGCTTGAGATTGAGGAGATTTCTTCAAGAACTGAAGAAGACATTGACACAACTTTGTTGTATAAAGAAAGAGAGTTGGAAAAAACGAAGAGCATTGTTGAGAGAAGCAAGGAAGACCTTGGAGAAATAAACGGGCAGATTGAAGAGCTTGGAGATAATATTGAATCGAAACAGGTTTTGCTAGAGAAGAAAGAAGAGAAAGAAAAGGACCTGAATGCGAGGTTTCAGAAAATGTTCACGGAGAGAGACGCGACGCAGAAGAAATACCAGGAAATGAGCATCAAGCTTACAGAAATACAAAACGAAGTGAGGCAGATTGAAGACCAGATAAATTATCTGAAAGTTGGGAAAGCAAAACTCGACGGCGAGAGGGAAACTGTGGAGATGGACCTCTCAGAATACAAAGGTGTGGAAATATTGCAGGGAAGCATCAATGTCCTGGAAGAAAGACTTCAGAAAGCGCAATCGACGCTTGAAACGATTGGCTCGATAAACATGAGGGCACTGGAAGTTTATGACGAAGTCAAAAAAGAATATGATGTTGTAAAGGAAAAAGTTGACACGCTTGATAAAGAGAAGATAGAAATCCTGAAGATTATCGAGGAGATTGATAAGAAAAAGAAGAAAGTGTTTATGAAAACATTCGCTGCGATTAACGATTTGTTTAAGGAGAATTTTTCAAGACTTACTACGAAAGGCGGGACAGCTTACCTCGAGATTGAAAACGATGAAGAAATGTTTGAAGGGGGAATTGATATTGTTGTTAAGATGGCAAGAGGAAAATATTTTGATGTAAGTTCGCTCTCTGGGGGCGAGCAGACCCTTGTTGCGCTGTCGCTGCTTTTTGCGATTCAGGAATACAAGCCGTATCAGTTTTACATTCTGGATGAAATTGACGCGGCGCTTGACAAAAGAAATTCAGAAAGGCTTGCTGCACTGTTGAAAAGATATATGAAGTCAGGACAATATATAATTGTGACGCACAATGACGCGATAATACTTGACGCGAATGTGCTTTACGGAGTCAGCATGCACGAAGGGGTATCAAAGATTTTGAGCCTGAGAATTGGACAAGAAACAGAAGAGGTTATGAACGAGAATGGCAGATGATTTATTTAGAGGAAAGTTCGGGGCAATTATTGCGTTTGCGGCGGTCATTTTTTTCCTTGGGGGATTTTATTTTGACGTTGCTACTAGAAATGTAATCTGGATTGTTTTCTTCTTTGCTTTTGCCGGCTTAAATTATTGGAACCATAAAATTACTTCAAGATATAGGTATTTAGTTACGACTGTGATATTTTTGCTTGCTGGCCTTGTTGGAATTGTAAATGTTTTTTCTGGAGAAATTGTCCAATGGAAAACAATCTGGATGGTCACTATCATCCTTTTTGTTTTGGCTGTTCCTATTGCGGCTTTGCTGAGGGGTTTGAGCGGGAGAAGAAACGCTGAGGAAAATAACAAAACTTAAAAATTGGATTTGAGTGGCATTAAGATGAAAAAGAGTGAAATAAATTTCCCACGCTTTCCATTCAAGTTGATAGGAGTATGGGAATGAAAAAGGGGGCGAGAAGAGCAAGGATTGTAGAGGAATTAGTTGTCCGAAATGGACGGACTTGCTGGGCTGCGAGAATTCTTGCGGTATTGTTTATATTTTTTATGAGCGTTATTGCGCTGGATGTTTTTAGTAGCGGGGGAAATTTTCTGGAAGTTTTTTTAAGCTTGATTATTCATTTAATTCCTTCAATAATTCTTTTTGTGCTTCTGGTTGTTTCGTGGAAGTGCGAAAGAATCGGGGGACCTTTGTTTATTGTTTTAGGAATTATCTTTACGCTTTTCTTTAACACTTACAAAGATGGAATGACTTTCACCCTTATTTCCCTTCCTGTTTTTCTGATTGGAGTTTTGTTCTGGGTAGGCGCGGAGAAGAAATCGTGACTGAATTTTTGAACGACAATGTTTATTAAGAGAGAAATTTGTGATTTTTTATTGGGATACACATATACGCCGAATGATATAATGCCGCCGGAAAATGCGAGTGCAGGGGTTGTTAAAAACACAGATGGTCCTGCTTATGCTGGTGCGTTTGGCGGCTTCAGGCGAGAGATAATTGCAGGGAGATTTGTTGCCGTGGGACAGAAAGTCGGGAAATGGGCCGCGTTGCCTGAAAGAGATTTGTCTGCTGTTCTTACAGAATGGGTGGGTATACTTACTGAAGAGCAAGGAAAAGTTCGTGGGAGAATATGGCTGAATGAGATGGCTAATGATAGCTTTTTGGTTACAGAGAATGGAAACGGTTACAGGCTTTCAGAAACTGCGATAGAAAAACTTGTCCAAAGATTTCCTGCTCGGAAATAATTTATCTATAGACGTAAAAATAGATTCGATTTGCAGAAATATTATTAATAACTAAGGTTGGGATTTGGGTAAGAATTATTATGCAGATATATTCATTAGAATTATAAACAGCCCAATGATTTATCTAGAACTCTTAATCTCTGTAAGTTTTATCTTGAAAATGAGGGTTTTGCCTGCAAGAGGGTGATTTAGGTCTATTGTAATTTCTTTGTCATCTACTTCAATTATTCTTGCGGGAATTTGGTGACCTTGCTGGGAGCGAAGCATTAGAATTAATCCGATTTTTGGTTCTTGGTCTTTGGGAAGTTTTGTTCTTGGAAGTTTCTGAATTAATTTTGGATTTGGATGGCCGTAAGCGTCCTCCGGCTTAATTGTGAACTCTTTTTCTTCGCCTTTTTTCATTCCGAGAACTGCCTTGTCAAATCCTTTTACGACTTCAGAATTTCCAAGAGTGAATGTCAATGGATGAGAATGGTCGCCATGGCTTGTAGAATCAAAGACCTCGCCAGTTTCAAACTTTCCTTCATACTCGACCGTTACGGTGTCTCCTTTCTTTGCAATTGGCATGACAAACCGAATAAATGATGTTATTTATATTTTTGGTTAACTCAATTATCAAAAGACTTTTAAACGGGGGTTTGGAGGGAAAGATATGGATGACACAATGTCAAGAGCTGAAAGGTTCTTTGCGGGAAAGGGTGTTGAATTTACCAGGGATGAAGAAGGAGTAACCGCAGAGATAGCAATGCAAATGCGCCCGGGGGGCGAGAGATATGATTATTTGCTCTGGGTAGAAATAAGGAAGCGCAAGAAAAAACAATTACAGAGCGCACAAGGAAGTTTTTGTTATTCAGAAGAGCATTTTCCAGGAGTTTTATCAGAGGACTTACATTTTAGAGCAGAAGGATTGGCGGATGCTTTTCGTTATGTTGACGCTGTAAAGTCGGACAGATTCAGAGCAAGAATAGTGGGCTGTGTTAAGCGATTGACTGGAGATATGGAGAATGAGTTTAGAAGATATGTTCCAGAACTTAACGAAACTGAAATTGTTAGAGTGAGCGCGTAAGCGATAAATAGCAAGCTTTAAAACCTGGTTTGACTTGACTTAGCAAATGAGGCCGGCAATAATAATTGCAGCAGTTTTGGTATTCTTTTCTTTTGTAGTTGGGCTTTACCTTTACCCTAATATGCCTGCGACTTTGGACAGCCATTGGAATTCTGCGGGGCAAGCCGATGGAACAAGCTCGAAATTTAGCGGGTTATTTGCAATTCCAATTGTTTCCCTCGTCCTTTTTTTAGTCATGTTATTTATTCCGAGAATTGATCCCCGAAAGGAAAACATAAAGAAATTTCAGGGTTATTATGATGCAATAGTTTTGGTTATGGTGGTTTTCTTTTTCTATGTTTATGTTCTTTCGATTTGGTGGAATCTGGGGTGGAGATTTAATTTTGGAATAGCTCTGCTACCTGCTTTTACTGTTCTCTTCTGGTTCATGGGGCTTTTGCTTGAAAAAGCAAAGATGAACTGGTTTATTGGAATTAGGACTCCTTGGACTTTGAGCAGTGAAAGAGTTTGGAACAAGACGCACAAAGTCGGGGCGAGATTGTTCAAGGTCGCTGCATTGATAACATTGCTTGGCTTGGTTTTCAGAGACCAAGCAATTTTATTTGTGATTGTTCCGGTTGTCGTGTTTGCGATTTATTTGATAGCCTATTCTTACGTAGAATACAGAAGGAAAAAACATTAGTTTAGATATTGAATTCTTTATGATTAGACGATAAACGGATAAAATAGCCAAAATAATTATAGGTGATTAGCTAAATTCCGCACTAAATTTGTCTGACTGAAATAACAGAAAACAGAAAGGAATTTTGAAGATTGGTTTTTAGCGTCGGTAAAAGTTTATTGTTGTTTGTTATTTAATTTGAAAAAACATTGAAAGTTCGCACTCATTATTGCAAGACAGATTTTTGGTTGGTTTATCCTCGATAACTATCAAAAAGTTGGTCCGTTAAATGTACAATCACCAAATTATAATAACGACGACAATTAAACTACTGTTGCACATCCCACATTAAAATTACATTTGGGACATTTAGAGGCCTTATTGTATCTGGTTTAATTTAGATATTTCTTTAATACCTTTAACGCTTCTTCATTCTTCTGCACCATTGAAGGCCTTATGTAGCCGATTAGCAAATCCATGTCGAATGATGCCGCGGCGCCTTTTTCAAGCGCTTCTTTTTGTGTCTCCGGGAATCGAGTAAGCAAGACGACTGGAATCTCAGGGTTGTTTTCTTTGATGTAGCTGAGAAATTCCATGCCTGGGCTTTTGTCTCCGACTAGAAACTTGCTTATTAAAATCAGGTCTATCTTTCTCTGTCTAAGAATGTTTTTGGCTTCTTCGGCCTTTGTAACATCCATGATGCTTGTTGAAAATTCAGAGCCGAGACTTTTCTTCAAGGACTGCGCATCTGCGTAACATGGTCCGACTATTAATACTTTTTTCATGATTATTAGGAATAAACGGGGTTTATCAAGTTTACGAAGTTATTTTTTCTTTTTGCCGGGCTTCTTTTTTTCTTCTGATTTTTCAGTGTCTTCCTTTTCTTCCTTTTCTTCTTTAACTTTTTCCTGTTCGTGCCGATGAGTGAAGACGTGAATGTAACCAGAAAAGATTGTGAGAAAGAAAACGAGCAGAGTGGTGAATGCTCTCACTGCTGAAAGTTTCCATGGAATTTCCACACCAGAGACTATAATGATTAAAGGAAACAAGTCAAATAAAAAACTGATTAGATAAACGAAGGCGAACGCATTGATAATTGGATAAGGAAGATTGTATGGAAATTTAAATGCGCGGAAAAGGTCTGCTGCTAGGAATAGTAATGAGAGTAAAACGATTGTCCAGAGCGCTTGATTTAAAATGTTGACGAAAGAATGATAAGATGAATACGAAATGTAACTCTCAAGAAAATTAGCGATTCCGAGGAAGATGATGAAAATCACAAGGCCGAGAAGGCCGCGGAATAAAATTTTGACTGGAAGACTGAATTTCATACCAGAGTTAAACATTGGTTGTTTTAAAGGGTTTCTGTTTGATTATGTTAACAGCGTAAACATTATATACTTAAAAGTAACTAACTGATGTTAAAGTGTCGTCAGCTTTAGATATTATTAGAAGAGAGCATGAAAAGATTTTTGATATTCTTAGCGAGATATGTTCTTTTCTAGATGAAGAGGAAATTGATTCTTTAGCGATTGCAAATCTTTTGCATGATTTTGGGATTATCTGGAACTCTCACGAACTGAGAGAGGAAAGAATATTTGCCGAGAAAAACAGAGCAGGCGGATTTCCTGAGGAAACGATGCTGGTTGAACAGCACAGAGAACTGCGGGGGCATTGGATGATTTTGCAGGAAGCAATTGGTTCTGGCGATGAAGAAAAAATAAGAGTTGCCTTAGATACTGATGGAAGAATGCTGATTGACAAATTTCGGAAACATATTCAATTTGAAGAAGAATATTTTGATTCAAACAAACATTAAATAACAAATCGATAAAAATAGCCAAAATAATTATAATTACGAAGGTAATAATTATAAAACACTAAACGATTATTACAGGTTAGAAATATTATTTAGAAGATTAACTCAGATTTTAACCAATATCTAAAATTTATCCAGCGTCACCTGGCCTTTTTTTGCTTCGGGAAATAAGTTTTTCCAGGTTGCCCAGGATTTTCTGAAGATGCCAGAGTCTTTTAATTCCTTGCCGTGAGATTTTATGAATTCTTTAGTGGCTGGGTCTGCGGGATAGCCAGAACCGATGTCGCCGTATTTCTTTTTTATTTCTGTGACTTCTTCTTCGCGGGTTACTTTTGCGAGGATTGAGGCAGCGCCGACTGAAACATGGTTCGCGTCAGCTTTGTGCTCGCAGACAACTTGCAAGTTTTCTTTGTGCTGGATGTATTTCATCAAAATTTCCTGCCATTTTGTTATGTTTATCGACGGGCAATCCAGAATGACTTTAATTGTCTCTCTTTGATATTTCTTTAAGTTTATTGCGTTTATGATTTGAGCGGCTTTGACTGCTTCCAAAACGTTTAAACTGTGCGATTCAACCGCTTCGTCAATTTCTTTTGGATACGCCTTGGCTACAAAATGGGCGTAAGAATTTTCTTTTATAGCTTTTGACAATTTAATGCGCTCGGGGTGAGAAACAATTTTTGAGTCGCGGATGTTCATTCTTTTTAGCTTGGCTTCCTGATTCTTGTCTATGAGAACGCCTGCGAGAATCATTGGGCCGATTAGAGGCCCGCGACCTGCATCGTCTACTCCGAGGATTAACATTTTTTAGAAAAGGGAAGAGTGTATAAAAAGTTATTGCACGGCTCTGAATTTTTTCCTGGTTAATTCGTATACGTTTACTCCGTCAAATCTTTCTGCCAAACTTAATATCTTCCATGGAACTTTTCTTAAGGCTGACTCAAAATGTAACCTCTCTTTTTTAAAAAAGCAATTATGCTGATAGGATTGACTCTTTTGTAA
The DNA here is from genome assembly GCA_018304105.1 of Candidatus Pacearchaeota archaeon. Classification (GTDB taxonomy): domain Archaea; phylum Nanobdellota; class Nanobdellia; order Pacearchaeales; family GW2011-AR1; genus UBA73. The sequence continues at coordinate 30,698 of JAGVWX010000015.1, read as the reverse complement.
GTTGTTAGGTGAATTTTCCCGTTTAGAATGTCTACTTCTACCTCTTTGACTGAAAAATGCTGCCTTAGAGCAGCCTTCATAAGATTAGCGCACCAACTGCAATAAACTCCTTTCTTTATTATGAAGTTGATTTCTTTTTCCATTTTAGTTGAAATACTTCAAACAATCTTGTGTTTCTGCATGATGTCCCAAATGCTCTTTCCATGAATTTACATCTTGTCCAGAAGGAAGCCTGCATTTCTCTGGAATATCTCCTGTACTGCTACTCTGAGCAGCTGCAGAATTAGGACCATCATGTGAGGCGTTCAAAAGAAACATTCCAAATGTGCCGACTACTAATAGCAATAAAATAAACACTACTGCAATCATCTTTCCAGTAATATGTATTTTATCTTTTGCCTCTTCCATTTAGCATTGACCTCCTTTCATTTTTCTTTTATGATATAGCATTAATGCAATTCCCGCTATACTTGATGCAATCCCTATCGAGAAAAATGCTTTTTGATAAGCCATTAAGAACGAGCTGAATGTACTCAAAGCGGTTATGCCTATTAATGGAATTATGTTTAATAAATAATGGGTGCAACAAACAAGCATTGACCCTCCAGAAATAGTCCCAGATGCAGCGATACCCCGGTTCATAGCTGCATCCTGTTTTATAGAAGTGTACAAGCCAATTTGAGTCCCAAATCCTGCAGCTAGAGGAACAAGCCAAATCCATAATCTTTTAAATTCATATAAAGCGAATCCATAACTCTGAAACAATGTAAGAACAAAAATATAAAATGCTAAAATTCCTAGTCCCGCTAAAATTCCATACGCTAGAGCCTTTCCATTAATTCCCATATTAGTGGTATATCGCTCCAAGTGAACTGATAATTAATATCCCCAGAATAATTATTACAATGATTACTGTTTTCCAAGATATGTTCTTCTTTTCTTTTTGATTGTTGTTATGGGGAGAAGAATTATTTTGACAGCAGTTCACTTTTGCCTCCTTTGTCTTTTTCATGGCCTGAAAAATGATCTTTCATCAGTAATGCATGAAGAAATATCATGAGGACCATGGCGCCGACCGCGGTCCATTTACTGAAGATACCAAAAAAAGGAAGTATAAGTATAATGGCAAATGGAATAATGCAAGCTAAAGCCATCATAATCATATGCTTCGTACCATGATTATTTTTTTCTTCATGATTCATTTTAGTTCATCTCCCCATATACTGTGTTGTTGCTTGTTGTTTGCGTTGCATATTTTGCTTCCAAAGCAGATTTAATCTCATCTTTTGTTTTACCCTCGCCATAAAGTTGCTTTGCATAGAGTGCATCTTCATAACAAAGTCCGCATTCGCTTGCGTGCGCGTCCCATTCTCCGCCGTTGTTTACATCTCCTTGCATGAAACAATCTACCAATCCCCTTGAGTGTAATCTGCCACCATGCCCAGCAGAATCAGTCATACAACCGCAATTGCAAGGCAAGCCGGTTAATTTATCTCCTTCGAGTTTAGCAAAAGAATACGCGTCTTTTATTCCTGGTTTTGTAAATGCATAATTGGGAAGGTCTAGGGGATTTGCATAAGCCAGATTAAGAATAAAAAAAGCTCCGATTATCGAAAGTATGAAGATACTTATCCATAAATAATTATAATGATGCGCTTTCATTCCTTGCAACACTCCAAAAGTTTTTTGATTCCTGAAAAGATACTTTTCTTTTCTTTATTTTCGTAGGAAATAGAAACTTCTTTTGGATTGTTGATATTTAACTTCCAGAACAAAGCATAGAGTTCTGCCGCGTCGGTATAGGACTGTTTTGCTTCTTCCATCTTTTTTTCATGCAAAAGCCTATTTCCAATCTCATATAATCTCATGCTTGACGCCAGCAAATGCTTGCTCATACACCATGCCTCACTTTCATCTTTGTTTACAATTTTAGCCAGTAATCTCTTCCTTAATTCTCTGCATGTTTCCAATATTTCAAGAAATTTTTCATCCTTCGTTTTTACAAAACTAAAGAAAGAATGCTCTTCTAAACTTACAATGTTCATTAAAGCAATGCTTAAGTCTTCTCCTGCTGACAAATCTAATTCATTCCTCTCTTTTATTTCTGAAATAGCCATCATAAAATTTTTAGTTTTCATCTGAATATCCCCCAGAATAGTAACCCATTAAGTATCAAAGCTCCAAATGTGATAGCCATAGTTTGATAATTGAACAATACTCTTCCTTCATTTCTCTTCTTTATTTCATTACTTGTGAAAAAAGTTGCAAATGAAACTATCGCTCCAGAGATTGAGCCAAAGATTATTTTCTCCATCCCAAATATTCTATAAGTATTTGCCGGACCAAATATTCCTGCATAATAAAAGCTTAATACGGTAAGAACGAAGGTAGCAACAGTTATACTCCCCATTCTCAAAAATGCATTTCCACCTATATTTCTTTTTTTGAATATATTATTAACCCAAAGTGCAGAAGAAACAATCATTGCCCCGACAAATACGCCTACAATAGAATCGTCCCATCCAAGAGACCTCGTTACTCCAACCCCGACAATTGTGGCAGCAGTGCAAAGAGGGCAATGAGCCATGACACTAGGCAGAACTACAATTAAACTCAAAAAAGATATTAGAAATAATCCTAATATCTTATATGTGCGACTATTTCTTTTAATCTTCTTCTCTTGTTTGTTTTTTATGTCTGTCTTTATCATTGTTCTTTCTCTCTGTTTACTTATTCTAAATTAAAAAAATAAAAAAATAAATTTTATGACCGCCGACCATTCCTGCCCCGCTTGATGCACTAGATGCAGCTACTGTTCCTTGAATTCTTGCAGGAACCGTTCCATGCATTTCATAGTTCATCTTCTCATTCTCTGACCAGCCAGTTGTATCTAGCTTTCCAGAATCTCCCGCAGCCGCGTTTCCATTTATAGTTGATGCTTTATATGTCAAAAAAAGTACTGACAAAAACAGCACCCCTATGACAATCCACATTAACGTGTTTTTCTTTACTTCCATTTTGTTGTTAGCAGCCGCCGACCATTCCGCTCGAAGCGGTTGATGCGACAGTTTTAGCTGCTGATGCAGTTGATTGTGCAGCCCCTGTTCCTATTGAAGATGCCTTAAACGTCAGGAATATTGTTGCTATAACTAATACTCCGATTACTATCCACAATAGGGTGCTTTTCTTTACTTCTGCCATGCTCTTACCTCCTTTCATTCGCTCTTCTCTGTTTTCTTTCTTGTTTTGTTTTGTATTTTCACAGCAATCCATTTTTGTTCTCCATATATTTAGTTAAAAAATGCTAAAGGGAAAAATAAAAAATAAAATTCCTTTAGCAACCGCCAACCATCTGACTACCGCCGCTTCCTGCAGCACTTGCAGTTGCCTGATTTTCTGCGCCTCTGTAAATGTTTGAAGCAAGATAGACATATCCTACAGTTTCATTTGTGTAGTCAATTCCATTTGCTTTTAGAACTTCAGCTTTCTTTTCATGAACTCCTGGAAAGAATAGAACTTTCCATTTTCCTAATTCATTCAAGATTTCTACATCAGACATTTCAGGATGCTTAGTTAACAAATATTTTGCTAATCCCCTCATAGCATAGCTATGAGCGCATCCACAAGCTCGCTCTCCGTTTTCAAATACTAATGTTTTAGCACCGCAACAATATTCACACGCAATTGAACTTCCAATTTGGATATATCTCTCCATTTGGGCACTGTCTAATTTCATGTCTTCATATTGCGCTAGTTTTTGCATTGTTGCATCTGCCAATTGAGGATTGCTTGCAGAGACATCGTCATATGATACTCCGAGCTCGCTCCCGTAAATATCGGGCGTTCCTTTTGGCAATACATCTAAAGCAGAAGCAGAAACTGTGCCTATGCCGGTAGCAACTTGTCCAGATAAGTTAGAATTGCCTGCCCCAAATATCTTTACCCCATTGTATAAGAGCAAGATTGCGAGTACTGCAATTATAACGTACTGTACGGTAGTTTCAGTGTTGGACTTTTTTCCTCCTTTCATGTTGTCATGCTCTTCAGCATGATGTTTTTCGTTTTCCATGATTTTTTCAAGAAACTAAATTATATATGCGCTTTTGCGGAACTAGTTCCGCACTTTGATTTATATAATTAAGTTGACATTCCTATAAGACTGATTTATTCTTCGTAACACCCTATAGCTTGCTGCGGGAAGATTCACCTTTTAGATAAATTAATCAAACTCACAAGAAGAATTATTACTACTAAAACTTGAACTTCGATCCCTTGAAAAGGAAGGCTAGCTAAGGAGAAAGAAATCCCTGCAAGCCCCAGTATTAAGGGAATAAGCCCTGTAACGCACAGAGGGCAAACGCCTGTAATCAATCCCCCAATAGCACCAGCACTGCTCAAAGTTATTTTCTTTTTGCATTTTCTTCTTTCTTTATACTTAGCATAGATTAAGACGGAATTAAAAGCAATCAGCAATCCGATTAGTAAGGTAAGAAAAAGAGATATCCCTAATTTAAACCAATTGAGGGTTTTTGCATAAACTAAAATTAGCGGAATCGTGTTATAGAAGCCGCTCAGAATAACATTAAGGCTAACATAAACTAAAAAAATTAAGATTACAAAATAGACATAAGGTTTATTCAAAATGATTTTCATTTTATTTATTCAACAATAAGGTTTCCATAACCCATCCCCATGCTACAGGCGAATCTAAAAGTTCCTTTCTTTGTTGGAGTAAAGTCAATGGTTTCTTGAGGAGTTCTAAGAGTCTTGGAGATGCCGAGATCTTTTATATTAAAATTCCTTAAACATCCGGTAACTGAATTATCCAAAGATAATTTAATTGGCTGATTTACTTTAACATTTATGGTGTTTGGATAATAATTATAGTCCTTAATGCTTAAAACAACTTTCTGCGTTTCTCCTTGCAAGACCTGACCGCCATCAGAAACAATGTTTCCATTTATAGTAGAACCTCCACCTCTAAAAAAGAAAAATCCTCCAAAGATTATAAGGATGAAAATTCCAAATCCGATATATGTTAATTTTTCCATTTTTTAATACATCCTTCCATTATTTAAATTTTTTAGTTTGCACACATACATATTTTTAGTAACAGTTACAATCGTGAAGCTGAGTATTCCAATAGAAGCGATTGATAATTCAAAACCATCGTAAGGTAAGAAGAACAAAGCACCAGCACCGATTCCAAAAACTGAAGCTAATCCAACTCCACAAGCAGCACAACCTGGAGCAAATGCTGCTAAGAATAATCCAATGCCTCCAAATAAACCAATCTTTTTTCCACCAGTTCCTTGTCCTATTCTAACCTTATATCCTACTAGACTAAATAACGCCCCAAATAGAATACTGATAACAATTAAACTAATGAAAGAATGGAACATTATTGTCTCTTTAAACCAAAAAAACAATATAAAGAAAAACTTAATTGTTTGAAAAAAGCCAAGAGTTGGAAAAAAACCTTTTAGGCTGCTCCAACTTGAGACCAATACATTTATTGAATAGAATATTATTGCAATAATTACAGTTACAACTAGATATTTCCAGTTAGTAAAAATTTTTTTCCACGTGCTAAACATTTGTTTCCATTCCATTTCTTTTCATTCCTTCATTTCTTAAAAATAAAAAAATAAAAATTATATTTACGCTGCAAGTTCTGCATCAATTACCTGCTTAAATGCTGCAAATGGTTGTGCACCGCTTAATGGCTTTCCGTTAATGAAAAATCCTGGGGTTCCCTGAATTCCTGCAGCTGCTCCATCAGATTCATCTTTTTGCACTTCGTTAGCATATTTGCCAGAATCAAGACAACTGCTTATGTCATAACCAAGATCCTTTGCCCATTTCTTTAGTTCTGTTGCACCAAATTGTGCTGTTCCCCTTACAGGTCCTGTAATTGGATCTCCTCCATCAAGCTTGTTGCCTTCCTGGAAGATCTTATCATGCATTTTATAGTATGCCTCATCTCCGCCTTTCTCTCTTACACAATTAGCCGCTTCTGCTGCAGACTCTGCGGCAGGATGAATACTAGACAGCGGAAAGTCCCTGTATACAAATTTTACTTTTCCTGTGTCAATGTAATCTTTTTTGATTTGGTTGAATGTTTCTGTCCAGAATTTCCTACAGAACGGACATTGATAATCACTAAACTCTATGATTGTTACAGGAGCATTTTTATCCCCTAGAACAGGATCATCATCTACACTTGCTGTTACCTGCGATGGTTGTGATGGTGCTCCAGTAGGTTGAGGATTATTGGCTACAACATTCCCTGTTGTTGGGTTATTGTTTCCTCCTAAAAAGAATACAAACGCACCAACAATTAGCAAGGCTAAAAGCAGAAATGTGCTGTATTTCCATAGCGTATCTTTCTTTATTGTTAAAGTTGCTTCTTCGCTCATATTAACCTCCTTTCATTTCTCTAAGCATCTTATTTATTCTATTTGACATAACAAAATGCCTAAAAAACAGCTTATAAGGGTATCGTAGAACTGGTTCTACAGCATGAAACTGGTTCTATTTTAAGAGAATAATATTAGTCATGCCTCTTCTTTTTCTTTCGATAATCCCTGTTTGCTCTAACTTATCTAAAATTCTCGAAACTTTCGACTTAGGAAAATTAAAATGCTCAACAACATTACTTTGGTAAATTCTTTTGTCTTTATTTTCTTTGATAAAGAAGAATACTTTCTTTTCTTCTGAATTCAACTTAGTTAGGTCATATTTTTTCTGTTCAATTATTTTTTCTGCTTTTGTTAATGATAGGTAAAAACCTAATCCAGCTAAAAAGGCGACTAATAATTCAAGAGCTGAAATAATCTTCTCGTGATCATTGTGTTGTCCATTGGCTTTGCACGATTCTATGGAACAAGAACTGTCTTTTTGTAATTTACAAAATTCTACGCAATTTTCTAAACTTTGTTTGCTCAGAATATTATTAAGATAAAAAAGACTAGCCAAAACAACAAGACTTATTGTTATTACTGCCATCCCTAAATAACGAGGATTCATAAATCTATAATCGATTCTTGATTAATAAAACCTTTCCCTACAAGAGAAATTTATCTCCTTCTACTCTTGTTCAGTATCTTTCAAATCAATAATTACTTCCTTAAACTTTTGCATCTTACCACTCTTTAATAATCTTATACCACCCAATATGCTCGTAAACACTGCTCCACATCATACCGAAAGTAAAGGCAAATATTAATTCTTCTAACGGAACCCTTAATATCAAAATTCCAGATAGGGCTGAGAGATTCCAAAATCTTTCCACAGCATGTGGATAAATGCTATTGAAAAAAACAAAGAATACAAAATACAAAAATAAGAATAAAACTCCCCCATAAATTATCTTTTTCTTTAAATCTGGCCTACAAAACATTGCTGCTATTCCCCCGACAAACATCGATATGCTTGCAGAGTATATCGGATTTAGCTCTGTAAATAAGAATAGTGGAAGAAATACTAACACCGGAGAGAATAAAGATAAAAGATGATATTTATGTCTTTGATGATGCTTTTCCTGAGAATTTACTTTCTTATGCTTAGATTTAAAAATTGTTTCATAAATCGCCGCCCCTATGCCCCCAATAACAAAACTGAAGATTAAACTTTCGATATCGAACCCTGTTCTTAATGCGAGATTAAATAAAGATGGCGGACTCCAATATTCCGGGACGAAAATTGGTTCTGTCAAACCAAGAAGCATGGTTAATGCGCTAACTATAAGCATTTCTTTCTTAGTTCTGCTAAAAATAAATACAACTGTCCAAATTACGAATAATATTAATGAAAATACCAACCATTCATTAAATATCGTCATGTTCTTTTTATTACCTTATAGAATTATATATTTTTGCAAAGAGCCATCCAGCAATCAGGGCTAAAACAATAGCTTCTACAGTTCCAAGTAGTGCGCTGCCCAGTGTTATTGGTTTTGTTATTTGGCTGATATCAATGCCGTGAAATATCGCTCCGAATAGATTCATAGTTGCTTGCGGGGCAACTAAAACTAGCAAAGCACAAACTATCGATATTATCCCGGCTACTGCCGCTAAACTTAGAGAGACTCTTTTTGCGTTTAATTTTTCTGCCATCTTTTTAACCTCCTTTCATATTTATTAATATAACCCCAACTACAAAATGTTTGGGATACTTAACAAAATTAAATAAAAATAAACAACTTTATAATTATCTGAATTTATTGTACACTGCTGCAAACAAAGCACCAGCAAGCCAGCTCAAAATTGTTCCAAGTATTAAACTAGTCAAAGAAAAAATAAACGTTCTTGCTTCGACTAATCTATTTACATTCACTCCATGAAGCAAATAATTTCCGATTGTTGTTGTGATTCCCGGAGCAAGCCATACTGCAATAATGCAGACCAAATAAGCAAGTGCTGTTGTAACTGCCAAACTGTTTGCTACTCTCATAACACTTAATTTATGTTCCATTTTTCTTCGCCTCCTTTCATATTCTAATGATAATTTTAAAAAATAAAATAAATTTTTGTTTATCTCTTTCTATTCGCTGTCTTAACAAGCCAATAAATTCCTGCAATCATCAGGGCAATTGTCAGCAAATAAGTTATCCAGCCAAGCAACACTGTTCCGGAGTTATAACCGTAACCGCCATAGCCAGTCATCATCTGCATCATGCCTGCCATTCCGCCCACGCCGCCATTATTCACTGCAGTAAACTGTCCGTTATCGCCCATCATACCATACTGGGCTGCAGAAACTATGCTCAAAGCAGACAAAAGCAAAATGCTTAATGCAATGCTTATTTTGTGCGTTTTCATTCTTTCATCTCCTTTTTCATTTTGAATTATTGATAATCTCCTCGATGATTTTTTCAACTTCTTCTGTCTCTTCTTTTTTTACTTCTTTAAAAAACTCTGACATTATCGTTGGCTTCATTCCAGCTATCTTAACCTTTCCGTCTTCTTCAAAAACATTAATTTTGCATGGCATGCATAATGAAACTAGCTTATTCTCATTTAAAAAAGCATTTGCATATTTTCCAGAACAAATTTCAATAATTTTTAACGGCTCCTGCTCAAATCCTTTCGCAGCCAATCTTTCTTTTATATCATAAACATTGAATAAAGCCCAGCCTCTAGATTCTACCGCCTTTAGCACGGATACAACTGCTTCATCAAAACTCTTCTCAGTTTCAACGATATATACAAAATCTCCTATCTCCATTTCAATTCTCCTTTAGCACAACAACATTAGTCATGCCTCTTCTTTTTCTTTCTACAAGGCCACTGCCTTCAAGCTTATCAACAATTCTTGTCATTCGCGCCTTGCTGAATTCGGTTTTATCGATTAAATCTGCCTGAAAAATTGCACCGTTTTCTTTAACAAGATTGTAAACTTGTTTTTCTTCGGGCCTGAAAGACGAAATATCAACTTCTTTCCGAACTTTCTTTTCTTTTATCTTTTTAATTATTATTTTTTCATTTGGTTTAGAAAAAATCAAGAACAAACCAAAAATAATCAATACTCCTACAATAGCTAACGCTAAATATGTCTGGTAGTTTACAGAATCGTACATTTCACACGAATTAACATCACCGTGCTGTATGAAACAACTGCTTCTTACAGAATCCATCAAGGTATTATTAAATAAAAATACTAAAAAAACGATTACAACTGATAAGCCAATCATTATCCATCCGACGTTTTTATTTTCCATTTTCTTTTACCTTTGATTCATTAAAGATATGAACACAATATTCGGACATATGTTCGTCTATTAATTTCATTAGTGGCTTGATTGTTTTATCGTTCAAACTGTAATATCTATACTGTTTGTTAGTTTCAACCTTGACAAATCCACATTTTCTAAGCCTTGCTAAATCGTGAGAAACATTTGCCTGATCCATGTTTAGTTCATTTACAATCTCAGAGACATTCTTCTTTCCATTCCTTAGAAAATTAATTATTCTTAATCTTGGCTCTGAAACAAGAGTACCAAAGAAAATTCTATACGTGGAATAGAGCTCGTTCTCAGACAAACCATGCTTCTGTGCATGTTGCAATATGTTTTTGTTATGCATATGTAAAAATAATACATATGTTATTTAAACTTTTTGTTTTCTTGGATATAGTGAAACTACTGTGGTTTTAATAAGAATATCTGACCCTAAAACCCGGATTATAATAAAATTCAATAGCGGGGGTGGCATCGGATTTAACAATCCTCGCTCGTTCGTCTGCTGGGGGTGGCATCGGATTTAACAATCCTCGCTCGTTCGTCTGCTTACGCATCCAAACGAGGGAATTGAACCAAGGTTCAAATCAAGAATAGCGGGGGTGGGATTTGAACCGCACGACCTCCGGGTTATGGGCCCGACGAGCACTCCAGGCTGCTCTACCCCGCTATAAAAATTATAAATTGAATGAGGTTTTAAACTTAACCTATTTGGTTAAATCCGCGAGAAATAAAAAATAGCTTAAATTTGCAGAAACGTAAATTAATGAAACGACATTTTGATTTGGGTGATATGATTGGTTAGTATTTGATATTGGGCATTTATCTTATAATCATTTAAGCTAATTAGACGTTTTCTTCAACACCAGAAAAATTGTTCGCTTCCTGGGATTGCCTGGGTTGTCAGTAACTGAATTTCCTGAGAAACCGGCTTGCTTGAAAATTCCTAGGACGTCTTTTAATTCCTGCTCGCTCTTTGGATAGAACTGAATGATGCATGGTGAGTTTTTTTTCAATACGAAGAAAATGCCTTCGGCTAATTGCTTTACGTCTTCTGAATTCTTTAGCCATTGTAAAGCGGAGACGGAAACGACGCCATCGAATTTTCTTTTTGGGAATAGTTCCTTGAGATTTCTCATGTCGCCAAGAACGCAGGCAAAGCCTTTTGCTTCTGCTTTCTCAAGCATCTTTGGAATGACGTCGAGACAAGTTACTTTGAAACCTTCGCTTCTGTAAACTTCTGCTGTGATGCCTGGGCCTGAACCCAAGTCGAGCAAGGTACTTCCTTCAGGAATGGAAAGAAGCTTTAAAACGCGAAATGCTATTTTTTCCTGGGCCTTTTTCATTCCGCTTGACCTTGAGTATCTTTCTACTTCTTCGTCAGAATAATAAAATTTAGGGCCAAGCAGAAATTCCTCAGGCCTCTGGTTTTTGACAACCCAGCCTTTTGACGATTTGAGTTTGTATTTCATAGACTTATCTGGAAATCTGCGTATTTATTATTTGCTGAAAGATAGCTAAAATAATTATAACAAGTAGATAAAATAGAAAAAAGAGAGAACGAACAAAAATAGCCAAAATAATTATAATAACTACGGCAACTAATCTTCTGTTGAATATAAGGATAATTGAGATTGCTGTTTACGGACCCTGGGTCACAATTTTAAAAAAGAAAAACCTAAACTAAAGAGATGTTTATTCTTCTTCTTCGTCTTTTTCTTTCTCTTCTTCGTCGTCATCGTCTTCGTCTTCTTCGAAGTCTTTAGCCATTTGCGACCTCCTCTTGCCTAGGGTAGAATCTCGGATTTTAAAAGATTTCTATTTCCGAGAATATTGATTGAAAAAGGGCTAGCTACTGAAGGCTAAAGCTCTCGGCATCATCCACTGCCCCACCAACATTATTATCACGAGACAGTTTTGAGTTAATAGATTAATTTAGAAATTTATCAAAATCTGGAGATTATGGGAATCCTAAACCTAAAGAACAGAATTCAACAGAGCGTTGGAAAACGAAAAACCTTAAAACCCTACCTTCCCCATTATCTTTGACCTGCTCTTGCTCGAATCTCCTCGGAACTCGGAGACTCGCTACGGCAGGCAAAGAGCCCGGATGGCCCAAAGCGAATTGCGATGCAATTCTCATTCGTTCGTCTGCTAACGCAGCCAAACGAGCGGTGGCCCGCTGGGCAAAATCGGAATGCCCGGATGGCCCAGCGGTTACGGCGCGAGGTTGCTAACCTCGTTTCCTCACGGATTCCCAAGTTCAAATCTTGGTCCGGGCGTTTTTTTTTTATTCTGAGAAAAATGTGCAAACTTGTTAGAACCTTTAGAAAGGTTTATATTAATAAAATATGTTAAGCAAATATGGGTTTAACTGATTTCATTTTAAGTTATTATGGTTGCCCTAAAGTTCCCGTAGAAGGCGGGTGTTGGGGTCCAACCGAGCAATGGTGGTTGCTTGGACTTCCGTTAAAACAATATCCTTCTATGATTATTGCTGCGGTATTTATTACATTGATAATTTTTGCGGTTATTCTTCTGGTAAAGCATAAAAATTTGGATATTAAAAAAATTATTAAAACGGGAGCTATTTCATTTATAGTATCGTTTATTTTAGTATATTTACTCTTAATCTGGATGCAGATGAATACAGTTTATTGATTTGTGTACATCTTATCGTTTAAAGAAAATTTGAATTCCAACGATGATTGCTGCGAGGCCGCCAATTGCAAGGATAATCTGAAAGTCTGTCACGTTGATTGGATTGATTGCCTGGCCTGGAGAAAAAGCAGGACCGCTGCCAAAAGATGCTGCCAAAAGCAAGACTATGCCGAACACGATAAAAACCCAGCCGATTTTTTCCATTAAATTTTTGGAATCTTGAAATATATAAAACTATCTTCTTTCGATTTTGTTGATGGTTTGTTTTGGATTGGTTTACTATTTCCCACCCAGCCACCAAAAATTATTATCTAACCCTGCAGGTTATCTTGTGAACAGATTCTCTTTTACAGATTAATATAACTTTGTGAAATGATATTTTATTTCCTTAGATAAACCATCTTCTTTGAATTCTGCAATATCTTCTCTTATTTCCTTTTGGATTCGATGACTTTTTTTGTCTTGAATGAAAGCAAAAACATGATGAACATGAATGCCGCGAAAAGAATAAAGAGATATCTGAATGGCAAGAAGATTAGCAAGACCGAGCCGAAGATTTTCGCTACGAAGTTTCCGAAGTCGATAGAAGTGTTGAACGGGCCATAGAACCTGTATCTTTCCTTACCGCCGAGAATATCAAAGAAATAAGATTCTGTTGTTGATTCGAGCATCGCAAGACCGATGCTGGCTAAGACAAGGAATGAAAGAATTATGTAAACATTTGAGAATATAAATGAAAGCAAGACGATTACTGCGACAAACAGGTAACCAAATTGAAAGATTCTTCTAAAGCCAACTTTTGCTGCTTTTTTCGAGAAGAAAAATTCTAAAGAGATTAACGGGATGGCTACGGCAAAAAGGAAAATTCCTATATCTGACATTGACATACCATTACGAATCATCCACAACGGAACGAAAAGATAAATCAGAATCCACCACATGTTGACTCCGCCTCTGAGAAGGTAAGAAATTGTCCTGTCTGAGTTTTTGAAATAATCCTTGAAATTCTTTATGATATTCCGGTCTGTGCGCTTTTTTCCTTCGGTGTCTTTAATTCCGGTTGATTTGAAAAAGAAGAAAGCAATCAGAATGAACAAGGCAGAAATAGCGAAGACCCAAGGGTTGCCGAATCTTGCTGCAATCAGACCTGAGACCAATGGGCCAATAACAAAAGAGAGATTCAGAAATGTGTAAACTAAACCTTCGTTTGTTGAGAGATTTTTCTTCTCAGAGATATCTTTAACGAGAAGACCATAACTTGTAACGCTGAGAGAAAGAGCCGCCGTCATAACGACTGCAGTAATGAGTAACACCACTAAGTTTGTTATTATGGCAAATAATACATAAAATATGACGAAAGACAAAAGGGAGTAAGAAAATATTTTTGCCTTGTCTGACTTTTCGACCATTGGAATGAAGACGAAGAACGAGATGAATGCGATGACTGTCAAAAATGCCGAGAACAAACCGACGTAAACTTCATTATGCAAGAAAGAGTCGATGTATACTGCCCAGATTGTGTTCAGAAATGCTGTAGACAAAGATACAAGCATGCCGACGATGGACAGTTTTGCGATTCCAGTGAAATGATAAGCTCCCCTTTCTTTTGAAAATAAAATACCCATAAGGTTTAATGGAATTTTGAGATTATAAACTTTAGTAGATTGGTTGTTCGCTTCGCTCGCATTATTATCATGCCGCCCAACTTACCATCTTGGGAACAGGGTTCTATTAAAGATTGTGAGTTGTTTTTCTTGTTGTGGTTTCTATTTTGATATGATGTTGTTAGTTTAATTACTAATTGAATAATTTTTTAGCTAATTTTTTAGCTAATTTTTTAGGAGAGTTAGGGTTATAAACTTTGATTTTTTTAATGATATATGAAAAAAGAGTTGTCTTTGGAGAGGAAGATTCTGAGCTTGGCTATTGCAGCCGTGATAATGGCGCTTGGACTCTTGCTTTTCAAGTTTGTGCCGATGAGCCTCTTTGGGAGAGACATTCTGTTTGATGCTTCGATGCACTTAACGATTGCAATTTTTATTTTGTATGTTGTCTGGTATTTTGTGGACCAAAATAAAAACTGGAGGGCGCCTTATTTCTTTCTTTCCCTTACTGTCATTGTGATAATTTCTGTCCAAAGAGTTTTGGTAAATGCGCACAACGATGTCGGATTGCTTGTGGGTTTTGCTATTTCTGCAATTGCGATAATCATTTCGAGATGGAGATATTTTCAGGGTAAGTTTGAGTTCTAGAGATAAACTTTTAATTAGAAGAAACCTTGAAATGAAATGGAATCAATAACTCAAGAAGAACCTATGGGCTGCGGCATTGCTTGTGTCGCGGTTATTTTGAATAAATCCTATCAATCTACAAGAGAATTATTTGATAATCCCGAATACGCTTCTACGAGAGGTTATTATTGCAGAGAAATGATTAAAGTTTTAAACAAAAATTTTGATAATTACACCTTTTCAAAAGCTAGTAAAAATAAAGATTTGTTAAAGAAAGAAGGTGTAATAGTGTTCATTGAAAGAAGTAGAAAATATCCTGCGGGGCACTATCTGGTTAAAACAAAGAAGGGCTGGATGAATCCTTGGATTAACTATCCGAATATTGCTCCGGCAAGAAGCGGATTTCAAATAGTTCTTCCTGGAAAGGCCCAATGGATAATTTATCAAGAAAAATTGGATTCATAAAATTTATAACCCCAAAAAATTTAAATTCAAAATGAAACTAAAGAAAAAGACTATAAAGGCTGCTGCGATAATTTTGATTGCGGCTTTGCTGATAGCCGCGGGGTATATGCTCATGCAGAATAACAAAAAGAATGTTGAAGTCGTCCTTGAGACTAGCGAAGGAAACATAACGATTGAGCTTTATTCTGACATGCCTGTGACTGCTGGGAATTTCCAGAAATTTGTTGGCGAGGGACTTTATGACGGCGTACTTTTTCACCGCGTGATTGACAGGTTTATGATTCAGGGAGGTGACCCCTTGACAAAAGACCCAACGAAGAAAGCCGAATGGGGAACGGGCGGACCTGGATACACAATAAGAGATGAGTTCACGCACGCTGGAGGAAATAAAAATAATCGCGGAACGATTTCAATGGCGAACTCTGGACCGAACACAGGAGGAAGCCAGTTTTTCATTAATCTTGTAAACAATAATTTCCTAGACAGCAGGCACCCTGCATTTGGAGAAGTCATTGATGGAATGGATGTTGTTGATGCAATAGCTAAAGTTCAGACAGACCAGAATGACTTACCGATTGAAGATGTTAAGGTTATACGCGCTACAATTAAGTAATGGCTCGCTTCTTTAGTAACTCTTGGGATCCTTCTAGATAAGGGTTCGCTTCGCTCGCCTAAATTATCATACCACCACACTGACTAGGTCAACTCCCTTCGGTCGTTGAGGCAGCCAGACCGTCTTGTGAACAGGGTCAAAGACTTGTGAACCGTATGCTGGATTATGAACAGGTTCTTTAATTGATTGTGAGTTCCTATTTTTTCTAGAACGATATAATGCAAATTCTTTTAAACTGGGGTTGTTTTTTGGCGAAATGAAGAGGTTAAACTTCGGTCCTGACGGAAGATTGCTAAGTGTTGATGGGAAGTTCTCTAGTTTTCCGAGTGAGCAAAGCAAGAATAACGGAAATGAAAGAGAAAGAACGGGCGAGAAAGCCAGCGAACTGAAAAGGTCGGATTCTTTGGAGTTTTTGAAGGATGACGGAGAAGAAAAAACTGAGAGCGTTTTTGACAGGAAATTTTGGAGTTTATACAGGAAAGAGAAAAATCTTGAGCCGTTGAAGTTTTCGAACGGGAAGACGCAAGAAGATGTTGTTCAGGAAATTGTTGAACTTATTGAGAAAGGAAAGAAAGTGATTTTCCTTCATGGGGTTTGCGGGACTGGAAAGAGCGCGATTGCACTGAATATTGCTCGGGCGCTTGGAAAAACAGCGATAGTCGTGCCGGTCAAAGGGCTGCAGAAGCAGTATGAACAGGATTACATGGGGAATATGCACTTGACGAAAAGGACTGGAAAGAAGATGAAAATAGCGATGATTACGGGAAGGGAAAATCATGATTCAATCATTGAACCGGGAAAGTCGTGCGCTCATCCGTACCTTCCAGATACAATAAAGATTGTTGAGAGAAACAAAGACAAGCTGAAAAGATTTTACCAGGAAAATCCCTTTGTAAGCAGCAACGCTCCGCCGTCTATGAAAAGATTGAGGCGAATTTCTATTGCGCCTGCGAATCCTTACTGGAGCCCGATACTTCCTGCAGAGATTGAAATAAATCAATTGAGAGACGCTGAAAAAAAGAAGTATCTTGGGATGAGAAACCGCGAGTTTATTTTCTACCACAGAAAAAAAGGATGCTCTTATTATGACCAATATCTTGCGTATCTTGATGCAGACGTTGTGATTTTCAATTCTGCAAAATATCTTGCGGAAGTATCCCTCGGAAGAAAACCTCAGACTGAAGTTGATATTATCGATGAGGCAGACGAGTTTCTGGACAAATTTTCAAACAGCGTGGAGCTGAACCTGACGCGGCTTGCTGCTGCTTTGAGAACTTTGGTGACAGACAGCGAAAAAGCGAAGAGTTCGATAAAGAAAGCTGTGAGCTTGATTGACATTGAGGAAACGAATAAGAGGGCGCTGGGGATTAATGAAGGAAAGGTTTATCCGATTGAGGAAACGAAAATAGGAGAGATTTTGAAAGAGTTCTTGTTTAATCCTGAACTTGAGGCAGAAATAGAAATTGACGACATGAATTACGGAAACGCGGCGCTTGAGGCAGCGAAAGATTTTTATGATTCTTTGAAAGACACTTATCTGACTTATAGAAAAGAAGAGGACAATCTTTTTGCGAGACTTGTTACAACTAATCTTGCAAAGAAGTTCAAGGAAATTGTTGACGGAAACAAAGCCTTGGTTTTAATGTCAGGAACGCTGCACAGCGATGAGGTTTTAAGAAATATTTTTGGAATTGAAGATTACGGAAGAGTTGAAGCCGAGACTTTGAACCAGGGTTCGATTGAAATCATGAAAACGGGAAAGGAATTTGATTGCAGGTATGCGAATTTTTATTCTGGAAGATACACACGAGAAGAATACCTTCAAGTGCTGGAGAATGTTGTTGCGCGGGCTGAGAAGCCGGCGCTTGTACATGTGAACGCGTTTAGCGATTTGCCTAATCTTGGAGAAGCCATGGCTAACAAAATTCTTAACCTTTCTTCAAGCGAAGAGCTGAAAACTGCGCAGGGAAATGACAAGACAGGAGAAGCGATTATTGAATTCAAGAAAGGAAAGAACGACACATTGTTCACGACGAAATGCTCGAGGGGAATTGACTTTCCGGGAGACACTTGCAAGAGCGTTGTATTTACAAAATATCCTAACCCAAACGTGAAGGACACATTCTGGCAAATCTTAGAGAAGACGCATCCAGATTATTATTGGGAATTTTACAGAGATAAAGCTCGCCGCGAGTTCTTGCAGAGAATATACCGAGCGGTTAGAAGCAAAGACGATCATGTTTATGTTTTGTCTCCGGACTCGCGAGTTCTTGATGCTGTTAGATTATTACAAGAAGAAGAGTTGGGGAAGAAGTGATTATTTCTTCTTGCTCCAAGCAACAATGCCGACGGCAATCGCATAGAGAATGAAGCCGATTTTTGGAATTACCATTGAGAGACTGAACCAGCCAGGATATTTTAGCTTTTCAAATATTCTCCAATGTGCGATGATGAGCAAAATGGCTAATGCCAGCCAGCCGACAATCGGAATTAAAATAAGAAATATCCAAGCCCAATGAAATTTGCCAAGCTTCAAGAGCATTGCCCATTGCGCGACCGGAATCCAGGCGAGCCATGATTTTTTGAACTTCAACTTTTGTGCGATTGAGCGGTAAGCTAATGCGAAGTAAATGTAAACTGCTGCCAGGATAAGCAGAAGTAAAACGATGCCGAGAGCGATAAGGACACCTATAATTCCACCTAGAAAAAACGCAGAAACTTCACCACTTCTGCTTCCCAATTCAGAAGCCATTTGTTCTGTTACCATTTTAATAATTATTTAAGGAAAAGAGATTATAAAAAGGTTTTGAAAATTGTGATTTGTTAGAGCTCGCAAGAAACGAGGTCAATGCTTTCGCATTGAGGCAGCCAGCTCGCTTAATTATCATATAATTTGAAGTCGCTCACATGTTCGCGACATGTTAAGGCAGATTTTGTGAACAGGTTTCTATTTCTTATTGTGAAAGATTAATATGTGAACAGGTTACCTCTTTATATTGTTAGTTTATTTTTATTGAGATGTTTAATTTTATAGAATATTAGTCGGCGCCGAGAGTTTTCTCTCCAGGTTTCCATTCGATTGGGCATAATTCGCCCGTCTTAAGTGCTTTCAGCACGCGAAGAGTCTCCTCGACGCTTCTACCGACGTTATTGTCGGATACGACCATGTATCTTAGAAATCCTTTAGGATCGATTATGAAAGTGCCTCTTTGGGCTCTTCCGTCATCCTGAAGGACGTTAAATTGTTCTGAAAGATTGTGAGACGAATCTGAAATGACCGGGAATTCCACTTCCGGAAGGTCTCGTTCAAACCAGGATTTATGGGAGTGAACAGCATCTGTGGACGCGGCAAGGATTGCAGAATTTTCCGATTCGAAATCTTTATGATGTTTTGCGAAGGCTCTTATTTCAGTTGGGCAGACAAATGTAAAGTCTTCAGGATAGAAAAACAAAACAACCCATTTTCCAGAGTAGTCTGATAATCTTCCCTTTACAAAGTCTCCTTTTTGATAAGCGTAAAACTCAAAATCTTCGATGTTGTCTCCAACTTTCATATGGTCAATTAACAGGCGTTTTATTTAAACTATTTGTTAACAACGTGAATAATGCAATGGTTTAAAAATTCAAATTTTGCTCCAATGAGATGATAGCAAATACGTTATGTGAGTTTTTGACTCAGACGGATTTTAGAAAGCCGTTGGACGGCAGAACTAGAGAAATTGCTGAAAAAGTTGAGGGGCTGGTATATGAAGGATTCATAAACCCGCCAGAGCCCGAGAAGTCTGAAAGAGCGAGAATTGTTCTTTATGCAATTGGCGCATATCTTGCTTTGTGCTGACATAATGTTTATTAATTTGCTTTGTTGTTTCTTTGTATGTTAACTTTGTCTGAAGTCAGCGAGGCGATGAAGGAACTTAAGGATTGGTCTTTGGAAATTGATTCGATAAGCAAGGTGCTTTCTTTCGGGAATTTCAAGGAATCTCTGGCTTTCGTCAATAAAGTCGGAGAAGTTGCTGAAAGACTGAACCATCATCCAGATATTTTAATAAGTTTTAATCAAGTCCGGCTTGTTGTGACGACGCATGATGAGCAAGGATTAACGAGAAAAGATTTTGAGTTGGCGAAGGAAATTGATAAAATTGAAATTAAGGATGCTCAAATTTGATTTTAACAACGACTTCGCTTCGCTCAGAAATTATGTTACCCTGCTCGCAGCCGTGCATCTTGATTGATTAATTAGTTGCTGAAGGTTAATTATTTATAATACGATTTGTTGGCTTAGAGATGATTGTTGAAATAATTATTTTGGCGCTTGCTGTGCCTGCTGGGTTTTTGCTTGCATATTGGGCGAATGATGAGCTTGTCTCGGGGAGAGGTTGGTTTAGATTGATTATGGGCTTGTGCCTGATTCTTGGCGAGGTTTTTACTTTCTTGGAAAACTGGACTATTGTCTTGACTTTAGGATTTATTTTGATAGCTACTTTAATTTCATACTGGAGGAGTTTTGACAAGAATTGGATTAGGAGAAGAATTTAAATAATTCAATCTTCTGGATAGAACATGCAAAGAATATTCGTTTCAATCACAGGTATTGGAATTATTATTTAATAGCGAGAGTTGTCTCGCGCTTCTGACATGGTTTCTTACAAATTTTCCTGGAAATTGAATGTGATTTTTGCAGCTGACGTTCAAAATAGCTGCAGTTGTATGCTCGCTCCGTTCGCTAATTATCAAACGAGGGACGGATTATGATGGATAAATGGGTCGGATGATTGGATTGATGTTGATGACGACTTGTTTTATAGAGAAGTAAAAGTTAAAAAGGAGGGAAATTAGGATTAATTATGTTAGACTTCAATAAAGCTGAAAAGGAAGTTCTTGAGTTCTGGGAGAAAGAAAAGATTTACGAAAAATTGAAGAAGCGGAATTCTAAGGGCGAGAAGTTTTACTTTTTGCAGGGACCGCCGTACACTTCGGGAAGATTGCATTTTGGGCATGCGTGGAACAATACTCTGAAAGATGCGGCGATGAGATTCTGGAGAATGAACGGGAGGGACGTTTGGGACAGAGGAGGGTACGACATGCACGGCCTGCCGACGGAAAATGCTGCGCAAAAGAGGCTTGGCCTGAAATCAAAAGAAGATATTGAAAAATACGGCGTTGAAAAATTCATTAAAGAGTGCATGGATTTCTCGATTGAACATGCGGGATACATGGATAAAGACTTGTGGAAGATGGGAGTTTGGATGGACCACGCGAACGCTTACAAGCCGCTTACGAAAGATTATATCGGGGGAGAGTGGCTGTTCTTCAAGAAAGCGGACGAACAAGGAAGATTGTACAAAGGCGAGAAAGTCATGTACTGGGACGCACAGAACGGCACTTCATTAGCGAAGCACGAACTTGAATATAGGAATGTTACGGACAAATCTATTTTCCTCAAGTTCAAAAAGAAGGGAGCTGATAACGAATACTTCATAATTTGGACGACAACGCCTTGGACAATTCCTTACAATCTTGCGATAATGGTAAATCCAGAATTAGAATATGTCAAAATAAAAGTTGATAAGGAATATTGGATTATGGCGAAAGCGCTGGTTGATATTTTTATGGGTGCAGTGGTCGGAAAGAAGTTTGAGCAAGTTGAGCATTTCTTAGGCAAAGAACTTGAAGGAGAAGAGTACGAGCATTTTCTAAGCAAAGACATGCCAGGAGTTTACGAAGGTTTGAAGAAGGAATGGAAAAACGTTCATACCGTCATTTTGTCTTCGGAGTACGTTGACACTTCTGCTGGAACAGGACTTGTTCATTGCGCTCCGGGATGCGGACCTGAAGACCAGGAAGTTGGAAAAACATATGGAATCGGACCTTTCAACACCCTTGATGAAAACGGAGTTTTGAGAAATGTTGGAAAATATAGTGGAATGACCGCGAAAGAAGACGATGAGAAATTTATTGAGGTATTTGAAAAGAAAGGTGTCTTGATTGCAAACACAGAAATTGAGCACGAGTATCCTTACGGAGCGAGGAGCGGGAAGCCGGTTGTGTTCAGGACGACAAAGCAATGGTTTCTGAAAACTGAAGACCTTGTGAAAGACTTGTTGAAATTCAATGAGAAAGTGAATTGGGTGCCGAAAAGCTCAGGGGAAAGCTATGCTCGCTGGGCGGAAAATCTAAAAGATAACGGAGTAACTAGGCAAAGATATTGGGGATGTCCTGTACCAATCTGGGTAAATGAAAAAGACGAAGACGATTACATTGTGATTGGGGGTGTTGAGGAATTGGAAAAATTAACAAAGAAGAAGTTTAATGATTTGAATATCCACAGGCCGTGGATTGACGAGATTGTGATAGAGAAGAACGGAAAGAAATACAGAAGATTAAAAGACGTTGCTGATGTTTGGATAGATTCTGGAACAGCTTCGTGGAATTGCCTTTACAACGATCCTAAATTAATAAAGAGGTATTTCCCTGCTGACTTGATTTTGGAGGCGACGGAACAGACCAAATTATGGTTTAGCCTTTTGCAAATTTGTTCAGCTATTGTTTTTGACAAATCATGCTACGAAAATGTTTACACGCACGGAATGATGCTAGATTTTGAGGGGGTTAAGATGTCTAAATCTTTAGGGAATATTATTTCTCCGTATGAAGTAATAGATAAATATTCGATTGATATTTTCAGGAACTATACGACTGGAGTTAGTGCGGGCGAAAACATTAGTTTCAACTGGGAAGACATTAAAGTCAAGCAGAGGAATTTGATAATGCTTGCGAACGTGGCAAATTATATCTTAGATTTAGAAAGACAGAAGCCTGCGAAAGGCAAACCAGGAATTGAGGAAAAATGGCTCTTGTCGAAATATCATTCGACTTTGAAAAAAGTAACTGAGTTGTTTGAAGCGTATAGGCTTGATGAAACTGTCAGTGTGATTGAAGAGCTTTACATTTCTCTTTCAAGAGATTACATAAAATATGTACGAGAAAAAGCTGGGGAAAATTCTGCTGTGCTGGAAACCGTGAAAGAAATATATCTTGGAATATTGAAAATGTTTGCTCCGATTGTTCCTTTTCTGACTGAAAATCTTTGGAAGCAAATGGGACAGAAAGAGGAAAGTGTGCACCTGTGCGAGTGGCCGAAGTTTAATGGGAAGAAGATAGATGGGGGATTAGAAGAAGAATTTGGGGTCGCAATGAAAGTGATTGAGAAGGGCCTTGCGGAAAGGGACAAGGCAGGCATTGGGTTGAGGTGGCCGTTATCTAAAGCAGTAGTAAAAAGCTCGCTTGATTTGAGCAAAGAACTGGAAGAAGTCATTAAAGTCCAGTTGAACGTTAAAAAATTGGATGTAGAAAAGGCGAAAGACAAAGAAATTCTGGTTGAATTGCATACATTGATGACTCCTGAGCTTGAAGCAGAAGGTTATGCCCGTGAATTGGCGCGAAAAGTTCAAGCGGAGAGAAAAAATGCTAAATTGAAGAAAGGCGAGATGATTTCGCTTCAGATTTTTGCCGAGAGTAAAATAAAGAAAATGCTGGAAAAACACACGGAATTTTTGAAGGCGAGAACTAACTCGAAAGAAATAAAGTTTACTGATAAGGCTGATAAAGGCGCTATAGAACTGAGAATCAGGGACGATAAAATCAATATAAAGTTTCACTGACTAGTAGAGCAAAAAAATATGCGTTACTGTTAGAAAACATTTAAATACTTCCTGGTTTTATTTTAGTGGAGGTTGAGTAACTTTAGAATGATAATTAAAGATGAGTTTTTGAGCAGACTCAGGAAAATTTTTGACCTGAACCTGTATGAGGCAAAGGTCTGGACTGCTCTACTCTCGAGGGGTGTCTCCACTGCAGGAGAGTTAAGTAATATTTCTGATGTTCCGAGGTCGAGGACTTACGACATCCTTGAATCACTGGAAAAAAAGGGATTTATTATCATGAAAATTGGCAAGCCAATTAAGTTTGTTGCCCTAAGGCCGGAAGAGGTTGTGGAAAGAGTTAAGAAAAATCTTGTTGTTGAAGCTCAAGATAGGTCAAAGAGGCTTGAAGAGTTGAAGGGAGATGATGTTCTTACTGAGTTAACGGGTTTGTTTGAGAATGGCGTTAAGTTTGTTGAACCTGCAGATTTGTCGGGAAGTTTGAGAGGAAGGCAGAACCTGCATAATCATCTTGACATGATGGTAAGGTCTGCTGAAAAGAATATTACATTGGTTACTACTGCTGATGGGCTGAATAGGAAGATTGAAGCTTTGATGCCTTCACTTGAAAAGGCTAAAAAGAGGGGCGTGGACATAAGGGTTGCTGCACCGATAACAGCAGATAATATTAAAATTGCGAAACAGCTTTCCAGAATTGCAGATGTCAGGGATACAAAAGACAAGAATGTAAACGGAAGATTTACAATAATTGATGATGGACAGCTTATGTTTATGCTTACTGATGACAAAAGCGTTCATCCGAACTATGATGTCGGAGTTTGGCTTTCAACAGATTATTTTGCAAAAGTCATGAGCCAAATGTTTGACCTTGCCTGGCAGGACTTTACGCCTTTATCGAAAGCTAAAATTGGGAAGTAAATCTGAGCGATATTGTTTTAGCTCCGATATGCACGAACAGAAGAGGTGTTCTAACAATATAAATCTTTTTAAACCGAATTCGGACTAATATCTCATGAGTTTCCTAGAAAAACTTGCTCGCTCGGCAATATATCTGGCTGCAGCAGCACCGTTATTTCTTGCTTCATGCAATTCGCCGCCAACAACTGCCCGCGCCAGATGGTATTGGGACAAACGACAAGATTTAACTTCGCGAGAATATAGCACAGATAAAGGCGAAATTACTTTTGACAGAATGATAATCTCTGCGTCAGAAAGATTAAGCCGAGCAATGCAACCGGACTACCTACCAATCGATGTTTCAACCCTACTTCCGGATAAGATAACAACAACAGAAGAGAAAAAGAAACTTGGTGTTATAGACATATATCAAGTTGATTCAAGGGGAAACGTGGTCATGTTCGAATCCTATCTTACAGATTTTATGATTGCTGCAGTCATGAGTGAAGAACGGCTTGGCGAAAACTTTGCTGTCATGGAGAGGTACAAGCTTCGAACATTACTCAGAGAAATTGACGCGAACGGAACATCGGATTTTGACCCAAGAGAAGCTATTAGAAGTGGAAGGTTTAAAGGTGTCAACGCAATCCTTACAGGAAACGTTTACTCTAGCGACCCAGACCCGAGTAATCCTAAATCAAGACCTAGCCTGAAAGTTATTCTGCGGATTATAGACGCGGAATCAGCAGCAATATTAGGAAATGCTACGGAATCTATCGACGTAAACCCCACAATCGAAGATTGGTTGAGGAAAAGGGGCGGGCAGTAATCTTCTTAAAAATTATTTACTCCATATACTTTTCTTTTACCACCCACAAATTTTTATCGCACTGTGCTTTCCAACGAATCGATATCCCTGAACAACCTGAATCATATTGAAGAGAGAAAGGAGCAAGAAATTGGAGAAATAAATGAAAAAAATTTCAGGAAAACGGGGCAATTGATTACTAATCAGTTTCCGCAAAGAGTTAAAAGCGCAAGATAATTTATTCTTCTTGTGTATATAGACTGCCATTGCCATTTGGACTTTTACGAAGACGAAAAGATAGAACAAATCGTCAAGAGGGCAAGAAAGGCAAACGTTAAAATTATTGTCAATAACGGGGTGAATCGTGTGAAAAACAGGAAGGTTCTTGAGATTTCTGAAAGATATCTTGAAGTGAAGGCGGCTCTTGGATTGTATCCGATTGATGCTTTGAAGATGAGCGACAAGCAGATTAAAGACGAATTGGATTTTATAAGGAAGAATAAAGACAAGATAATTGCGATTGGAGAAGTTGGGATGGATTTGAAAGAGTCGAGCGAGCTAGAAAGACAGAAGAAAATTTTCCAGAAAATTATTAAATTGGCGCTTGAACTAAATAAGCCCTTGATTGTGCATTCTCGGAAGGCCGAAAAGGAAGTGATTGAGATTCTTAAGAAAAATAAAATGAAAAAGGTTGTGATGCATTGCTTTAATGGAAATTTTAAACTGATTCAAAGAATTGTAGAGAACGGATGGAAGATGACGATTCCTACGAATGTGAAAAGCAGCGAACATTTCCAGCAAGTAATAGCGCGAGTGCCTCTTGAAAACTTGTTATGTGAAACTGATTCGCCATTTTTGCATCCAGACAAACTTCCAGATAATGAACCGGCAAATGTCATTGTGAGTTACGAGAAGATTGCGTTTATCAAAGGTTTGAAACTGAGTGAAGTTGAAGAAAAAATTGAAAGGAACTTTGGAGGTCTTTTTAACGCTGTTATAGATAGCCTTAAATAATTTCAATCTCATTTCACATGATGAAAAAGTCTTACAAGGCATGGGTGGGGGTGGTTGTGGGCATTGCTGTGATTGTATTAATCTTTTTCTATTTTTCTGGCGGGAAAGATGAGCCCGGGAAATATGACGCATTTGCACAATGCATTACAGATTCTGAAGCTGCAATGTACGGTGCTTATTGGTGCCCGCATTGCCAGGACCAGAAAGACATGTTTGGAGATAGTTGGAAGCTGATTAATTATGTTGAATGTGACCCGCGAGGAAATAACGCAAATCCAACATTATGCCAGACCCAAGGGGTAACGGGCTATCCTACATGGATATTTGGAGATGGACAAAGAGAATCAGGAACGTTGTCTTTAAATTCAATTGCATCTAGAACTGGCTGTCAATTACCCTAGACTTTTTCTTTTTATACATTGAATACAGAATGACACCCGAACCGATTAACAAAACGTTCATCGTCCCGATTATTGCAAGAGGGAGATAACTATTTTTTTTCACTGCCAGAGGTTCAATATCTCTGAACTGGTTGAGGGTTATCTTTTCGGTTGTTATTGTTGATGGAATGGATGTGCTTGCGCTTGCCTGTTCTTTGAGGCATTCTATTTCAATTGTTTTCGTGAGAGTTTCGAATTTGTTTTCTGCGTAATCGGCTCTTACATTTAATTCGTATTCTCCTGATTCTATGCCGCTTGGAATCTCGAACGTAAACTTGCTGGAATCTTCGTTATTCTCTCCAGAGTAGTCTTCCAATTCGAGTGAAGAAGATTCGTCAAGCTCTAAGTCGGGGCTCTTCAATGTCAAATCGACCTGCTGGTTCTGAGAGCCAATGTTTTCTACCGTGACTTCTGCTTCTATCGTGTCTCCGCAAATTGCGCTGGATGGAATCTTTAAGCTGTTTATTGCTATGTCGTTCTTTGGCCGGTTTATTGTTATTGTTCTATAGCTCTGGCCGCATTCATTGTCTTTCGCTCTGACGAATATTACATAATCATCTTCTACATCGAGACCGTTTGGAATTGTTAAGTCTAAGTTCATTGACCTGGACTTCCCACTGCCAAGTTCAGTACTTGATTCTACCGAGGTCTCTGATTTGTCCGAGTCCAAATCATACAAATGTGCTTCAATATCAAATTCCTGAGACATGTCCAATTCGTTTGCCAAGGTGAATTCTACTGTTATTTTGTCTCCTAATTCAATGCTGCCATCAACAGAATTTATGTCTATCTGGACATTATTGCTTATGAGCCTGCAGGAATCTGCATCCTTGAAGTCAGGAACACATTCTGACGGACAGCAAAGGTTTGTGTCTTTAACATTTAAAGTTTCAACACCGCAAGTTTTGCCGTCTGAACAGATGTTGCCGTTAACTTCGGAGCAAGTGAAATCTTCAATCGGGCCAACAACAACATTCCAAGTTTTGGCTGACTGGAGCTGCGCGTCTCTGGCTATCGCTTCAATCAGGTAATTTCCAATCGGTGGACTAATAAGAGTGTAGGACGAAGAGTTTTCTGCGCTGTTTGAGACTTTTACCGAAGACAGATACCAATCTGTTAATATTGCCAGAGAGTCCACGTCTTTTGCTGTTATCGAGAAAGTTTTGTTCCAGCCTTCTACTATGTGAACGACGTCTGCTGCTGGGGTGTATGAAACGATTTGCGGTGCGTCATTGACTGGACTTATACTTAGCTGGAGTGTTTCCTGATTTGAACCATCTTTGTCAGTGACTTGAATGATGCAAGACGCAAGCCCGAAATAATCCTGAGTTGATTTGTAATTTAGAGCATTTCCGTTCACGACGCATACTGAATTGTTTTCATTGGCTACCGAAAATGTGAATGCGTCGCCTTCAAGATCAGAAGCGTTTAGTGTGCAGACATATTCTGAGTCTTCGTCTATTGCCGTTGCACAGTCAAGGGGATAGAATTCCGGAGGCTCTCCCTGTTCGTTTACAGTCACTGTAATGACATTTGACATTGCTGAGAATTCGCCGTCGGTTGCGTTGAAGTGAATCTGTTCTGTTCCGAAAAAGTCCTTGATTGGATAGAAGCTGACTTTTCCATTTACAATTTGAACTGTGATATTATGGTTTCCGATTACTTGGAATTCTAAATTGGAGTCAGAGTCGATAAAGTAGTCCGTCAGATTAATTGCGTTCGGTAGCGGAGTATCTTCGTTGAAAGAAATATTATTAATTGTTCCTTCAAAAACCATCGGGTCGTTTACATTTGTGACTGTTAGAGTCACTTCATTGGATAAGGTTTTTGAGTGCCCGTCCTCTGCGAAGAATACTATCGTTTCTTCTCCAAAGAAATCTTCTGCCGGAGTGAAGATTACTATTTCACCATTTTCGGAATCTACCTGAACGTTTGTTTCATCCGGATAAGTTTCAACTCCGAATTCTATAGTTTGAGAATCTGAATCTGTGAAATATTTACTAATGTTCAGAGATTTTGTTGTGTCTTCAGACCAAGCCTGACTTGGAATTGCGATTGAGATTGGAGGTGCATTCATGTTGATGATGTTTAGAGTTACTGTTGTTTCTACTTTGAATTGTCCGTCGGTTACATTTATCTTTAGAAGATAATCTCCCGCGCTTGAATAATCTGTTTGCCAGGTGAAATTATTGCCATTGACAACGAGATTCGGATTGTTTGTCGAGTAAGTTAATGCGTCTCCTTCTGGGTCTGTTGCTGTAACTTCAAAAGTTGCCAACTCTCCTTCGTTAAATGTTAGTGTCTGCGGAATACTTGTGAATTCAGGAGCATCGTTTATACAGTTTAAAGATTTGTCAGAGTAAGCTGGATTAATCACAGGGTCTTGGTCTGCGCAGTCTGTTCCGATTAAGCCTTGTTCTTTAAAACATTGGAACAAAGGATTTTGGATTATGTAACCTTGCTTGCAGAAGCCATCGCTGTCTGCATCTAACAAATCATAACCATCGCAATTCTCGTCGATGCCGTCGTAGGAAATTTCGACTGCTCCGGGATAGATTGTGTTGTTGTTATCATTGCAATCGTTTTCAAATAAGTAAGTATCGTTGTCCTGGTCGATGTCTGCCATTAAGAAATCCAATGCGTTTCTGAACATTAATTCATTGTTTGTGTTCCAGGAAGAAACAGTTATAATACCGAAGAAGACGTCTCTTACAGGATATCCATTGATTATTCTTACCGAAGATGCGATGACTGGCTTGTTCTCGGTTGTTCTTATTGCCAATGACGTTACATCGGCTGGCTTCTTGCTCAAGTAATGCATTAATGAACCTGAGCCTGAATAAACGTCGATAATCCATGTTGGCGGTATAGTTAATCCTGAAAATATTTGGTCGGTTGAGTCAACTAACTTAATTTGTTTTGCATTAGTCGTAAAACTTGAGTCTGTTCCGACCCAAACAGTTTCTGCTATTCTTCTGTCAAAAAATAAAGCGTGATGCTCTCCGAAAGGAATCATGTTCTTGTTTCCGACATCTTCTACAACGAGAAGCATGTAATATTTTGAAAAGTCAGTTGTTGGAATCTTGCTGTCCCTGATTACTTCGTAAGACAAAGATTTTGCATTGAGTATGTTTGTTATCTTTGGGCTTACCTGCGAGTTGTCTTCCAAAATGTAAGCAACATCGGCTGCTGTTACGGATGCAACCGCAAATGTTGAAAGTACTAATGCTATTCCGAACAGGATTAAATTTGCTTTTGACTTAGTCACGAGGCCTCCCCGACCTCTTTCTTCGCTTTAGTTTTCCTGAATAAATTATTAGGATTATGAAGATAACTATCAAGGCAACTGTGGAAATTGTTAGGATCGTTATTGGAGTGAACTTAAAAGAACTGAAAAAGCTTTTTCCCGGCAAATTATTTGCCGGAGACGGGTTGAATGTGAATCCAGTGTTGTTTGAGCCGTTTCCTGTTTCTTCATCTACAGGAACGTCTGGGTTTTCTCCTATGGCATCTCCTTCGGCAATTACGATAATGTTAGCCGATAAGCCGACTCCAGAGCCCTGTGGGGGCTTAAACATTACGTTTATTTTTGTTTCTGTTGTGCCTGGCTCGTTTGAGCTGATTGTAAAGTACGCGTTTTTCTCTTCGCCCGGCTGGAGAGTGAAGCTGTTCTCTTCAAACTCAACATTACCTGCCAAATCACCTGAAGCAACAAGCTCAATCGTCAAAGCAACGTCATTGACGTTTTGAATGAGCAAGTTCCTTCGGGCCTCCTCTCCGACGTCTAGCCTCAAAATCATTCTAGAATTTCCAAGCCTTCCTGTGATTGCTGAGACTTGGGCAGCTAAGCTAAGCAGGATAAGTGTTGTCAACAACATTGAAACGATTAATCTTTTTTTCATTTTACCAATTTAGAGTAATAGTATTTGTTCGCTTAATGTTTAAAAAGAATCTTATAGTTCGATGTATGCTTTGCAGAATAGAGTTGCGTTGCTACTGATTAAAATAACAATCAGTAAACGCAGACACCGTTTGTACAAATCTTGCTTGAGCCGCAGCTTGTTGCAAGGCTCCACTCACTGCATGAATCAGCGTCGAAGTTTCCGCAAAGCTGGTAGCCGTTTCCGTTGCATCTTCTAGCTCCGAGAGTGCAATCATTCTGGCAAATT
>JAGVWX010000013.1 GCA_018304105.1 Candidatus Pacearchaeota archaeon | reverse complement strand
GCGACGCTTGGCTTCATCACAGTTGAAGCCGCGAACAACTATGTGAGAAATCAGGACAGGCATCATGGAACTGTTTGGGTGATGGAAGACTGATGTTTTACCGTCGTGGGAAGCCGCACTCTGCCCGCAGGCAGATTTGACTCCGCAGAGTCAAACCTTTAGGGTGCGGAGGATGTCAAGATATAATCCGCCCGCCCTTTCAAAACTCTCTGCTCTTTCAGAACGCTCTTCCTTTCCCATCCCAAAACTTCTTCGAACAAAGGTTCAATGAATTGGTGCTTGATATCCTCTTCGGGCATGGAATCCAAATAAGATTTATGGATTGCAGAAAAATCCTTAACTAACTGTTTTAGTTTTTCCCTCGCCTCTTCCTTCGTAACCATCCAAACATCAAAAACTCCAATTATAAAAACTTATCTTACTAAAAAATTCTCATCCAACGACAACCCTATTTTTATCAAACAACGTAACTCGGTACGCTTTTTCTTTCGTAACCAATTTTATAATCTCGGAATCAATTTCATTTTTTATTATCTTCGGCCCTAATTTAAAATAATTCAAAGACGAAAATTGGTCGTAAAGTCCTTTTGATTTTATAAGTGCAATTAGCGGCTCTTTATTTTCAGGATAAACCACTTTTTCATATTCCTTTATTGAACATCCTTTCGACGTGCCAAAGAGCGCGTTTGTGTCTTTTTGCTTCGCTAGTTCAATAATCCTCTGGCGAATTCTTTTAATATTTGACTCTAAATCATCCTTCAGATGTTGAAGCTTTTCATATTCATCAATTAATACTTTATCATCACTTTCCATATCTATTCAAGACAGAGCAAGTAAAAAAACGTTCCCATACCCAAAAATTAAGCCGGCTGCACAGTATAATCGTCTGTTCACTCTTCCTTTATTTTTAGCCTTTTGGAGTGTAATCTTCTAAGTTTTCTTCGAACATACTTGGACGGTGGTCTTGAGTCCAGGTTTCCCAGCTCAAGCATCTTTCCAGGGATTTTTTTGCTGGCTTCTTTGCCTTTCCTGCTTCGAAGCCGAGCGGGATGATTGCTTCGATTTGAATGTGCTGAGGAATTTTGAGTTTTTCTCTGACTAACTCGTCGCTGTATGAACCGACCCAGCAGGAATTTATGTTTTTTTCTGTTAGCGCGAGCATAAGAGTTTGAATTGCTGCTCCGGCTTGCTGCCTGGAATAAATTCTTCCGCGTTCACCGTAGAGATTTTCCAGAAATGTGTCATTGGAGCAGACAACGACGAGCATTTTTGTATTCGCAATCCAAGTTTGTTCGCACAGATGTGCGAGACTTTTTATTGTAGAAGGATTTTCAATTATTACATAGCGAAGATGGTTTTGGTTATCTGCGAATGGGCCTTGGTTTGCCAAATCAATTGCATAGAGAACGTCTTTCCATGACGGAGTTTTTGACTTGAAATTTCTGACAGATTTTCTTTTCTTTACGACTCTTTCGAACTCCATAGAATTTTAAAGAAGAAGAGATATAAAAGCTTTGTTAATTTGATGACTTTGTTGAAAGTTTTTGAATTTGTTTTACTCACAGCCACGCTCGCAATTATCTGTAGATTACTCTCGCGTAACATGTTCGCCCACCTCAAGCCTTGATTTGTAGTCAATAATATAATCAAGTTGTTAATTGCAAACAATTTTATTTTTAACAAAGTTATTTTAGTCTAATTTCTCCGCCGCCAATCATCTTCTCGCCTTTGTATAAAACTATAGATTGCCCTTCGGCAACGCCTTCTTGGCCTTGGTTGAATATAAAATACCAATTTTGCGCGGCGCCAATTGGACGCGCAATTTCGAAGGCGCGCGTCTTGATTTTCTGGCTCACTTTGTTCGCCTCGCGCCACATTATTTTTAGATTTCCAGGAATTAATTTTCCTAAATGACGGATTCTGGCTTTCAAACCTGATTTTGGGAAGTCTTTTCCATTGACGAGAACGAGATTTTTAATGACGACAGATTTTGTTTTTAGCAAGGGATGGTGTTCTGGTGCAATAATTAGTTCGTTGTTTTTTGTTTTTGACGCAATGTAAAACTTTTTTTGGGAGAATGATTTTCTGAATTCTTGGTTGAGAATTAATTGTTTGTTTTCCCGGACTCTTTCGCCGATTGTGAAGAACATTGTTCCAGGGTGAGTGCCTATAATCTCATTTTCTGGAGAGAGGATTTTTCCTGGTTTTTCTTTTATTCTTTGTTTTAGGAATGCTTTCATGTCGATTTTGCCTAAGTAACAGATTCCACGAGAGGAGCGCTTGTCGAAATTTGGGAAATTGTTTTTTTGCGCGATTTCTCTGACTTGCGTTTTGTTTAGATTGCCGATTGGGAAAAGAGTTTTTGAGAGAGTCTTTTGATTTAAGCCAAGAAGAAAATAGGACTGGTCTTTTTCTTTGTCTTTTCCACGAAAGAGTGCGAAACCATTTTTTGTTTTTTTGATTCTAGCATAGTGACCTGTTGCGATGAACTGTGCGTTTTCTTGCTTTGCTATTTTAAGCAAAGATGGGAATTTGCCGACGTTGTTGCAGAGAATGTCTGGATTTGGTGTCAGACCTTTTTCGTAATCTTTGAACATTGGTTTTATGACATTTTCTTCGTAGCCATGTTCGCAGTCTTTGACAATTAGCTTGATGTTTAATTTTTTACAAATTTTTCTAAGGATGGATTCTTCGTCCTGCCATTTTATTGTCGATGGCCAAGGGGGTTTTCCTGACGGCGAGGCGTTCATGAAGAAGCCGATGACTTCGTAGCCTTGTTTTTGCAAGAGTAAAGCAGCTACGCTAGAATCGACGCCGCCGGACATTCCGAGAATTACTTTTTTGGGTTTCATAATGAAGAAAATTGATTTGCAGTATATAAATTATAACGCTGTTCGGTGCGCAATTGGACATACAAGACACCTACGGTTTCTTCTATGGAATCTTCCCTTGCAATACTGCTCAGGGCTGGTATTTTGTATTGCTGGCTGTCTTATTTGCGCTTGCGTGTAAAACACGCTTGCGCACCGAACTAGTTGATTTAAAAATTGTTCGAGATGAAAATATTTCCGAGACGACTTCGTAATAGCCTAAATTTGCTGGAGCGATAATTATTTTGACGGGGCTAAGGGAATATTATATAAGAAATGTTTTTATGTGTTTCAATTGGACTCGCTGTTTTGGGAGATTGCGAGTCTTGATTTATTGGCAACTTCGCTTCTGCTCGCAGCCACGCTCGTGATTTAGTTATGTTTTACTCTCGCATAAAATGCTCGCTCGTTGCTTTGAAAATATCACACCACCACACTCACAAGGTCATTCACTTCGTTCATGAGGCAGCCAGACATACTTGAGATGATAATGTTCGTTGGGAAGCGGGGCAGAAATAGTTCGATAGCAAAAATATTATATAATCTCTTTCACTAAATAAAATATGGCAGAAACGGTTTCGACTGGCGGCTTGAAACAATTTGTACGCCCTAAAGGGTATAGTCCAAAGCCGACTAAAGAGTATAAGTTGGAAATTGACGAAGCGTACAATAAATATTATGAGCGACGGAAACATGAGCGAAAACGACGGACGCTGTTGTGGATTATTATTGCTCTCATTGTCTTGATTGGGCTGGGGATTTGGTGGGTGACGAGAAGGTAAACGTCCCCGACAGGATTCGAAGTAGGACTTTCTTGGAAAGAAAGTTCTACGAATCAAAGAACTATGAATGGACTTCTTCGAAGTCTTGTTTTCCGCAGGAACAATTCCTTCGGAATTGATGTGACTTGCAGTCACATAACGTCCCCGACAGGATTCGAACCTGCGACCTCACGGTCTCTGTTTGTTTTCGGACTTTATCGCCGAGATTTTTATTAACAGCCGCGCGCTCTAACCACTGAGCTACGGGAACTTGTTGATTATTCACCGAAGCTCAGTCTGTTAAGACCTTGAGCTACGGGAACTTGATTTTTGTTATTACATTCGCGTTGCTCTGTCCCACGAACTTTGAGCTACGGGAACTTAATTTGTTGAAAGAAAAACTCTATTTAAAACTTGTTGTGTTTGCTTAATTTAATCTGTTGGATTTCCCGACGATAAAATTTTGTTTAAATTTTGTGCAAATTGCGTGCGATGTTCAGAGATGAAAAATTTAGAAAACTATTTATAGGTGAGAGTTGTCTATTGAAGTAACAAAACTCAAAAGAGTTAAACAAAATGCCAAAAAAAACAGCAAGAAAAACAGCGAAGAAGGCTGGAAAGAAAAAAGCAGTTAAGAGAAAGGCTGCTAAGAAAAGGAAATAGTTACTGACGCAAGTTAGTTTTCTTATCTATTTTCTTTTTTGTGCATGGCTTGTCCATGCGGGACTTATCTCAAGTCTACAAAAGAGGTGCTTTCTTTTTTATTTTATTTTTTTTCTCTAAAAATCGATACATATTCGTCTGCTTTGAACCTTTGATTAAGGTGATGACTGCTGTTTCGACGTTTTGAACGTCCTCGGATGAGCCGATGATTCCAACTTCTGCTTCTGAAATCATGAGCTCGCAGCCCGATGTGTCAGAGAAAACTCTTTTTGTTTTGCCTTTTTTTCCAATCAATCTTGCTTTGATGTCGACGAGGTTTCTTCTTGTGTGTCCTTTTATCTTAACGATGCGGAAAACATAATCGTCGTTTTTTAACAGCAATGCTTTCTTTACGGAGAATCCGAAGGCGATTGCTTCAAAGACGCGCGAGGCGTCGAATTCATTTAGAGTGTCGCCTTTGAAAGTGACTTGATTCTTTGAAAGATTTATTTTTACATTTAGTTTTTCTCCGAGTTCTTTGAGATTTTTTCTAACATCGTTGATTTTTCTTATGTAAATATTTTCCATGAATAATTGAAGAAAGTGTGTTTTTTAAGTGTTGCCTAAGTTGCATTTATTTCTAAGTTATTTTTAAGAACAAGTAAACCCGCCGCTAACAGTAACAGTCGGGTTCCAACTCCAACCGACTATGTTGGTACATACACAAGGAAATTGAACATTTGCAGTTGGCCATCCTTCAGTATTGTCTGTATCGAAATATATCTCGCCTGCGTGTGTTGCGTCGCATGTTGTCGGAGCACTGGCACTTTTAGGAAGCTGAATGTAACCATTGCTGACGATTAAATTACCATAAATATTTAGATTTGCCGGCCCAATACTCGGATCACCAAAGTATACGTCTCCGCCAACTACATCAAGTTTTCCCCGAGGCGTATTTGTTCCAATTCCTACGTTCCCGCCATTTGGATTAATAAGAAGACCGCCCCCACCGGTATTTTCAATTACCGTTGAACTTCCTCCGCTAGATGCGGGGCGTACAATAAAATTGCTACCAATATGTTCTAGCTTCATACTTGCACCGGTTCCACCACCTGTATAAACCCCGAGCTTCGCACCAGGAGTCGATGTTCCAATTCCCACATTTCCTCCATCCTGGGCAAGAATTGTATTTCCGTTATCATAAATACTAAGACGCTGATGCACTCCGGCTGAATCATAGCTATATATCGCAAATCTATCTCCGTAAGTACCGCCCACGTTATATAATGTCCATGTGCGGGCGCTAGTATCAGGTTTATAATCGTTTATAAGATTAATTCGTGCGGCTCCGTTGTCGAGAGCTATGGCATAAGAGCTTATTGTTCCAACGGCGTTGATATTTCCATTAACCTCTAACTTCGCGTTTGGTGTTGTTGTGCCGATGCCGACGTTGCCTGTGTTCAAAATAACCATGCTGTCTGAACCTCCTGTATGAAATATTATCGGATAGTAACCAGATCTTTGTGAATAGATGTATTCTCCGGTGCCCGGATCTCCTAAGAGAATTTTGTTAGAACCCATTACCCTTATATCTCCGTTAACGACTAACTTCGTATCAGGATTTGTTGTGCCAATTCCCACATTTCCTCCGGTATCAGCCATAACTGTAGTTCCTCGAATATAGTTTTTATTGTCATTGTAATAATTAAAATGAGTTTCCCATCCCTGTGGATTTGACCCGCCATAAGACCCTCCAGGAATTCTTACCTCCCCGCCAACTACGTGAAGTTTCGCGCCAGGCGTCGGCGTTCCGATTCCCACATTTCCCCCGTTATAATAAATGTCTGTCGTGCCTTGCCATTTGCCAAAGGCGCCCGAGTCAATTGCTTGTTGCAAGTTGGTGACTCCATCTTTTAGAATCACTTGGGAAGCTGGATGGGAGACTTCTGCAATTGTAAACGGAATTAGAAATACAGTTAGGAATGCGAGAAGTGCAAGAATCTTGAGTTTTGTAAACACCATCTTTTCTAGAACTACAAGATTTTTAGAATACTTAAATATTTCTCTATGTTGATTTTCCCCGCCCCACCACCTTGAAGTTATCATCCAACCCATTGACGAGGTCGCTCACTCTGTTCGCGAGGCAGCCAGACCGTCTTGTTGTGAGTTCTCTATTCTTTACAGATACAGATATTATTTTGGCTTTAGCGAATGTGGTCGTTCACCCTAACCTCGCCCAAGAAATTAGTAACCAATCCCTAACAGCAAGGTTGTGGATTTCTCTATTATTTTTTGAGCGAGTCTTATAACAAAACAAGTGAAAAGGGAATGCCCTGGACTTTGCCTATCATTTCTTTTGTGATTAACTCTGCTTTGAGCGCGGCGTTTACTGACTTTTTGCCTACAATGTTGAATGTTGCATCGTCTAATGCTAAGTTTTTCAGGGCGTCTATTGCTTTTTCTTCCCCGACTGATTCGCCTTTGTAGAAGTTCTCTCTGACGTCAAGCTGCCTTTTTCCTTCCTCGAAGAGCTTTCCTATAATGTCGGCATCTGCCAAGGCTACGACTTTTCTGTAAGATTCGTGAATTTTGAGATACATTGCAATTGGAAAAGATAAAGGCTTTTATAGTTTTAGTTTGCTGAAAGGAAATCATCTCTGTTGAAAATCTGTTTTTGAGTTGTTTTACTCACAGCCACGCTCGCAATTATTTGTAGATTACTCTCGCGTAACTGTTCGCCCACCCTCAAAGTATTCGTTGGAGCCTCTGCCTTTAGGCTGAGTGGGGCGCGGGAGCGCACACTATTTATTCTCGAACTAATATAAAAAAGTGAGCAGGATGTTGCTCACTGAATGAAATTCATAGTGGTAACTGTCTTGTTCTAAATAAACTTTGCG
>JAGVWX010000010.1 GCA_018304105.1 Candidatus Pacearchaeota archaeon | reverse complement strand
AACAACAATCTTGTTCACTTTTTTATATTATTTTTAGAATAAATACTTGCGCCATTCAACTCACAGCTAAAGCAGTGCAGGGTTCTGGCGCATTCCTAATCTTAAAATAACTAAATTAATCTCGTTCTTCTATTGAAATTATTTAATGGCAGATTCTGATTTAGCTAAATATTTGATATTATTGGGAATAACAAACAATATAAAACAGAAGGGTTTGGAAAAAGGATGGAAGAAAAGAAGGCTGATGAAAAAGAGGAGATAAGCGAGACAAAATCAGAGATTTTGAACGTTGGTTCCGAAGAAGACAGAACTAACATAAAGGAAAAGAGGGTTAGGGCGCTGACAAGAATTTATTACTCAAACCAGAAAGTTCAGGCTGCGATTTTGAAGTTTGCTCTTGACAGAGAAGTTGTGCCAAGGTATTTTGAGGGGTTTGGGAAAAGGCCTGACATGATACAATATGCTTCAGACATTAACGGATTGGTGAGAAAAGGGGCGACTTCTTTCCATGCATCAGAAGAACTTTGGAATGACCCGTTGCAATTGAGTTCAGATTCGACTTTGAAAGACTTAGAGAATTTGAGAAAGGGATGGGATTTTCTTATAGATATTGATTCGCCTTTTCTTGATTGTTCTAAGATTGCTGCGAGGTTAATTGCGGAAGCGTTGGAGCAACATGGCGTTAAAAATTATGGTATAAAATTTTCAGGAAGCAAGGGTTTTCACATTATGATTTCGGGAAAGGCATTTCCGAAGGAATTTAACGAAGAAGAAACAAGGAAAATGTTTCCTGCATGGCCGAGAGCGATTTGCTCTTATCTTATGGATTACATACGGGAAGATTACAACAGGCAAGCTTCGGACGTCCTGACAGATATTGGCGCTATTCAAAGAAGAACGAAGCTGTCGAAAGAACAACTTGAAGAAATAAGATGCAAAATTTGCGGAAAGGCTGCGAAAAAAGGCTCTATTGCTAACTTTGTATGCCCTATCTGTGGAATGAAAATAGAAAGAAAAAATGCAAAGATAACAAAAAGAAGGCTGAAGTGCCTGAATAATTCTTGTGCGGGAGTTTTGGAACAGGTTGACAGCGAGGAATTTTATTATTGCGAGAACTGCGTTGATCCGGAAAATGAAAGTTTGCAGATGAATTCGAACAAGTATCCTGAAAATTTTGAGAAGTCAAAGGGAGTGAGCGCGGAGAAAGTTGCGGCTCCAGACTTAATTCTTGTCGCTTCGAGACATTTGTTTAGGATGCCGTACTCTCTTCATGAAAAAACTGCGTTGGCGAGTGTTGTATTAACGAAGCAAGAACTTGAGAACTTCTCTCCCAGAGATGCAGACCCTATGAGAGTTGTTATTCGAGAGTTTATGCCTGAGAATGAACTCGGGGAAGCGAAGCAATTATTGGCGAAAGCGCTTGACTGGAATAAAGGAAGAGAAGTGATAAATAAAGGAATTGAAGAAAAAAAGTTCAGCAAGTACAAAGACAGGAAGTTTGAGAACATAGAACTGAAAGGTGTTACTGATGATATGTTTCCCCAGCCGATAAAAAAATTATTGAAGGGATTGGAAGAAGGAAGAAAAAGAGGATTGTTTGTGCTGCTAACATTTTTACGTTCGACCGGATTTTCCGGAGAGGAAATAAACAAAAGAGTCAGAGATTGGAACGAGAAAAATTCACCGCCATTAAAAGAAGGCTATGTCAGAAGCCAAATCGAATGGCATCTCAAACAAAATAAGAAGATATTGCCACCTAATTATAGTAATGACGCATTTTACAGAGACATTGGATTGATTGACAAAAAACCTGAGACGAAAAATCCTCTGGTGGATGTGATGAGAAAGATTAGAAGGTATGGAAGTGAAAGTTTTTAAACAACTTACTCTTTGGAAGGGGATGAGAAAAAAGGTGTTTGCATTGCTGGTTGTTTTGCTGGCTATCTTTAGTGCGGGTTTTGCTATCGCAGGTTCTGCAGAACATGTTAACGAAATAAATAAAGCGTTTAATTGCCTTGATGACAGGGTTGAAGCAACGAGCATTACCTTGGAAGAAGCAGTTTTTGCTGCTCTCGCAAAAACACCTGACCCGAAAATTAATCTTACAATAACTCAGCAAAAAAGTTCTTCTGAAAATTGCTGGCCGAGCTCTGGGTGCACAGTCAAAGCAACATCTCAGGTTGTGCTTGCGAAGATAAGGCTCGAGGAAAATGTTACTGGCGCGATTGATTGGCTAAAATCCAAGAGCGGTGTAACTCAGCAAATGACTTGGTACCTGCAGGTTTCTATAGATTCTAATGAACCGGCAACGTGCAAGATAAATTATGATGATTCTGACCATTCGATTGCCATAGGCGAAGACATGAAATTGTCTGGAACGCCAGGGAACTGCCTTGCGGTAACGGCTTCAGGATACTGGATGAAGATTGCGAGCGGCTGTCTAGATAAGGGGTTCAGCGTGCAATGCGATAAAGGCTTTAAGACAAATTTATTATATGAAAAAGAAACTGGAGGAACGATTTATGTTTCCTCGCAGACACATGGCGCGAGCGCAAACTCGTGGACATCTGAAAGCATTGTAGCAAAGTGCTTCAAGGAAAGCGGAACATGCAATTATGAAGGAAGTTTATGGGCGGCTGCCGCGCTTTACGCGAGCGGAGAGGACATAAGCGAATACGCCCCTTACTTAAGATCTCTTGCAGCAGACAATGAAAAGTATTTTCCGAGCGCTTTCTTGGTTGCAATTTATGAGGGCGGAGATGAACATTACGCCAAAATAATTGACAGCGAGAGAGCCAGGCCAGAAGGCGCATATTGGCAGATGCCTTCGAGTTCTTACGGGAAATTTTATGACACGGCTCTTGCGATGCTTGCGTTGGGTGGAGCGGATTCTCCTGAAATAGACAACGCAAAAACTCTCGAATATTTATTTAGAAATCAAGACGATAATGGATGCTGGAACGGCGGAAACATCAGAGACACTGCGTTTATAATTTATGCGGCTCAATGGCCAAGAGGAGACAAGGCTTTTTGTGACAACGATGAAAAATGTGATGCAGGAGAGAATTCTGCAAACTGCCTAGCAGATTGCCCATATACTTGCGGGGATGGAGTAGCAAACGGAGAAGAAGCTTGTGATGGAAGTGATTTGAGAGGACAAACTTCTTGCAGATTAAAAGGATACGACAGAGGAAACTTGAGTTGTACAAATCAATGCACTTATAATGTTGGCGCATGTGTTGGAAATGTCACGCCAATTTGCGGAAACGGAGTGATTGAAGGAAGCGAGCTCTGTGATTGTGGAAGTGATGAGGCTTGCAGTTTAAGCGAATTAAACGGCTCAAGCTGCACCTCGGTTGGAAGCTATGCCGGCGGAAATCTTGGCTGTTCACCTGGCTGCTTGACATTTAATGTTAGCCAGTGCTATACTAGCGGAGGCATACCGCCCCCACATGGAGGGGGCAGCGGGAAGAACTGCACAAATAGTAGCGATTGTCCAAGCGGAGAAATTTGCAAAAATGGAAACTGTACGAATAATCAAGGTGGGGGGAGCTCTTATAATCCGAATCTTTTAACTGATTGCGAGCTTGCCGGATTATTCTGCGTGCCAGGCAGGGCGGCCTGCACAGAAGTAGATGGTGTTTTCTATCCAGAAACAACGCATGCGTGCAATAATTTTCTGGAAGTTTGTTGCACGAAGGATGTTCCAGAAGTAGCCTGTGCGAGTTTAGGTGGCACGGTCTGCCAGTGGGATGAGCCGTGCACGACGCAAACTGTTGAATCAAAAGATGGGCCTTGCTGTGTTGGAGGAACCTGTGAAGAAGGCTCTGGAGGATGCACATCAAATAGCGATTGCCCTGCTGGAAGGGTGTGCACTTTGGGAGAATGCGTGACACAAACAAGTTCAGAATGCAACGATAATGCAGATTGCGATACGAACGAAGAATGTAATAGTGGTATTTGTGAAAGCACAGGCGGAGGAAACAACCTCTGGATTTGGATTGTTATGCTTTTGGTGTTGATTGTTCTTGTTGTGATGGGAATAGTCTTTCGAGATAAAATCAGATTGTGGTGGTACCGAATGAGAGGAAAGGCAAAGTCTTCAAAAGTTGGGCCAACTAACGTAGGTCCTGGAATGCTTATGGGAAGGAGACCTCCTCCAAGATTTGGTCCTCCGGCGGGAATGAGGCCGGTAATGGGTGGCGGTTCTATGATGCGACCAGGAATGGCAAGACCTGCGCCATCTGCAAGGCAAGAGTCAAAGAGTGAGAAAGATAAAGAAGCTGAAGAAACGCTAAGAAAATTAAAAGAAATGAGCAAGTGAAATGAGAAAATTCATTTTTTTATTGGTGATTGCGCTTTTGTTGGTTCCGCAAGTGAACGCTGTTTCGTCTAGCTTGAGGGATGTTTATGCTCCGAAGGAAACGATGATTGGAGAATTAACTGGAGGAATAATTGCGCCAATACAAAGAGAGCAAGTGAGTGTTGTTAAAGACGGGCATCTTGATGTGGCTGTTCAGTACGATGTTACAAAACTTGGGAACAAATATTATATTTGGCTTAATGCGCCTGCAAATTCTGGAAATTATACTCTGGTAATTGAAGACATTATTGCTTTAGTTAATGGGGCTCCAGAAATCGTAGAATACAGAAAAGATTTTTCTGTCCGGGGGGTTACAGTCGATTATTCAATTGTTCCAGGATTTGTTTTAGCTAATGAAGATTTTGAAATTTTGGCTATTGCTTATACTGAAACTGACATTGAGATTGATTTTCCAGAACAAAGAACGGTTACACTTTACCCTGGGACGAATTATGTTGATTTTTCAATAGCGAATGTTCTTGGAGTGCAACAAATCGCGATAAAAGTCGGAATGTACCAAGTTCCAGCCAGAATTGTTGGCGCAGATTATATTTGCGGAGATGGGAGAGTTGACGGCAGAGAAGTATGTGATGGTGACAATTTGAACGGCAAGAATTGCACAACTGTTTCGGGAGGATTTGTTTCCGGACAATTAAAATGTTCAAGCAGTTGTTTGATTTTTGATGACGGCTTGTGTAAATTGCCCGAGGGACCTTCGGGGGAAGCTTGCAGTTTGGAACGTTTGAGTTTGTGCTTGAATCAAACAAGTTGCAATGGCATCGGAGGAAATTGGTATAATAACACATGCAATAAATATGAACAAGGGGCAGCGTGTGATGAACAGCACGTCGAATTGTGCGCGACTCAAGGAACGTGCTTAGATTCTAAAGGATTTTGGTATAACTCAAGCTGCCATGAAGAAAAAGAATCTGTCTGCGACAACGAACACTTGAATCTGTGCTTAACGCATGGGACTTGCATTGACGCCGAAGGATTTTGGCAGAATAACACTTGCAAAGAGAGTGCCGGAGAATGCGGGGACGGCATTATAGACATTGAAGAGGAATGTGATGGGACAAATCTAAGCGTGGTAAACTGTTCGAGTTCGAGCGTAGGATATGATTATGGAAATTTAAGTTGCATTTCCAAAGGATTAGAAAAGGAATGCAAATTTAATTTGAGTGAGTGCCGTTTAATTCCGCCACCTATGCCTCCAAGTTTTTTGGTTTTTCCAGCAGAAATAAGAGACACTGTTTTAATAAGCAAAAGTTTTCCAGTTTATCGATTTAGAATTACAAATACCGGAACAAGCAAAATTGTTGGGCTTAAGCTGGATTATAATTCTGCGAAATTTGAAATTACACCTTATCGAGGAGTAAATATTAGCGTTAATGAAAGCACCGATTTTAATGTTAGTGTAAAAGAATCTTGGAAGGGCATTCCGTTCAAGGGAGTAGTTATCGCTTATTCCGAAGACGTTTACGAATACTTCTTGCTGGACATTAATTTTACAGAAACAGAATCTGAAGCGATGACAGGGTATTACAGGAATAGCACTTCTCAGGGGCCTTCTTATTATTGCTCTGAGCTTTCAGGATTTTCCTGCGGTGCCGATGAAACATGTGGGGGGAATATTGTGCCTACAATTGATGTAAGCAATTGCTGCGTTGGAAGCTGCGAAAGCACGAGCAGCGGCTCGGGAAGTTCATGGATAGGCTATTTGATTGTTGGTATTGTCGTATTGGTTGCAATAATAATCTTTGTAAAATACAGGAAGACTGGAAAATCCAAAGGCAGCCCTTTAATGGGAAAGATGCTTGAAGCAAAAAGGAATCTGCCCTAGCTCTTCTTTGACTTTTTATTCTTTTTCGGTTTTTTTTCTGTCTTTGCAACAGGATTTTGTGAATCTGGCTTCTTGAACAGATAGGGCGCAACTTCCCTGAGTTTTTTGGCATACATATTTCTTTCTACAACAACATTCTTGGCTACTGCATCGTAGTGATGCAGTCTTTGAACAATGGCGTTTCCAATTTCATTCAACTCGATATTGTTGAAAGTAATTTTTTCAGGCTCGGTTATTTGAATGTTTGAAGGCATGTGCCCGAAGATTACAACAAGATAAGCCATAATTGAATCAAGCTCGACGTCGACTTCTGCAAAAGAAGTGAACAAATCGGATTTTTCAACAGGCATTGGTTCGTGAAGTGTCTTGTTCAAAATTTTCACGCCCTTTTCCTGAGAAAGCTTTTCCATCACTGTTTGGAGTGCGGCACTTACGTTCTCTTTTGGCCTTCCGAGAATTTCAAGG
Source organism: Candidatus Pacearchaeota archaeon (assembly GCA_018304105.1). Classification (GTDB taxonomy): domain Archaea; phylum Nanobdellota; class Nanobdellia; order Pacearchaeales; family GW2011-AR1; genus UBA73. Next base: position 35,754 of record JAGVWX010000010.1, on the reverse strand, counting down.
ATTAATGAAGCGGATATTTTTTCCATGGACAATTAGAGGAATATAGGTTTTTAAAGATGGCGCTAAAGTTTTCTTAAAGCGAGCAAAATAATAATTAATACGCAAAAGCCAGTGAAACCGTAAATTAAAATTTTCCGTTTGCCTGACTCGGGGGTTGTGACCGAGTTTTTGAAACCTGTTTCTTTAGACAGTTTAGAATTAAGAAGAATCTTTTCTTCCGACTTATAGGAAAGATTTTGTGTTTCTTGATTGGGGGTTTTTGAAATAGGAATGATTTCTTCAGAAGTTGTTACTTTTTCTTGATTTTCTTTATTGCTTGCTTTCTCAATGACTTTGTCTTCTTCAGAATTTTCGGAACCAATTATATTTATTATATTACATTGTGTAGAAAATGCAGTCGTTCCTGTTTTCCTCAAACGCGCGCAAATTTCTCTTTCTCCAGGAGATTCGAGAACTCTTATCTTATAATCTGTTTTTTCAGGGAAAGAACCTTTGATATAAAGATATGAATCCTGCCAGCCACCATAGTAAATTTCCGAAATGTATTCGTTTCTGTCTATCTTGTCGTCTTCGGAATTGTGAACGAAGACCTTGACGTCGTAAACTTCTGCAGAGTCTGCTGAAATAGAAACTGTAAATGCGCTGTTTAATTCTGCTTCTTCTGGAGAATCCAGCGAGATTTCAAGGGCAGAGACGTTCTGCAAAACAAGAGAGTTAATAGCCGTAAGAACGATGATAAACAAGATTGCCTTCGGAATCAAAAATATGAGCTGTGTCGCGGTCGTTGTTCCATATTCCCATTTTGCTGTTCCAGAAAATATCTGTTTCATTGTCTTTGCCTTCAGAAGAATGCAGATTCACCCCACCAATCTCAATATCTTGAAACTTATATCTTTTTCTGCTTTCGTCTGAAACAATAAAACCTTTTATATTTATTTTTCCGCACTTGCTCATTATCTGAAGAATCTCCGTTTCTGCGGAAAGTTGTGTTTCGATGCAGCCATATAAGTTTGATTTTTGCCATAAACCCAAACCAGATTCTACTGCGTTTTTTTCAGCCTCGTCGAATAATTCTAACTCGGACTCCTGAACCAAAAATTTTGTTGCAAGGCCTTTTTCAATCAACTGAAGATTAACATAGTCTGGAGAATAAACCCGCACGAGAGTTCTTCCGTATTTGTCTGTTGAAATCTCTTCAACATGAACAGAAGTGTTTTCAATTTCTGATAGAAAATCTTTTGCTTCTTTGTAGCCGTTTTCTGATTTTTCCGGAGTGTTTATGTTTATCAATCTGAATTTTTCTTCTCCTGCTTCGAAAGTATCACCGTCTATAACTCTTGTAACAAAAATTGTTTTTTGCTTTTCAGCTAATTGAAAAAAAGCAAGATTTGTTGCGATTAAGAGAGTCAAAAGAATTGAAATTAAAAGAGCGTATTTGCGTTTCATAGTTTAAGTATGCTTTTTTCTCCGGAAAGAGAGTTGTAATACTTTTCAAGGTCTTCGTGATTTAGTTCCAAAGTAGAAGTGTTAATATTCGGATGAAAACCCGTTTTTTCTGCGTCCCAAACTTCTTTGTCAATGAGCAAGACGACTTCTGAGTCCTTGGAATTAATCATCCCGAAAATTGAGACGCTTCCAGGAGTTAAATTTAATTTTTCCTTTAGCTCTTCAGGCGAGCCGAAGTTTAGTTTTTTTATTTCTAAGAGAGACTTCAACTTTTTTGTGTCAAGGCGTTTTTCTGCGGGAAGAGCAACGAGATAAAACTTTTTATTTTCGTCTTTCAAAAAAAGGCACTTGCAGTGCAAGCCCGGAATGCTTTGCTTTAACTTTCTTGATTCTTCTACGGTGAAAACTGCTTCGTGTTCATGCCCAATATATGAAATGCTGTGTAATTTGAGATAGTTTTTTAATTTAATGTCCATGATATTCGGGGTTGACAAATATTTATATAATCATCTCTTTTTTCTTAGAAATGATAATGGAATATGATTTTGTAGTGATTGGAGCGGGCGTGGCTGGCTTGGCTGCTGCAATGTATGGAGCCAGACTTGGTTTGAAGACTCTTGTTCTCGGAAGCTCCCATGGAAGCGAATTGCCTGTGGGCGGAGTGATAACGACAACAAATCTTGTTGAAAATTATCCCGGGTTTGAAAGATTAACTGGAACGGAACTTGCAGAAAAAATAGAAGCACATGCGAAGAGTTACGGACTTGTTGAAGTTAAAGAAGAAAGAGTTGAAAAAGTCTCAAATGACAAAAAGAAATTCAAGATTAAAACAAATAAAACAGAATACTTCGGGAAAACTGTTTTGTTTGCGACCGGGACAAAATGGAAGAAGCTTCCTGAAGAAGTTAAAGGAGCAAGAGAATTAGAAAACAAAGGTGTGGGTTATTGCGCTTTATGCGACGGACCATTGTATAGAAACAAGGTTGTTGCGGTGGTTGGGGGCTCTGACAGCGCTGCAAAAGATGCGCTGCTCTTGGCAGAACATGCAAAGAAAGTTTACATAATTTATAGGAAAGAAAAAATAAGGGCGGAACCAATTAATATTAAGAGAATAGAAGAAAATGCAAAAATTGAGATAATAAACAATGCAAATGTTGTTGAAGTCAAAGGAAGTGATTTTGTAACTTCGGTTGTGCTTGACAAAGAACACGGTGGAAGCAAGGAGTTGAAACTTGACGGGGTTTTTGTTGCGATTGGGCACATCATTCTTTCTGAGCTGGCGAAAGAACTTGGAGTAAATTTAAATGAAAAACAGGAAATTATTATTGACCATAAAGATTCGAGCACGAACGTTAGGGGAGTTTTTGCCGCAGGAGATGTTGCGGACAAGCCATTCAAGCAGGCAATTACGGGAGTTGCGGAAGGATGCACTGCAGCTTACTCTGCTTTCGAATATATACAAAAGAAAAAAGTTCAATAGGTTTTTAAATATTCGTGGTTATTCAAAGTAATGAATGTTCTAAATAAGAGAGGAAGCTACGCTACCTACACTTTCCCTTCCGGAATGGGCGGGAAAAGAGGAAGCTGCGCTACCTACACTTTCCCTTCCGGAATGGGCGGGAAAAGAGGAAGCTGCGCTACCTACACTTTCCCATTTCTGCAAAATGGAAAAAGGGGACTGTCTCCAGTTGTAGCTACGGTTTTGCTTGTTTCAATTACTCTTATCCTTGCTGTAATCGTTTTCTTTTGGGCAAGAAGTTTCATTGGAGAAACGATTGAAAAAAACGAGCGAGCTATTGAAATGTCCTGCGAAGAAGTTGATTTTCTTATAGAAGCTTATAATGATGGAAGCGGAAAGGGAAAATTGTCCGTTCAGAATATTGGGAGCGTTTCGATTTATGGAGTAGAGATGAGAATAAAAGGGAAAGGGGAAATTAAAGAAATTGGGCGAAGCGGCGTGACTGTAAATCCAGGAAATACTGAGACTTATGAGCTTATTGAGGGGGTAGACTCGGGGGATACAATAATTGCGGTGCCGATTTTATTAGGAGAGACAAATACGGAAAAAGTAGCTCATGTTTGTGATTCAGATTATGGCATTAGTACAATATATGAATAATAAAAAAGGATTGTCTTCTGTTGTTGCAACTATCTCGCTCGTGCTAATAACCGTGGTGGCTGCGGTTTTTATAGCCGGGTTTGTAGTTCCGTTTGTGAGGGATACTCTTAATGAAGGAACTGAATGTGTGGGGTATGAAAACTATTTCACTTTCTATGAAGAGTTTGATTATAATTGCTATAAACGCGAAGACGTTTTTGGCGGAGGATACCATTATTTATATGCGCTTTCAATAGGCGCGGATAGTGTTTCTCAAGGAAAGCTTGATAATATTGGAGGGTTGAGGATTCAGTTTTTGGGAGGGGGAGAAAGTGTGGGTGTTGAAGTTAAGAATAATTCGAATGCAGGTAATAGTGTTGGTGAAATTAGAATGCTAGATTTGAGCTCGACTAAGCTGACTCTTCCCGAAAATGGGGGCGTGAAAACTTATGTTTACAATTCATCCGTTAAGTTTGACAGTGTGGAGATTTATCCGATACTAAAAAACGAAAGAATGTGCAAGCAAACTGACGGAATTCAAATCGGTAGGGCTTGCGACAATGGTGTTCTGCTAAATGTCTAATATGAAAAAGAAAGCGCAAATTTGGATTGAAACGGTGTTGTATACCCTTATTGGGATAACATTAATAGGAATTGTCCTGGCAATAGTAACGCCGAGGATAAATGAATCAAGAGATAGAATTTTAGTTGAACAATCTATTGAGTCGTTGAACGCATGGGACGACCGGATTGGAGAACTTACTTATCGCGGGCAAGGAAATGTCAGAAATATTCCGGCGTTTACAATGAAGAAAGGGGAGCTGATAATTAATTCCACAGGCAACGAGATAATTTTTATTGTGGACGGACTTAGCAAGCCCTACTCGGAGATTGGCTTTGAGATTAGGGAAGGTAGCGTTTATTTAACTTCTTATGAAACAGAAAGGTCTGCTTACACAAGGCTGGTATTGAAATACCAGAATGTCACAAATATAACTTATGCCGGAACCGAAGAAGATAAGAAATTCACTGCGGCCTCTACGCCTTATTCTTTTTCGATAGAGAATCTTGGCGGGCAACCATATCCGCAGATAGACATTAAGGAAACATCCAGGAGATAGCTTTAAATAAATAGTTCATGTTTTTCTTTCATGGTCGAACAGATGAATTTGAATCCGGCTGTTCCGCCTCTTCCGAGATATAAAGACAAAAGAGGAATAGATGTTAGGTATATGCTGATTTCGCCTTACGCGTCGGCACATATTTTTTGGGACAGCAAGCTGAATGAAGTTGTTTATGAGTTAGAAGAGCCAATCCTTGACGAAGAAGAAAAAGCGATTCTGGTGAGAGTTGAAGAAGCGATGCTTGAACTGATTAATGTTAACGTTGCTGTTGAAAATACTCTGGAAGCCACAACAAATTACATTGACAAAACTGCGAGATTATTAATTGACGAATTAAATATGAAAGTCCCTTCCGAAAGCTACAAGAAAATATTTTATTATCTTTTTAGGGATTTTATAGGGCTGAATGAAATAGACCCTTTGCTTAGAGATTATTTTATTGAAGATATAGAATGCAATGGGGCGAATACTCCGATTTTCCTGGTTCATAGGGTGTTTAGGAATCTTAGAACAAATATTGTTTACAGGGACCTAGACAAGCTTGCGAGTTTTGTCGAGAAATTAGCCCAAAGGACCGGAAGATATGTTTCCTATGCGCAGCCGTTGCTGGACGGAACTTTGCCAGATGGGTCAAGAGTCAATGCCACTTACACTAAAGACATCTCTTCAAGAGGGCCCACGTTTACAATAAGAAAGTTTACGAAAATTCCGTGGACTCCAACTCAATTAATTGCGATGAATACGCTCTCTCCAGAAATGCTTGCGTACTTCTGGATTTTGATTGAAAACAAATCAAATATCCTTGTTGCTGGAGGAACCGCTTCAGGCAAGACCACCTTGCTGAATGCGCTGGCGTTTTTCATTCCTCCAGAAGCGAGAGTTGTTTCAATTGAAGACACTAGAGAAATTAACTTACCTAGAGAGAACTGGCTGCCTGCTGTTGCGAGAACTTCCATAGGAGTTGGAAAAGTCGGAGAAATTGACTTGTTTGAAATTTTGAAAGCTTCTTTCAGACAAACACCTGATTATCTAATAGTCGGAGAAGTCAGAGGAAAAGAGGCATTCGTCTTATTTCAAGGAATGGCTTCGGGGCATTCTTCGATAAGCACCATGCACTCGGACTCTGTTGACACGCTCATCAGAAGACTGCAAACTCCTCCGATAAGCTTGTCGCCTACTCTCGTTAATACATTAGACTGTGTTGTCATAGCCACACATGCAAGAGTTGGAAAACAAGATACTAGAAAAGTTAGAGAAATTGTGGAAATTGTAAACGTAAACATGGACGGAACAGCGATTGTAAACACCCCGTTCAAATGGGACGCAGGGAAAGATGTATTCTACTCGAAAAAACAAAGCAAGGCGTTCGAAAAAATATCCATAAGAACAGGAATTCCTATAGACAAACTTTACCAGGATATGGCGACAAGAGCGAAATTGCTTTACACTTTGTATAGAAAAGGAATTTTTGATTTCGACCAAGTCGGATGGATAGTGAATGATTTTCATAAGAATCCCGTTGGAGTGCTTCAGAAGTTTGGAATTAAGGAATGACTGAGTGCATAGCCAGGCGATGTGCTGGCTACATAAAGAATAGTTGAGAAGAAAATTATTTAAACGATATCGAGCTATTTAGTTTATGAAAAAAGAGGATTTGATAGTTGTGGCGCAGCTCTTGGCTGCAATGAAAGATATCGTTGAAAGGCTGGCGGTTGCGGAGAGAAATAAAGACGCTGTCTGCTATGATAGACGAGCTAAGAAAAAATATAGATACTGAAATATCAATGCTCAGAGAAATCGCCAGCTATGCCTCCAGATATGATTCGGCGGCAGATGATGAAAAGAAACTTTTAGACGGGGCGATAAATTCGATTATTGAAAGCCTAAGAATAATAAACGACAACGTTCCAGAGTTATTGAAGGATATTACATTTGCGGAAAAACTTCCATCAAAGAAAGAAAGAAAGCTTGAACGAATCAAGTATAGGGGCCTTTCCGGAGTGGATGTTGTCCTCCATGCAAAAGACAAGACGCGGTTTTTGAAAGAACTGAACATAAGCGATAATTTTGTAAAGAAAATAAAGAGAAGAGACATTGACGAGCAGGAAAAATATACAGAGTTCAAAGCGTCGAGGGGGTATCTTAAACTTGCCAATCGCTTATTCTTGAATGCGGCAAGCAAAGCAGTCAAGAAAGGGGCTTTCAAGGAACTTGGGGAAGGACTGAGAAAAGCAAACGTGGAAATTTTGTTTGAGTCTTATGTTGCGATGATGTATCTGACTGTGCTGTTGGCTTTTGTGCTGTCTTTTTTTGCGAGCTTGTTTTTTGTTTTTTTTAATGTGTCCTCTATCTGGCCTTTCATTGGATTGAGGGATAGCGGATATTTGGCGATGGCTACAAAATTAATCTGGATTCCGATAGCCGGGCCGATAGTGGCTTTTTTAGCGGTTTACTTTTATCCAACTACTGAAAAAAAATCCATTGGCACGAGGATTGACCAGGAATTGCCGTTTGCAGTCATTCACATGAGCGCGATTACCGGCGCAGGAATTGAACCCACAGAAATATTCAGAATCATCGGATTAAGCAAGGAGTATCCATTCTTGAGAAAGGAGATAAGAAAGATAATGAATCAGATTAACTTGTATGGGTATGATTTGACTACTTCTTTGAACAACGCAGCCAAAACTGCCCCGAGCGAGAAACTTGCAGAGCTGTTCACAGGACTTTCAGTTACTATCAGTTCTGGCGCGAATCTTTCTGAATTTTTTGAGAAGAGAGCGGAATCTCTGCTTTTATCTTACCGATTGGAAAGAGAAAAATATACGCACTTAGTTGAGACCTTCTTAGACATTTATATCAGCATAGTCATTGCTGCGCCGATGGTATTTTTGCTGATGATTGTTATGATGGCTATTTCTGGCATGAATATTGGTTTTGGCCCGACTCAAATAAGCATTCTTGCTGTTGCAGTCATAGCTGTTTTAAATGTGATTTTCCTGGTATTTTTACAAATGAGGCAACCCGCATACTAATATGAAACTGAAAAAAATGCACTGGTTTGGAATAATTGCCGGAGCGATTATCATGGCGTTAGACTTTGCTTTCTTCTATGCAAACCAGCAAATGTTATTTTTCTTAATGGGAATTTCTTTAGGGGTTGTTGCCCTACCATTCATAATCGGATTTGCTGTAGAAAGCGGAAAATCTGAAAAGATTAATGAAATGTTTCTTGAGTTTACAAGAAATCTTGCAGAAACAGTTTCAACCGGAACTCCGATAAGCAAAGGAATCATCAATATGCGGAAGAAAGATTTTGATGTGCTGAATCCTCATATCGAGAAATTGGCTAACCAGATAGAGCTTGGAATCCCTGTAAGCGAAGCGTTTAAGACTTTTTCAAAAGAAGTTGACAGCGTTGTTGTGAAAAGGGCGATTGGGCTGATTAAAGAAGCGGAGAAAGCCGGAGGAGACATAGATTTTATTTTAGATTCGACTGCGAAATCTATTGCAGAAGTTGAAAAATTAAAGAAGGAAAGAAAATCTGCAATTTACGGGCTTGTTGTCCAGGGATATATAATTTTCTTTATATTTATCGGAATTATTCTTGTGATGGAATTTAAGATAATCCCTTTGACTGCGGGGGCGGGAGGTTTGGGTGGAATAACGAGCGCAGGACAAGATTTGGGAATAGGATTTTTTGGAGGGGGCGGAAGCGGAGAACCGATAAACCCCGAGCAGTTTTCAGCGTCTTTTCTTTACTTGTTAATCGCACAAGGATTTTTTATCGGACTCGTTATTGGGAAGCTTACTGAAGGGAGCCTTAAAGCGGGGCTGAAACATTCGTTTATAATGATGATTGCCGCGTTTTTAATTTCAACCGGCTCAAAACTGTTTATAGGCAATCCCTAATTTTTTTGTTATAAGATAAAATATTTCGTTATCTGATTCCAGAACTTCAAATTCATATTCTAACCGAGCCAGAAGTTTTTCAAACCAAAACCTTTTTGGGAAATTCATTTTTCTTCCGGATAGCTTTTTTGTTGAGAAACTCACGATGATTTTTTTTGAAGGGATGCTCTTTAAGATATTCTCGGAGAGATTATGCTTTGGGTCAATGACATCGAGGAGTTTTAACATCAAACAAACATCTGTTTTTGGAAGTGAACGGGGGATTTTCCTGATGTCCATGACGAATGTTGAACCCTCGAGATTATTTTTCTTGAAATACTCGGAAATTATCGATAAATCGCCTTCGTTTATATCTGAAGCGTAATAAATGATATTCTTTGATGCCAGAGCAATTGGGTTTAAGCCACATCCAATGTCCAAAATAGATTTAACATTCATTTCGCTCAGCAGTTTTTTCAGTCGAGGGTAGAACTCAAGTCTTTCAGAAGTTGAAGAATGAGTTTTGAGAAGTTTGTCTATGTCTCCAGAGCTCAATAAACTTTTCTTGCTCTTTTTGCTTTTCTGGAATCTGCCCGCGAGAAGCCTTAGCCTTGAGCGGACTTCCTTGACAATCAATTTCTTTTCTTTCTCCGACTTTTCATAAATAGAAATTCTGTTCTTCTGAAGATATTCTTCGAGGGAATCTTTCACAACAGAGTCTGACAGCCCGCTTAATTCTTTCTTGCTCTTTATCTTTTCAATAAATTCTTTTTTTAAATCGGTGTTTTGCATTGCATAAAATGTGGGAAAACGTATATAAATCTAGTTGACAACGTTACATTATGAAAAAGAAAGGCATAAGCCACATAGAGATGATTCTGTCCTTTACGTTGTTTATTGCGGCAGTAGGATTTGGATTGTATTTTTTTAATACCGGCGATAGTTCGAGACTTGTAGATACAACATTGACTTATGCAATTAGAGAAATTGAGGGGAACACAAGCACCTCGATTGAAGTTTTTTCAGTTGGCGTGAATAGCTCGGCGATTCCGAATGGTCCTTTGGCTCTGAATTTTTCAGGGATTGGAGGAAACGCAAGTGTCGAAACTTATGACGGAAACATTTTGGGTTCTTCAAGAGGAGGAGATGGCAACGAATTAGTTTATGTTTCTTCGAACTGGGCCAATGAAAATGTTTTGTTTGTGAGCTTCGGAGAAGAGTTCCAAGATGGTAGCGTTCCAACAGGCGCCGAGCATAATGAAACATACTATAAAATCGGGTCTTCAGAGGTTAGGGTTTTGCTCTCTGAAAAAAAATTTAAAGCGCTGGGCGGGAGATATCGTGCAGATTATAAGGAGTTGAAAAATCAGGATAATTTTAACCTTCCAAGCAGGGCAGATTTTGGATTTTCTCTCGTATTTGATAATGGTATAAATATTAGTGCAGAAAATGAGATTCCCGATAATTTTGAAGTGTTTTCTAAAACGAAGAGGGTGGAAGTTCTGAAAGAAGATGGGTCAAGGGCTTTTGCGGACCTTGTTGTGAAGGTATGGTAAACAAAAGGGGATTTCTAAAAATCATTGAAGCGACTATTGCGATATTGATAATTTTTGTTTCTCTTGTTTTTTTATCTGCCCAGAGGAAGATTCCGGAAAGTGCAGATGTGGGGTCGGTTATTCCCTCGCTGATGGAAGAAATTGCGAGAAATCTGACATTCAGAGAAAGTTTAGCCGATGGAGAAGATGAAGAAATTTTGGAAAGAGATATAGAATTGTCTTTAAAGGACAAACTAAAAAATCCAATAATTAATATTTCGGTAGAAATATGCAATGCAACGGTGACAGAGGTTTGTTACCTGAATCCTTATCCGGATACTGAACAGGATATTTTTTCTTCTGAAAGAGTGATTAGCGGAAGCGTGAAAAACAAGACAATCGAACCGAAAAAAGTAAAGGTTTTCATGTGGAGAAATGTGCTCTAACCTGATAAACTTTATAAAGTTCGATTCTCATGGATAGGGATGAAGAGGGTGCATACTGGCCTTTGGGTTTTAGCGTTGGCGATGGCTTTGTTTTTTGGCGCTGGCGAAGTGAGAGCTTATGAAGGGCATAACTGTTCAAGTGACAATCAGGAATTGTTTGCAATAAGCTCTGATACGAATGCTCATGGGGAAGTATGGAATGGGGCAGGAAATTATCCATTTGAAATATGTTATAACGACTCCTTTTCGGATTTGTATCCTTCCGGAAGTAATTCGCACAACCCTAGCGGGCTTAACACGATATTGAGACTTTCCGGGCAGATTAATGCGCATGCGGAGAACTTGAGCATCAATACTGATGGATATCAAAATGTTTCTTATGGAGATTTACGTTGTTTTCTTCAAAGCGCTAGGGAGAATTGCAATGAAACAATCCTTCCAGACAAGAACAGTTACTGTCTAATTGCTTCAATTAGCAATAATACAAACGCGCATATTGCATTAACAAATTATTATGATTATTCTATTTGCTGTAAATCTGCTTCTTCATCTTGCAGGTGCGATTATGATGGAACTTGTGATGAAGCTCAAGGAGAAAATCCGATAAATTGCCCGGGCGACTGCGAAGTGATATGCGGAAATGGAAAGCTTGAAGTGACTGAAACGTGTGATTGCGGGCGTGGTAATACTTGCTATGATAATAGCATACACTACAATTTGGGTGGAAAAACTTGTGCGGACTATGCACCGGATAGCCCTTTTGCGAGCGGAAATCTTGAGTGTTCAGATACTACTTGCCAATTTGATACTTCTAATTGTAATTTAGCAGAATGCAGCGATACTTTAGATAATGAAAATGGTGGTATTGGGGACGGTGCAACAGATTTTCCAGCCGATTTTAGCTGCACAGGTCCAGGCGATGATGATGAAACAAATCCAAAGGCGCAGTGCCAGAATGAGAACGATGATGATGGTGATGATACATGTGACTGGAATGGATGCGATGGAATACCCTATGATGAAGGTTGTGCCAATTCGCAGGATAATAGCGAAAATGTTTGTGGAAATGAAAGAGTTGAACCGGATGCCGGAGGCGTGTCGGGTGCCGGAGAGCAGTGCGATTGTGGAACAGATGGTTGCACTCCTGCAGAGTTGGGAGATAGCACTTGCGAAAGCACAAACTATGGAACTGGGACGGGATTGAGTTGTACAGATGAATGTACATTTGATCCTTCTGACTGCGAGGGTTATGACTTTTGCAGAGATAAAGAACCGTTTGAAATGCCGGGAGATGAAGCAGGAGTCGTTTTATCTCCAAGCAGCTGCCAGGATTATAATTTAGTTTATCCCGGAAATACCGAACTAAATAATTCTTTGAGAAATGATTCATGCACCAAGAGCTGCGTGCCGGGAACAACCGAGCCCGTGAACAATGGGTACGGCAATTCGACTGATACTTTGACTGCGTGGGGATGCGGATTTGACGAAAATGCCGATACTCCTACAACATATGATGGGGAATGTTATTTCTGGTATAATGCTACTGCTAACCCTGGAGGAATCTGCAGGCTGGATTACAATATAACGCAACGTTGCACTCAAGACAATCCGTTTAGGAGAGTTAATGTTACGGCTTACCTTTTTCCGTCTGGAGGAACCGGGACTTGTAACGCTGGATGCGGCGTTGGAGCAACTTGCGAAGCAAATATTATGTGTCCGAGAGTAATTCAATTACCATTGATTGGGGCGCTTGGACTTGCTTTAGCTGTGATTATAATCGCCTTGGTTTATGCTTACTCCAAAAGAAAAAAATGAGAAAACTAATCTCCTGCTTAATTGGATTTTTTTTAGTATTAGGTCTAGCTAGTGCTGTAGGTTTTGACATTAAAAAAAATTCTTCTTTTATAGATGAAAATTATTTGGAAGGAGACGTTATTTCAGGAATTTTAAACATGAGCTTTGACAAGCAGGAAAACGTCTATTTCACGAACAGTTTAGATAAACATAAGATAAAACTGCTTGAAGTTTTTGATGCTATGAATCTTACAAAAGGAGAAGATTATATATGCGATCCCGTAAATTGCAAGAGTTATTATGTTTCGCATAGCGGGGCGACGGGGAAAGGGATTAGCTTGGACGATGATGAAGACTTGTACGGATTTAAGATAAAAGAGAATAAATTGATAAGAAGCGTGGAAGATTTGGAGTTTAACGTTGATGTTTTTGCAAATGCTTCTTGTTATAACCAGGTTTTCATAGACTTGTTTAACGATGGAAGCGTTGACTTTTATAACAACAAGCCATATAAAGGGTCACTAGGAAATTGCGGAGATACTTTTTATCCCGGGAAAAATAGAAACGAAGGATGTTTTGACGAAGAGGAAGATACAAGAGAAATTCCTATCGGAGAAGAACCTTATTGCGAATACATGAAAGATATTCCTGCTTCTGCTTCTTATGAAATAGGCGGAGACATTATCGCAAAAAAAGCGGGCGGTTCTATAAGTTTTGCAATGTTCCCGGCTGATGGGGGAGAAGAACAGTTGGGCTGGAATGGATACGACGACTTGCCGAAAGGCAACGTATCTGGCGTTTTTATTAATTATTCTTCGCTTGAAAAGTTTGATGCACTGGTCTGCGTTTATACCGACGAATATTCCGCTTCGGATTATTTTTCTATAAAAGTAAATGAAGATAACGATGAAAAATGCGGGCTTGTTTTTGAATGGGGGGACGAAGTGTCCAAGGAAGATTTTGATATAGATTACAACCTTTACATTAAGCCCCGAGGATATGACAGAATAGAAACTGTTGAATTTAACAAAGACGCCTATAAGGAAATGACCGGTGAAATCCTTAAAGATGACCTGACAAATTATATCAAAGAGACTTATGGGATGAATTGCTCTGGAGAAAATGGGTGCGTTATTCCTTTCAGCATTTGGGGAAGACATGAAGGAGAAAATCAGGCGATTGATGCCGTAAAACTAACATACAAATACGCTGCCTCAGGGAACAAGTCAATTAGTGAAACTAACGATGACATTTACGAACTAAATGAAAGGCCTGCAAAGGTGAGTTCTAATTGGTCAAAAATAAAAGTAAACAAGATGGACTTTGATGTTCCGGACAAGAATGGAAATTATAATTTTAAATTGTATCTTGGAGAAAAGGATGTCATAAGCAAGGTAATTAAAGTGGAAATAGGATTTCCTTTTGAACTTGTGCCGAGATTTGCGTTTATAGGAAGGGAAACTTCTTTTACGGCGAGAAGCAGCGTAAATGTAACTTCATCTGTTTGGAATTTTGACGATGGAACTCCTGCCGTTACAGTTCCCGGAGTTAATGCAAAACATTTGTATGGCGAATCTGGAGAATATATGGTGAAAGTAATTCTTAACAAGGCGCCTGTTGGAACAAGCCCTGCGAAAAATTCTACAAAAAGATTTAAAGTGGTTGTTGGAGATGCAAAAAAATCTGCAGAGCTGACATTGAAAGATTATGAAAACAGAATCGCCATTCTTGAGTCGGACATGAACGGTTATCCTGCTTGGGTGAAGACGCCCTTGTCAAGCGCCATCGGACTAGATGCGAAAAAAACGCTTGTGCAGGCAAAAAGAGCAGAGTATAGCAACTTGGATACTGATTCTTCCGAGGAAGATTACATTGCAATTATAGAGGGCTTGATTAGTTTGGATATTCCGAACTCGGTTTATACTAGCACAAGCGGAACGCTTCCCGGAGATATTGGTTATGGCGGTGCCGATATGGCACATATACTTGAAATTGTGGGCGCAACTGAAGAGATTTCTAACATGGAAGATTTGAAAGCGAATGTTTTTGGCTGGATGAATGAACATTATGATGTGAGCGTCAGCTTTGAAACTATCTCTGCTCGGGAAGACTTGCAAGATGCTGAACTCCTTAAGAAATACAAGATAATTTTGACTGAAAAAAAAGAGCCAGAATCAGCTGCTTACTTGGTAATTGATTATCCTAAAAGTGGTTTGGTGTTTTCTTCTCAAGGAGACTTGTTTTCTGAGACGAGCGTAAGCGGAGGAACTTATGTGGATTTAAGCCAAGAAGAAATTTCAAGCGTGGAATTTTTGATTGCTGGCGCAAATGCGCCGAACATAATGGATTTGGGAGTTTACATTTCTCCAAGCCCAGAAAGCTTAGGAATAGATTCAAGACCCATCAAAGAATGTTGGCTTGAAAACTGCGACCCTGAGGGAAATTTTCTTTGGAAAAGATTCATTTTGGGAATAAGCATCATAATTATTTTATTTCTGACGATTTATTTAATTTTGCAAACTTGGTACAAGAGAAATTACGAAAGACATCTCTTCCCGAATTCAAATGACCTTTACAATTTGTTGAACTTCATATATAACTCCAGACGAAACGGGCTTAAGGATTCTGAGATAAAAAGCAGCCTTAAAAACAGAAAATGGACTGGCGAGCAGATAACTTATGCATTTAATAAATTAGAAGGAAAGAGAACAGGAATGTGGGAAATTCCACTTTTCAAGTTTGCTGAAAACAGAAAAGTAAGGAAAGAAATTGAAAAGCAGCAAGGCGGAAGGCCAATAGACACAAGATTTATTAAACGACCAAATTTATAGATAAGATGTTTAAACTATTAAAAAGATTTTCGGCTAGAATTTTTGGAGGGCTATTTAAGAGACGAGAAAATTTGAGGATTGGCTTTTATGGGCCGCCAAATGCAGGCAAGACCTCTCTTGCAAACCGAATCTGCAAAGACTGGACTGGAGAAGAGATTGGAGCAGTCAGCGCAGTCCCGCATGAAACAAGAAATGTTCAAGTGAAAGAAAAAGTTGAAATAAAATACAAAGGAAAGGTTATGACTTTCAAGCTTATTGACACGCCTGGAATTGCCACAAAAATAGACTACGAAAATTTTCTGAGATTTGGACTGAAAAAGAAAGTCGCAAAACAGCGGGCAAAGGAAGCGACTCAAGGAATAATTGAAGCGATTAAGTGGCTTGATGACGTTGATGCAGTTGTTGTCGTTATAGATGCTACTGAAAACCCTTATTCACAAGTAAACATAACTATAATCGGAAATCTTGTTGCGAGAAAAATTCCTATTTTGGTTGTTGGAAATAAAATAGACCTAAAGAAAGCTGATGTGAAAAGAATCGAAGGAGCGTTTCCTGAATATGAAGTCGTGGGAATTTCTGCCAAAGATGGATTGAATATGGACGAGTTTTATGAAGCACTGTTCAGACTAGCGAGGAAAATATGAGCGCGGAAAGGAACATGCCCGGAAAATTCAAAGGACTGAGCCTGCAGGTTTTGCCTTTTTCGGAGATGCAAGGCTTGACGATTGCCCAAAGGGTAAAGAAAATATTGAATCTTGTTTTGGGAAATAAAATTGTAATTTTGCATGGAAGGCTTAGACCGGAGGAAGAAGCGAGACTTATCGAAGATACCATGGCAATGGTTGACCATGTGAAGAGTTTCAAGGGAATTGAACTTGCAGTGATAGAGCCGAACTTGAGGAATGAGGGCTTTTTTGTTAGGTTCAAGCACAATCTTGCGAAGAAACTAGTGGGAGATAATTCTGCGCTTACAGTTATAGGGCCTGCGACAGTTGTCAAGGAAATTAAGCGCGATCCGAAAAAATTAGAAGTAATGTTGGGTTAAACGGATAGGCGAATAGCCATCCAAACAAATGTTTATTAATACTTAGAAATTTGGAAAGACATGCCATATAGATGTGTTCATTGTTCAAAAATATATGAAGACGGTTCTGAACAAGTTCTAAAGGGATGTGACAGCTGCGGACGGAAATTTTTCTTTTACATACGAAAAGAACAGTTGGACAAGGTAAAGCAGGAAGAAGAAACGGAGATTGAGTTTTATGGAGAGGACAAAAAACAGATAGAGAAAGACATTCGGGAAATCGCAGGTTTTGAAGATGAAGACGTTCCTGTATTTTTAGATTTTGAAAGCGTTAAAGTAATCAAGCCGGGAAAGTATGCAGTGGACCTTGGAAATTTATTTGCAACGGACAAGCCGAGAGTTTACAAGTTAGAAGATGGGAAATATATAATTGACCTTTCTGTAAAGTTAAAAAAACCACAGGCTTAAAAGCCAGAAGTTCTTTGTAAAAATATGGTGGGGAAGAAATTGGATTTTTCTGTTAACAGGGAAGAATTTCTTAAGATGAAAAAGGAGCTTGATTTTTTTCTTGAAAATTTGCGGGTGTCTGTAAAGGAAAAAGTCGATGCGGATGTTTTTCTCGGAGGAAGCTTTGCAAAGGGAACGTTAACTCAGTCTGAAGAATATGACGCAGATATTTTTGTAAGGTTTGACTGGAAGTATGAGAATCTCTCTGAATTACTTGAGAAAATATTAACCGATGTTGTTAAAAAATTAAAGCTTGAGATGAAAAAGATGCGTGGAAGCAGAGATTACTTCAGAGTTTACGGGGAAAGCAAGTTAACATTCGAGGTTATTCCTGTTGTTAGAATAAAAAGAGTTCAAGAAGCAAGGAATGTAACGGACTTGAGTTATTTTCACGTTAATTATGTCAGAAAGAACATGAATGAAAAAATGAAAAGAGAGCTTGCGGTGGCTAAAAAATTCTTCAAGGCAAACGGGCTTTATGGGGCTGAATCGTACGTTCATGGCTTTTCAGGATACGGATTAGAATGCCTGATTATTTATTACAAAAGTTTTGAAAAAATGTTGAAAGAACTTTTGAAGGTGAAAGAAAACGAAAGGTTAATTATTGACATAAAAAGGTTTTACAAGAAAAAGAGCGATGTTCTTTTTGAGTTGAATGAAAGCAAACTGCAAAGCCCGATTGTTTTGATTGACCCGACGTGGAAAGAAAGGAATGTTCTTGCTTCGCTTTCGCGCGAGACATTCAAAAAATTTCAGGAGACGGCAAAGGAATTCCTGAAGGGCCGCTCTGAAAAATTCTTCTTTTTCAGGCCGTTTGATGAAAAAATGATGAAAAAGAAAGCCCGAGGCAAAGAATATTTACATTTGGCTTTAAAGACAAACAGGCAGGAAGGAGACATTGCAGGAACAAAGATGAAAAAGTTCTCAATGCTTTTGGAGAAAATTTTCGGAGAGTATTTTGAAATTGGGGAAAAAGAATTTTTCTATCCAGGAGAAAGTAATGAAGCAGAGTTTTATTTAATTCTTAAATCAAAAAAGGAGATATTGAAGGCTGGTCCGCCTTTAGACAAAAAGGAAAATGTCGAACAATTCAAGAAAGCAAACAAAAGAATCTTGAAAAAAGATGGAGCGATTTATGCTAAAATTAAAGTTGACTTTTCTGCTCGAGAACTTTTGCAAAAATGGAAAAATTCAAGAGAAGGCCAGTTAAAAATGAGTGATATGGGAATTTCTAGTTTGAAGATTGAAGATTAAATTTTTCGGTTTGTAAATGCTATGCCAAGTGCGCCGGCTGCTGCCAGGGCTAATCCTGTAAGTTCAAGCTTGCCCCCTCTTGAACCTTGAGCGTTTATATCTCCTGCTTGTCTAGTTCCTGTTTGAACTTGTGAAACAGAATAGTTCTGGCTTGATAGATTGTCGTATGCCCTGTTTGCTTCATTTCTTTGTCCTTCTCCGATAACTGCCATTAGCCCGCCCGCGACAGCAACTGCCCAGGACAATCTTCTAAGTCCTGCATACCTGTGACCATTTACATTATTATTTCCCATCGCTTGAACCTGCCTCAATGATGTTTGCCAGAGATTGCGCGAAGAATGGAGAATTTAACCATATCCCTATTTCTTCGTCAGATTTCTCTGAAGTTATCATAAATAGTACTTCTGTTTTATCAGATATAAATAATCTTGCTTCGGACTCTACCTGGCTTGGCTTAAGATTTATTTTTGCCGCAATTTTCTTTATTTTCTCTATCGGGCCGGCGAGAGACAACCGGACTTTTACATCATTTTTAATTGCCCGTTCAATTGCCGGAAGCAAAACTCTTGATTTGTCTTCGAAATCGAAGACAGAAGTTGAAATGAGGATTTCTTTTTTAGCGTTTTGAATTAGTTCCCTCAATCTTGAAATCACATTGGATCTGCCCCTTAAAGAGCCAGTTATTTCATGAGTCTTGATTGGGGAGATTCCAGACTTATGCAGGCTTTCGAGTTCCGCGTATTCGGTTGTGTCCTTGAGAGTTGAAAGATTTTTCACTTTCTCTTGAGCTTCTTGCATAGTAAAAGATTTCATTTTTTCAAGGACTTCTGTTGGTTTTACTGCAATATATTTTACCGGCTTTCCGATTTTGATGATTGCAAATCCCCTTTTTTCAAGAGATTCTAAAACGTCGTATGTTCTGGACCTTGGAACGCCTGAAATGGCAGCTATCTCACCTGCAGAAGCAATTCCCTTTGAAAGCAAAGCAATCCAGACTTTAGTTTCATAAATATTTAGGTTGAAGTATTCCTTTATCCTTTTCACTAATTCTTGCTTTATCATCATCAAGGGACAACAAACAATTCGTTTATAAACTTTACGGTTATGTTGCAACTGAACAATGACAAACTATGTGAAGGCCCTTGAAATTCCTAGAGCAACAAAACATCCGGTTGTTATAAACGGCATAGCTGGATAAAATTTACCCTTTTCCGACAAATAGAATAGTGTTGCAAGAGCGAGTGTGGCTCCTAAAGAAACTATCAGCGCCGAAATAATTCCTATTTGGATGAACACAATTCCTGCCAAGATAATTGGAAAAACGATATCTCCTCCCCCAAGAATTGCTACGCCGACCTTGACTTTGCCGTCGGTTTTATTTTTTGATTTGGTTTTGGCCATTTTACTAATTATTTTTTTCTCTTTCTTGCCTATATATGGAACGAAGAAACCGGTGAAAACTTTGAGTGTTTGAATTTGATAGGCAGCCATCTTTTGCATGAAGCCCGCGTGCCAAACTGCATACATGTCGTAAATAGAAATTAGAATTAAAATGATTATTATTGCTGTGAGCGGCGAAGTTGTCCAGGACATTAACATGACGACGAAGATTGCAGCAATGCCCGGGTAGACAAACAGTTCAGTGATATTATGCACGAGCAAATTTCTTTTAAAGATTTTAAAAAATGCGAGAGGCAGTGCAATGACAAGCGCGAGAAGTGAAGAGTTCGGCAGATAAGTTAATACCGAATTCAATGTTATTCCTATTGCTAAAGTAACCACGGCAAAGAACCATAACCTAAGAAAGGTTTCTGCTCTGTATTTTGTTAAAATCAACATCAGCACGACAACTAATGCAAAGGCAATTGCGAAACTAAAAACCAGGTCAAATGCGGAGCGCGGCGCAACCTCTTTTGGAGGCTCCATCCCGTAGGGGAGTTCCTGACCAAGAGTCTGGTCTCTCGGAGAATATTGGTTGATTACGAATAACCCGAGCATCTGGGTGACGAAAAACATTGCTAAAAGCAGGAGGGTAATTACCCAGGTGTGTTTCATGATTGTTTATGTTCTGAAAGGTTTTTAATTGTTTACTTCAGCCTAATCGTCTCAAGATTTTTAGGCACAGTTGTTTCAACATTGTTCGACCTGTAAAGTGTAGATGCGAGGTCTAAAGATTTGGAAATTTCCCCGTGATTGATTATAACTTTTTTAGGCCGAGGAATCATTCGACTGATGAATTGAAGGAGTTCATTCCTGCTGGAATGCGGGGAGAGGCCATACATTGTTTCAACCCGAAGATTTACTTTTAACATGTCGTTGCCATAATCCTTGCCGAGGTTTACTTCTTTTGCGCCATCTCTTACTTCTCTTCCGAGAGAGCCAACTGCTTGGTAGCATCCGAAGATTATGACGTTGTTTGGGTTCTCTGCGAAATTTCTAAAATATTCCACCGAAGCACCGCCAACAAGCATTCCTGATGTAGCAATGATTATGCAAGAGCCGCCTTCAATGACTTGTTTTCTTTCTGTGGCAGAGCCGATTCTTTTGAAAATGTCCGAGAGAAAAGGATTGTTGTCCTGAAAGACTTGGTTTCGAACATTTGCTGATAAAAAATCAGGGTAAGCTGTATGAATGGCGTTAATATCCCAAATCATGCCGTCAATGTAGACTGGAATTTTTGGCAATTTGCCTGTGCGAATCGCTTCTTCTACTCTTAGCATTGTTTCTTGTGCGTGCCCTAAGCCAAGCTCTGGAAGAAGCACCTTTCCTTTTTTTGAAATGGTTTCATTGACTATTTCCAGGAATCTTTCTTCAACTTCCCTAAACGGCGGGAGAACATCCTGCTTTCCGCCATAAGTAGATTCTAACTGAATAGTCTCAACTCTTGGAAATCTGTTTGCGGCAGCGTCCAACAATCTGGTTTTTGCATATTTTGTATCTCCAGTATAAACGAAGTTGTGCAGACCGTTGCCTATGTTGAGATGAACTTGGGCTGAACCAAGAACATGACCTGCGTTGTAAAGAGTTATTCTTATATCGGGCGTTATGTCTGTGACTTCCCCGTAGTCTAAACTAATTGAATGCCTTACCATTTCTTTTATATCTTCTGCCTTGTAAAGAGGAAATTGAGCTTTTTTGTAAGCCACGCCAATTAAGTCTAATTGCAAAAGCGCGGCGATGTCTCTTGTCGGTGCAGTCATATAACAAGGACCTTTGTAACCCATCTTGTAAAGATAAGGGACAAGTCCGGAATGGTCCAGATGAGCATGGGATAATATTACTGCGTCTATCGTGTTTATGTCCCCAATTTCAGAAACGTCTAAATAAGGGTACTTTTCAGGGCCTTCGCTAATCGCAGGATTGATTCCACAGTCCAAGATAATCTTCGAATTTGGTGTATGCAAAAGAAAGCAAGACCTTCCGACTTGGGCGCCGCTGCCAAGCACTGTCAAGCGAATCCAGATTTCCTTTTTTTCGGAGCTCCAGTCGTTGTAGATTTTTTTGCCGACTTCATGCAGGAATTTTCTTCGGTAAACATTGTTGGCATAAAGAACGGAGCGTATCTTTTCCGTAATTTTTGAAGGGATTGCAGGAGAACGCTGCACGGTTGGCAACCAGAAAGTTGATTTTTTTATGTCGCTGAGAATTGAACCTTGCTTGCCTATTACGAGGCCAGGCCTTTTTGCTTCTATGATAACGACACTTCTTGGTGCGTCGAAGATTATATTTACGATTTCTGCATCTTCCTGAACCAAGGCGCGAATTGTTTTTTCTGTGGCTTCTTCACTTGCCAAGATTTCCCTGTCTGCCCTTAACTCCACTCTTTTTTTAATCTTTGAGACTACGTCCTTTATTTTTTCATCGCCGTTCTTAAAGAATTCTTTATCTTTAGTATACAAGACTATGTTTGCGCCTTCAAAATTTGCGTCGCTAATTATATCTGGTAATTCTTCTTTAATTGTCTTTAAGATGTCTGCCATTTTATTATTGGTTTACTTGTATTGCGGAACTATTTCTTCAGAAACAACGTGCTTTATTCCGTCTTTAGTGATTGTGAAAACATCTACGCCGTTGCCTGAACCGGAGTCTCTTTGGATTGCGGCTTTGATGCAGTCACTTGCTAGACTAATTGCTTCTTTTACGGTTACGTCTTTATTGTAACGGTTTTCTAAAAGGCCCATGATGTAAGGCATTCCAGAAGAGAAGTTTGCGTCGAAATCATCTACTTTTAGGACAGAACCTGCAGGTTCAATGGTAAATAATTCAGTTGTTCCATCTTCGTTAAAGCCTGCAACTAAAGTTCCAACGATATGGGGAACCATGCTGGGCGTTCGAATGTTTCTGTAGAATGAAATTCCTGTCAGGTATGCTGCTTCGCTTACAGAAGGACGACTTCTAGTTTTGAGTTCTTTCAACCTTAATTCTGCCGCGATGACTTTTGTTGTTAGTTGTGCGTCTGAAACCCCACCAGTCCAAGCAACAAGCAAGTAATCATTTATTCTGTGAATTTTTCTTTCACGCTTGCCTGCAATATAATGTCCTGCGGTGGCCCTCCTATCGCCGGCCATAACAATGCCGTCTTTGCAGACGATTCCAACTATGCTTGTGTTTGACTTCAGCATATTTTTAGAAATTTCTTCAGTTAATGTCTCCATAGTGGTAAGAGAATAGATACACCTTTAATATGCTGCGGGTATTTAAGTTTTTTGGTTTCACGGATGTTAGCAAGGCTAAGTGAGAATGCGACGAAAAAGAACGAGCTGAATAATGAAGGAAACGAATCGATGTTATTAGACGGAATCAGTTTTTTGAGTAAGAATTTCTTCAATAGAAGAAGTGTCATTTTCTTTGGTTACCTTTATCACATTGTCTACAAAGCTTTCTATTTTCTGTTCATGGCTTACTATAATTAATTGTTCTGCGTTCAATTCTTCCAAGATATCCCGAATCTTGTTTATCTGTGTTTCTGAAAAACCATCGGTCGGTTCGTCCAGGATAATCAGGCCGCGAGTACGAATCTTGCTCATCAATGAATTTATTGTTTGGTTTAGAGCAAGACGGTATGCTAAGGCGACGGCTGTTCTTTCACCTCCGGAAAGGTAACTGTAATCCATTTCAGTTTCTCCTTGTAAAATTACGGGAGTAAAGTTTTCGTCTATTTGAGAATCTAATGAATTTTCCGAGATAAGCATAAGAAACCATTTTCTGAAAAGAGAAGAAAATTCTTTTCTTAACTTCAAGAGTACGTTTCTTTCTGTCGTGTCAATCAATTTGAGAAACTGAGTAGAAAGCCAATCAGACAATTCGTTGAGCTTATAGAGCCTCGTTTTGGACTGTTCTTTCTTTTTTATCATTTCCTGAAAAAGAGCAATTTCCTTGTGGGAAATTTCCAGTTCTCTAACCAATTCGGCTAGGGAGATCTCTACATTTTTCTCTTCGGACAGGGCTTTTTTGAGTTCAAGTTCCTTGGTCTTGAATTTTATTTCAAATGGGGAATATTCCAGAATTCTCCCCCTAAGGCCTTCAATATGGCTTAAGAGCAAGTCCTGGTCTTTTGAAAGAGATTCTTTTTGCCTTGTTATTTCAATCAGCTTTGTCTTTGCGCGCTCTATCTGTTCCTGTTTATTTTTTAACACTTCCATTTTCCAACGGTTCTCTTCAAAGTCTGTGAGCTGCTGCTTGTTTAATTTTATCAGCTCAAAGAGATTTTTTCTTTCTTTCTCAAGAGATTCCAACTGGTTTTTTATTGATGAAAGTTTTGCTTCGGCATCATTCAAAATGTTGTGCTTGTGATGCTCTGGAACGTCCTGAAGGCAAGTAGGACAAATGTCTATTTTGAAAATCCTTTCTTTTTTGGCAAGAATTTCGTTTTGCTCTTGTTCAAATCTGGAGTATTTCGCGGTTGTGTCTATGTTTTTCGTATTAAGTTTATCTAAATCTTCTCTTTTAGCTTGAATATATCCCACCAATTCTTTTAAGGCCGATTCTCTGAATATCTCTTTTGAATCTGAAAGAAGTTTTTTGGATTCTTCCTCTTCCCTCATCAACCTTGAAAGCAGTTCTCTTTTCGTTGAAATATGAATCTTTGTTTTTTCTATTTCTTGCTCGTATTTCCTTTTTTCTTCCAAGCTTTCTTCTATTGATGCAAGCTCTGACTCAACCTCCTGCCTGCTTTTTGTCTTTGATTCTAATTCCGCTTTTTTCAGGCCGATTTTTTCATTGAGGATTCTTATTCCAGTATTTCTTAATTCTAAATTTTCTTTGTCTCTGTCCAGGCTCATAATTTCTCCCTGCAAAATCTTTGAGTCGCTCTTTAGGCTGCTAAGCAGAATTGTTAAGTTGTCTTTGATGATTCTGTATTTATCAACACCGAAAACGTGCCTTAAGATGTTCACTCTTGTTTCCGGGTCTTCGAGAATTATTTCTTTCATCTGCTCCTGCGCTGTGTGGACGGTGTACCTGTAAAGGATGTTATTCTTTTTTACAAATTCTGAAGGATACCCTAGAAGGGAGACTATTTTAGATTTTATTTCTGTGACAGAAGATTCGTTTTTTATTCCATCTATGGTAATTGCTGCATACTCGTTGCTCACACCCTTCGGAGTTCTTTTTAATTTTCTTTCGATAAGGACGGTTCTGCCTTGGATTTCCAGTTCCAGCGAAACCTCGCCAAAATTTTCGTTGTTTCTTAAAAGAGCGTTGCCTTTTTGGCCGGGCTGAAGCCCGAACAAGGCATATTCTAAAGCCATTAAAATCGAGGTTTTTCCACAACCAACATCTCCGGACAGCAGGAGAGAACCATCTGGGAAAGTTATCTCCTGATCCTTGTATGACCTAATGTTTGAAAGCCTAATTTTTTTGAACCGCATTTTCGATAATGTTTCTTGACTCTGATAGTATCCTGTCTTCGAAAGTCGACTGGGTTTCATCTTCAAGCTTTTCTGTCTGAAGAGACTTAATCAATGAGGGGATTAAATCGTTGAATTTGTTTGGATTTTTTTCTTCGAATTGCTTCTGAATTTCTGATTCCAAGTTTTCTGAATCGAAAATTTCAGATTCAGTTTCTGATTCTGCAACATGAAGTTTGGATGTGCTCTTTAGAAATACTATTGCTCCTTTAGATTTTGACAAAGCCTCTATTTTCTGAAAATCTATGTCTGAAAGCTTTCCTTTTTCTAAAACCCCGGAAACTCTTAGGATTAAAATTTTGTCTTTTATGTCCAAATCGTTCATTTTTTGGAGGATTTTTTCTGTTGCATCAAGGGCGTTATTTGTTTCATATCTTAAGGAAGCTACATCAACTAATTTGATTTCGTTCTTCTTTATTTGACCGTTGTCATAGATGTAAAAAGAGCCGTATTTTAATTCCTCTAACTCTGATAAGTTGTTTGGAAATATTGGGCCGGAGTAAACGCGGCCGTTCTTATTGTAGTCTATGTGAAGATGGGCAAGAGCAGTGTAGTTCACATTTGGAAGTTTTGTTTCATCGACTGATTTCATCGGAATATTTCCTATTGCGTCTTTGATTGTTGTATGAAGCATCAGAATTTTGAACAATCCGGGGGAATCATGGAGTTTTATTTTTTCTATGTCGTCAACTTCCAATCCGGACTTTTTTCCAGGATAGCCGTATATGGCGACGTTTTCGAATATCGTTGGAAGAAGAAGTATTTTTCCGTCACGCTCTTCAAATTTTGCAACGTTTTTACAAAAGCCGGAGCGTTCTAAAACGTCAAGGAATGTTTTTCCAGAGACAGAATAGTCATGGCTTCCGGCTATAAGAAAGACCGGAACGTTTTTTTCCTTTATCTTTCTGAATTCATCGAATGTTTCTTTGAGGGTTTCGATTGGAGGGTATGCTGTGTCAAACAGATCTCCTGCTATCAAGATAAAGTCAACATTTTCTTTAGCTATTCTCTCAAGGGCAATCTGAAAACTCCTGAAGTTTAACTCTTTTAATTCGGGTTGTCTCCAGCCTCCGAGATGGCAGTCGCCAAGGTGGGCAAACTTCATGATGCTTTAATAGGCGTGAGTTATTTAAGGATTGTTATAGTTGCCATCCAGATACTCGTTTCACTCGCATAAGAATTTGTATTCGCGACGATTAAATACATTCGACAGATTGAGTAATAATCTTATTCGAGCAAGGGACTAAGACGCTCTTTTTGAAAATTGCTGGCTGGACTTCTAATACAAATTCTTGTTCTGAAGGGGAAGCAGAAACGCTTACGTGATAATTGAGAAGAGGCGTTTCCTGCCCTGGACCCAAGGGGGCGGGATTCACCAAACCTGTAAGATATAATTCTTTTCCTGTGTTAATTTGGGGCCTAATACTTCTTTCGGCTTCGGCAAACCTAATGTAAACTCCGGTGACGTTAAACAAACCGCGATTTAAAAGGTTGAATGATAATGAACGGCCAGCCCTATTGCAGGAAATGTTTTCAATTGAAAGGCTTATGTCTGGATTGCATTCGACTTTTTCTATGGGAACTCCGATGGATTTTAGATAAGGGTAGACTATTGCGGCGAGGGCTATGGCAATTACAATAAGCAAAGCGTAACCAACCATCAAGCTCACCCCCTTTTTGTTATTGTGCATGGACAGTTGAAGTTGAAAGTTTATTTAAATGATACTATTTTAGAATATCAAAAAGAATATTAACTGTTATAACTGGTAATTAATATGACCTCGCCCGACGACACGATGATTGGAGACCACTTTATTCTTTCTACAAGAGATTTATTTCTCGAAGCCAACCCTGAATTTTTGAAAAGACTTATTGAATTTAGGGAAGAATATGAACTACTTCACGGGCCAACCGACCCAGAAAAGAAATACACTTCTCAGCTTTCCTATTATGAACAGAGAATGATGCAAGATTGGTGTCCGAGAGAATATTTTCTTGGGCTGCCTGCTTTTGTCAGCGCATATTATGAAAGACTATTGAGATTGTGCAATGCTAACGGAAGACTTGACGAAGTACCCGATGGATTTATCGAAATTTATGTTGAGATGAGAGGTCGGCTGCCGAGAGCAGATTAAAGATTCAGCTTTGTTCTCTTGAGGCTGAAACAAATTGCTCGCCTTGTGTCTCTTTCTTAAGAATTATGAAGAACATTTCTCCTGGTTTGATGTTGAATGTATAACTAATGTTCCCTTCTAATATTATGGTAACTTTTTTGTCATCGTTCAATTCGAAGCTTGCTTTGTTTTTTCTTGGTTGGTCAAAAGGAATAGACGTTTGGGTGTCCCCGATGTTTATGCTTATGGTTCCAGTATCTTCTGTTTTGTGGAGAATAGCCGTCATGTTTGTTTGATTTCCAAAAATTATTATGAAATCTGAACCGAGATTTGCTGAAGCGTAATAGTCTGTAAGGTTTTCAACATTCTTGTCCCTTTCTTCTTCTGTCAGCGCATTGAAAACTCCGCTATCTATTACAACTCCCGCTTCGTATTTTATTTCTTTTGTTAAGTCGTATACGGAATTGTCTTCGGAAGGAGTTTCAATGTTTGTGTAAATTGCAGACAAGCCAAATAAGATTGAAACTATGACAACTGCAGCGATAAGAAAGAACTGACCTCTTTTGTTCGTTTGAGAAAACGGACAAATGGGAATCCTTGATTCACTTTTGTTCATTCCCCTAGGAAGAGAGATTGGTATTTAGGAGTTGCGGTGCGTTATAAACTAAAATGCAATTAGAAAAATTAGCAGAAGAGTCAACGTTATTAAAATTAAAGAAATTATAAAAGAAGAGAACATTAAAGCAAAGTCATTTTTGTTGCCTTTTTTTCTGAGAAAGAAATCTATTGATAACTTGAAGGTGGTTAGATAAAGAGCTAAACCAAAAATTTTCCCAGATAAACATGGATACTGACACATTGGAGGTATTGAAAGAATAAATTCTATCAGAAAATATCCCAAAGAAATGACTGAAAGCGAGTAGATTGTTTTTGCGCTTATCATTTTATCAAAGTGGCACGGACGGGGAACTTGCTCGGCTTAGAACGAGAAGCGACCTTGCGACTTCCTCAGCTTTGCGACCCTGCGAGCACCATACATCCTACTTAGGGCTGCTCCGATCAAGGCCTGACCCGGTTCGCAAGAGTACGGTCGAGCAGGACAAAACCTCAACGTTAGAGGCAAGACTCCGCGCTTTCAGCGTCACGCGTTCCTTTAAGTCCACCATGAAGCCCGTTTGTGAATGGCACAGGGCTAGCGTGCCGACTCGTCCGCACCGATTTTAGGAATTGGATGAGGTTTTTAAGGCTTTGGGAAATTGTGAAATCCCCGGGTTCAAAGATTGGTGGGGGCGTTAATCCTTAGGATTAAGTTATCTACATAAACCGAATAACTAACAATGTTTGTAGCTCACTGCCCCATCACTTCTTTGAACCAAAAAGTTCACTGCTATGAATGGAATTTGAACTAGAAAACTTATTAAAATATCTAAGTTTTAAATGGTCGCGAGAAAGAATTGGAGATGGAATAATTAAACAATAGATTGTTTCTTGAATCATACAGTCCGATAATATGAATCCTCCCATTTTCTAAAATAATTTCATCTTTCCAAATATAACTCCCTGGACAAAAAGAAGAACCAAACGCTTCAATGCAGTTAGGTGTCTGATAAAAATTAGGGCTAGTTAGAGAATACTCTTTTCCAACATAATTAAATGTGATATTATTTAGGCAGATTCTACCATGATTGCTGTTGTATCCTTGGAGATTGCAAGAAAAATTTTCGATTAGTTGATAGGGCGCTAAGAAATCTACTTCTTTTGAAATATTTTTTGGTTTTTGAACAAAGACAATTCCTAAAACAATTACTAGACCCGCCACTAGGATAATGATTAAAAATAAATAATTGTTCTTCATAATAACTTAACTAATATATATTTTAAAAAACTATCTTTTTGTATATTGTGAGGAAAAAGTTGGGGCGTTTATCCTTAAAGACTTGCTAATTCAAAATCTGCTCTTTAATTCTTTGAATGTCATCTCTTATTTTGAATCGCCTTCTTGGAGAATGTTCTTTCTTTAATGCGACCAGAAGTACGGCTAGCATAATCACTAAGAGAAAACTGCTGAAAAGCAGCAGCACTTCTAACACCATATTTAGCTTGGGGAAAATTGGTTTAAAAGTTTAACTGCGTGGAATTACATTTGTTCCAATGCTTCAATTCCGAGAAGATTCAGAGAGTTTTTTAGAGTCTGGGTGAAAGCTCTTACCAAAATTAACCTAAAACCTTCCTGCTCCGAACCTATGACTTGTTCTGCGTGGTAGAATTCATTGAATGCCTGAGCGAGCTCGAATGCATAGTTTGCAACCATGTTTGGCGCTAGTTGTTCATAAGAAATTTTTACAACATCTGGAAACGCACCAAGTTTTGTAACTAACTTTTTTTCTTTTTCAGAAAGGGCTTGAATGGAAACTTTTGCTGTCTTGCTTTTTGCTTTTCTTAAGATTGAGCATGCGCGGACATAAGAGTAAAGAAGATATGGTCCAGTGTTGCCTTCGAAAGAAAGGAACCTTTGAAGGTCGAAAACTATATCTCCAGAGCGATGATTCTTTAAGTCGCCGTAGAAAATTGCGGCCAGGGCAATTTTAAGAGCGCGCTCATCCAATTGTTTTGAAGAAAGTTTCTCTCTCTTTGCTATTTCCCGCTTTGCAAGCTCTTTCGTTTCTTCAATAATATCTTCCATAAAAACCGTTTTGCCTTTTCTTGTTGCGAATTTTTTTCCATCCTTGCCGAGATACAAACCATGTTCAATATGAACGCAGTTTTTTGCCCAAGAGTAACCGAGAAGTTCGAGAATTTTGAAAAATTGTTTGAAATGAAGCTTTTGCTCCTGCCCGACTTCATAAAGAAGATGAGAGAATTTATATTTTTTGTACCTGTCAATTGCTGCGGTGATATCCCGAGTTGCATATAATGTTGCGCCATCAGATTTTTGAATGAGGCACGTTCCGAGATTGTATTTGTCAAGTTTAACGACCAGTGCCCCTTGGTCTTTAACTAATAAGTTTTTTTCTTTGAGTTCATTTAAAGTGAATTGCATTTTGTTGTTGTATTCTGACTCGCTTGATGTTACATCGAAAGAAATTCCAAGAGTTTTATACAGCTTGTTGAATTCTCTTACACTTAGTTGCCTGAATTTTTTCCAGAGAGTGCTGGTTTCTTTGTCGCCTTCTTCGAGTTTCTTGAATGTTTGACGGCCTG
Source organism: Candidatus Pacearchaeota archaeon (assembly GCA_018304105.1). Classification (GTDB taxonomy): domain Archaea; phylum Nanobdellota; class Nanobdellia; order Pacearchaeales; family GW2011-AR1; genus UBA73. The sequence continues at coordinate 5,581 of JAGVWX010000010.1, read as the reverse complement.
CTTCTTCCATTTCAGAATCCTGCGATGCCTTAACGTAAATTTCGTAAAGATGTTTAATCGGCTCTTTTTCTAGTTTTTTTGCGTCGCCCCATTTTTTGTAACCTTCAATTATCTTTCCAAATGGTGTGCCCCAGTCTCCGAGGTAATTCAACTTGACGACTTTGTATCCTTGGGCCTTGCTTATGTTTCCTATTGCATTGCCGATAATTGTTGAACGCAAATGACCGATGCCAAATGGCTTTGCAATGTTTGGCGAAGACATATCGATAACTATCGTTTTTCCTTTTCCTACTGAAGAAGAACCGTATTTATCTTTCTCTTTTAGAATTTTATTAATGGTTTCGTCAAATAACTTTTTCTTGTCAAGGAAGAAATTTATATATGGCCCTTTTGCTTCAACTTTTTCTAACTCCTTTGAACTTATCTTTTCAGAAAGCTCTTGGGCGATTTGGACTGGAGATTTTTTTAGGGTTTTTGCGAGAGAAAAACAAGGAAAAGCAAAGTCTCCGAGCTCCGGAGAAGGCGGAATTTCTAACAAGCTTTCAACTTCTTTTGGGGAAAGGCCTGCTTCCTTTGATAATAATTGGATGAGCTTTTCTTTCATTGTTTAAAAGATAAAAGTTTCTTAATAAATGTTCACAATAAAGTATAAATATTTGAAGTTGCTTGGTTTTTGATGAGAGGAAGGTTAGGGTGGCTTGAAAAGATTGCTTCTGGAGCGATTATTGCGGCTGGTGCTTTGGCTATGAGCGGGTGCCCTCCTCAATCTACAGAAACAAATAATGGTCCTGGGGGAAACGGCGGAGGCAACCAAACGCCGCAAGTTAGAAAAGAAGACAGAGTTATTCCTCCAAGCGGGCCGGGCAGTTTAGTTTCTATTAACGGAAACCGTTATGTTTTTGCGGCTGGCGGACCAGCTTTCTCGTCTGGAGATGTTATTGTTAGCGGAGTTGGAAGGGGATTCTTAAGAAAGATTCAATCTTTTGACGGCACAGACAGCGCGGGAAATCGCACCTATATAACAACCCAGGGAACAATTGCAGAGGGATTTGGGGACGGGAGCATATCGGTTAAGAGCGGACAAGCAAAGAGCGCTATCTCTGCTTCCGATATAAAACTTATAAGTTATAGTAAAGATTTTGATTACAACGAGGATCTAACCGATGGGGGAAGTTTAAGATTTCAAGGATACGTTTCTACGGGCCTTGACTTTATCATTGATGCTTCAATTAGCGGCGGCAAGCTGCGTACAGCAAACATCTCTTTTGATGGCGACTTTACGTCAAATGTGCATGCTGAAGTAATAATTAAGAAGAGTCTTTCTTTTGAAAAACGAATTCCTCTTGGAAGCGCGGAGTGGACTTATGCAACTCTTGCTGGCGGATGGTTTCCTGTGGTTGTGACTGTTGAAGGCAATGCTGACCTTGTTGTTGAAGCAAATAGTGATGCGGATGCTGCTTTTTATGGTGGTGCTCATCCAGATGGAAATATCTCCTTTGGAGCATCGTTTGATGAAAATAACGGTTGGCAAAGAAACTATCATCATGATATAACCATTGAGTATAACGCCCTGGGCGCTTGCATGGAAGGGAATGCAAATATAAGAGCTTATGTTGACTTGAGCTTGGACGCAAGATTATATGATGTTCTAGGACCATATGTAAGTATTCAGCCATATATTGAATTCGAAGGGTCTGGTGCGTTTCCGTGCAGCACTGTTATTGATAATCCTAAACAGGTGGGCTGGGAGTGGACCCTCTCGGGAGGAGTGAACGTTCCATTAGGTATCAGTGCAGATATTTTTGGAGAAAGAATGTGGGATTGGTCGACAGAAGATATCCTGAATGGAAAACTGCGGGGGATTCTCATGACAAAGAACTCGGGAGATTCTTGGCCGAGTGGGCTGGTTTCTGGAGAGTTTAATCCGAGCACTTCTTCCGGCGGGTGGAATTCTAGCGGGGGTTCCGGCGGGGGCGGTGGGTCTGGAGGTGGCGGTAGTGGTGGAGGGGATGGGGGCGGTGGAACGCCGAGTTGTAACATTAATGAAAGCGAGCAGAATGGTTCTTCTGATTCTGCGAATAGATTACAATTGTGCGATACTTCAACTATAAGGGGAATAATTGATAGTCAAGATAAAGATTACTTTATCTTTCACGCAAATGCAGGAGACGTTCTAACATTTTCTTCGAGTCCTAATGACGATAACGGTGGGCCGTCCCTTATTTTTGATGGGTGGTATGTAGGGCCGAGAAGTTCTCATGACCCTTTTCAGGTTACTAGTTCGAAAGATTATGTTTTGTACGGATATCAGACGATTATTTCGGGCGGGGCAAAAGACTATACAATAACGATAAACAGAAATTAATGAAATGTTAACACCAGATTACAATTTCAGAACTTTTGAATGACAACGAGAGTTTAAATAAACAGCCGTTATTAATTAGTATGCTTTCGAGAGGTTTAAAGAGAAAAATTCTTTTGAGTGTCTTGCTGACCTTAGCTTTTTCTGTCGAGTTTGCTGTCGCAGCTGATGTTGCTTATGTTTATCGAAATGAAAGAAAAATAGATGAAAATGTTTTGGATGTCTTTGACGAGATGAGTCTTTCTGTAAAATTGATAGATGAAAAAAATCTTCCCAGCAGCTTGTCGGCATATCGTTTTATATTTATTGGAAATGAAAGGATTTCAAATGCTAAGAAAATTCCTGTCGGGGAAGTACCTGCGATTTTGATGAATAAATATTATGGGCAGATTTATGGACTAACTAATCGAAATGGAATAGGCATGTTTGCATCTTCTGCCCCATTAAGAATAGATTATGGTGGTAAAAAAGTCAAGGCGTATAATTTTGCATATGACGAGAGAAAAGTTTCGGTTCCTTATTATTTTATCTCTGAAAAAAGTAAAACGGCTTCTTCTGTTGAACAGATAATCGCGCTTAGAGCTTCAGAAGAGATATCGAAGGATGTTGTTTCTTATGTTTCTCCGGGAGCAATTCTTGAAAATAGAAAGGCCGCGAAAAAGGAAATATGTTTCTTTGGATTGGTCGCTTCTGACTATTGGACTGCGTCTGCAAGAAAAATATTTAAGGACTGTGTTGGATTTGTGCTGTCTGATTCTGCCGTTTGCAGTAAAAACAGTGATTGCGATGACGACAATCCTTTGACAGTTGATGAATGCATAAACCCTGGAACTGCATCTGCAATGTGCCGAAGCAGCATTACTGACTTTTGCTCGAGCAAAGAAGATTGTGGAACAGACGGCTATGTTGGGGGAGGATTTTGTTTTGAAGGCAATGTTGCTAAGAAATTTAGGTCGTATGTTTGCAATAATCCCGGAACGAGCCAAAGCTCTTGCTCATCTTCTGATGAAAATGCTGTAATTGACGACTGCATTAGCAGTTGTGCTGGCGGCGTATGCACGCAACAATCTGAATTAATACATGATGTTGCTTTAGTTAATGCAACTAATGCAATAGGAAAGATACGAATACAAACATCTAACGGAGAAGAGATTTTATTAGGAGACTCCTTGCAGTGCAATGAAAAGTACAAGGTAATTGTTCGTGTCAAAAACTTAGGAAATTATACGGAAAATGTAACTTTCAGCGGCGGTGCGGGAAATATGATTATAGAACATGGCGACATTGCCGATTTAGAACCTGCAAAGACGAGCGACAGAACAAAGACGGTTAATTTTACATTGACAGAAGGAAGATATAATCTGACTATTGAAGCGATTCTTGATAAATTCTCCGACGTTAGTTTATCGGATAATATTGCGCGAAGAGAAATAAATGTTGTTTGCGGAGGAGCGCCTGCTTCTTGTTCAAGCGACGGTGATTGCGGAACGGACGGGCTTGCCGGAAATAGTTTCTGTGCTGGTGGAAATGTTGTAAGAAATTATAAAACATTTAGTTGCAACAATGCGGGCACAAGTGATAGTTCCTGTTCATCTTCTGAAGAAGAAACTCTTGTTCAGACGTGTACATCTGGCTGTAGCAACGGAGCTTGCGTTTCGTCGTCGGGTTTGGTACATGACGTTGCTTTGGTTAATGTGACGAATACCGCCGGAGCAATAAGAATAAAAGATTCTATAACGGGGGCAGATATCTTAAGCGGAATTCTTCAATGCAATAAAAAGTATCAAATAATAGTTCGCGCAAAAAATCTTGGGAATTATACCGAAAGCGTAATGTTTAGCGGAACACTTGGCGCATTGGATATGGACCATGGTTCTGTCAGCGCACTTGAGTCTGGAAAGACGAGCGACCGAACAAAAACGATGAACATTACCCTTGCTGCTGGGAATTATGCTATGACTATTGGCGCGACTTTGAATGGAACTGTCGACGCTAACTTGGCGAATAACGTTGTGACGAAACAAGTTGTTGTTTCTTGCTGAGTTCACAACAATTCTTCTATTAAGCACAAAAGTAATTTAAACAAAAGGGAATTGTTTATTTTATGAAGAGATATAATCTGTTTTATCTAAGTTATTTTTTAACGACACTTATTGTAAGAACATATCTCTATTTTTTTAGAGAAACGCACATTATAATTAAGGGCTTGTTGGTGCATCATTTTTGGATAGGTTTGATTTTGCTAGCCGTTTCTTTAATTTTGTATAAGAAACATAAAAAAAGAACATTAATCATCCTTGGAATTGGGGCTGCTTTATTTTTTGATCAGCTAGTATTTATGTTAAATGGTGGAGGACTAACACCAGTGTATCTAACCGGCGTTTCCTTAACAGGTTCAATTATTTTTCTTATTATATTCTTTATTTTTAGGAGAAAGATTGTTAGTTTTCTTGATGAAAAAAATTTATAAATCCGAATTAATATTACTATTGTAAATTTAGTCTAGTTATTTATTAGACAGATTTAACACAAAGTTTGTTAGATAGTAGCCTGTAACGAAAGCCAATGTATGAACTGTCCCGAACGCAATTCCGGTTCCTATTAGGCCCGTTCCAAGAAAAGTTAATCCTTCTAAAGGTATTCCGAAGGGATAATAGTGAAATATCTGGGGCAGAATGTTATAGTAAACTCCCCAAATTGATGAAACAATAATTCCAGCAAAGATTATCTTAAGAAATCGTCTTTTCTTTAAGTTAAAGAAGGATAGAAATATAACAGAAAACACAAAATAAAGCGTCATTTTTGCTAAGAAGTAGCTTAATGTTTCCATAGGGTCTGAGAAAAGTAGGTGAAAGAAGTAATCTATACCAAACACGCCGATTATTGAAATTAAAAGAGAATTAAATATTATCTTTAAATAATTCTTTTTCATTAAGTTAAGAACATCTCTTTCTTTTTAATCCTTTCCAAAAACAAAAGAATTCTTTAATAAAAAAGCCCCCACCGGGACTTGAACCCGGGACCCCGAGTTTACGAAACTCGTACTCTAACCAGCTGAGCTATAGGGGCTTGATTGTTAATGATTAAATAAAAAAATAGCTTATTAAGACTTCTTGTTGGATAGGACATAGTATACTAAACGTCACTTTTATATAGTTAGTATGTTTTCTAACAAAAAGGAGGTAAATGAAAGTGAACTTGAAATGTCTTTTTTGTAAA
>JAGVWX010000009.1 GCA_018304105.1 Candidatus Pacearchaeota archaeon | reverse complement strand
AAATTAGCAAGATACCGATTGCGATTAAGATTATCTTTTTCATTCTCCACCCTCCAGTTGACATTCTCCCCAGTCTTTTGAGCGGAGCTGGCAATATGATTGCTTGGATGTGAGAGTTGGGTAGATTCTTGATGCACCACTCATCGAATAAGTCATCACTGATTGCCCAAAACAATTACTTTCTTTGACGCAATTTCCAATACTATCTGGAGTGTTGTAGTCTGGATAATAAGGCATTCCTCGACAGACATCGTGTTCAGAATCAAAACATATAGTATTGACTTTTCCACAACATTCTGGGTATGGGTTAGGGCAACCGGAATTATATCCTTTTAATTTATTAATTTTCTCTCCTATTTTCCAAAGAGCCCTACTGTATTCATCGCATAAACCAAAATCAGAATGTCCTTTTTCATGAGCATACACAAACTTATCACTTTCGCCAAATATCTGCCTACTTTGCTTATTTATTAAGAGAACACTACCAAAGATATAAGTGTAAGATTTTTCAAAGTTCTCTATTGTAATTTCTAAATCTTTTGAGACCTTAATAAAAATATTTCCATTTGCTTTATATGAGTCCAACTTTGAACCATCAAAGAAGGGAGGATAATTAAAACCTAAATCAACCCAAAAAACTTGTCTGTCTTTATCCGACTTGAATTTGATCCAACCAGGAAGTTCCAAAAGGTATATTTCTGGATTTTCTGAAAAATTATAGCCCAAATGTTTTATCTCAAAAACATTATTTTGATTTGTAGCTATTACAAATGATGGTGCAAGTTTCGCTTCTATGAAATTTTGTTTTGAGCCCCAAACATCTGTTATAAAGACTTGTTTGTCGAACCACTGAACCGCACTCAAAGAATCACCTATATTGAAGTATCCATTTACTTGTTCTGTCACCATATCCTCAATTGGTGGAGCAAGCCATTTAACTAGAGGAAGACCTGGGATTTTATAAATTTTGTCGGGAAGTTCTTTATTTATAAGTTTCAAACTGAATCCCGGAATTTCAGCCATGACTTTTCTCGGAATCCAAACACTCGCCCTCGCTGCAACACCAATCGGTTCAGAGAATTGTGCCTTCTGCCTGAAATACAATGAATCCTCTTTGTTCATATATGGATACGCCGCACACATTACCCATTTCCCACGCCAGCCTGATGGAACTGTAAATTTCGTCTTGCAGCTGATTTTCTTCTGGCCCATATTATCGGCGTCTTGAATTAAAGAGCACGTAATTCCAGCAATACTATCCCCGAAATTATCGAGAACTCTTGATTTATCCACTTTTGGTCCCAACCAACTAAATACTGCCTTAGCCCCACCGCCCGCAAACCTATTTTGTATATCTGGACTAGATGTGGAAGGTTTTTGAAAGGGATTCAAATAAAGTTCTCTAACTGTTTGCAGGAAAGAAGGATTTTCTTCGACATAAATTTTAAACTTAATCTTCTGTTGATTCAGTGGTGCATTCCAAAACTCTGGTTCGCTGGAAAAATTTACTTCACATTCTAATTCAGAACCGTCGACTGCTGTAAGGAACCCAATATCATTTGAAGGCCCAGGGTTACTACCTAAGTCTTCATGTATCATCATAGGGTATTGCAATGGATTAAAATTATCATGACAATTGGGTTGGTCTGCAGCATTGTAACCATCCCCATTAGTATCTCCATCTTGAGAACAGTCTTCAAATTTCCCAATAATCTCTCTTTCCATAAATTTGTCCACTATGACTCCATTATCAGTTAATTTTTGTTTATAATTAGCACTAAAATCTAAACTTATACTTGTAGGTTGCATCTGGCATCCCCGAGATACCTCTTTCGCTATTATTCTAGCATGCACATCATCCAAATTATTTACTCCGCTTTCTTTTCTAATCACTTCCGGTCCATCCTCACAATCTCCGCTATTAAAAGCACCGCACACATTATCGTAATGATATTCTTGCTTCTGATGTCCATCTCCATCTTGGTCTAAACAGCATGGCTCGCCATAATTGCTTTCTTTAGTGACGGTTATAATTTCAGGGGTTGTGTCTGTTTGAGGTGTATCTGTCTGAGATTGCATTTTCTTGCCAATAACTGAACATACCGGAGAAATTGAACCAGTATAATCAGTTGACCTTATTAAGCAAGGATTAACTGTTCTCCAATCACCAATCTGCATGTTATAATCCCCGAATAAAGTGAACCATTCTTTTTTTCTGCATTCGTCTATAATATTCGTTGTTCCTTGCGGCGGATTGCATAATGCATTTGATGTGGAAGAGATGACAAGTGAGCGTGACATTAGGTCTTGATTTTGAACATCAGGGTCTAATTTTGAGGTTCCGCAAATATTACATTTAGAACTATCACCTAAATTGTTGGTTTGAATTGTTTTTTTAACGCCTACAAACGAAAACTCTAGTCCGCCTGTTGTGACTTCAGAATCATAAGTGCAAGCAGTAAAATTCAACATATCACCAACGCAGATGCAATTTGTGTAATGCGCGAAATATGACGACCAACGTGCTCCATCCCAAAGGTAGTCCGCAGAATCATCGTATCCATCCGTATTTTGGGAGCAAATTCCTTGATAGTTTAAATCAGCTTCATTCCAAACGTAACAATCCTCGGCCTTCACTTCCCCAATTAAAAACACACAAACAAACAAAACAGCGAAGATTAAAATTATTTTTCTCATGGCGCCACCGCAGGCATTGCAGGCGCAACACTTGTTCCAGAAATTGTTCCTTTCTGGTTTGTCGTCGGAACTTTCCAGCTTCCTGAAAACTTAGGTGTCGCCGATGTCTGCTTGACCAAATAGCTAACTCTAACAACATTGTTCGGTGCCGCATCGAACGGAGATAAAAGATCAATATCTAAATGGGTAGAATCTCCCTTAGAGAAGGTTTGATAATCCTTGAAATTCATGAAACTTACAGAACTCTGGTCAATCGTCCCCCCAGAAACAGAATCAGAAATCGCAATACTATTTGCCGCGCTGCTTGGTGTTATCGTAAGCGTGACTTTATATGAATCGCTGAAAAATTCAACAGACCTTGTGACAGATAATTGGCCTGGCGGCGCGAATTGAATTACGCTTTTGTTGAAGAAGTAGAATGCTGCTAAGATTAGAATGAAAACAGCAAGAGCAACAACCAAGATTAACTTAAGTTTGTTAGCACTTCTTTTCATAAGAAGCTCAGAAAGCCGAAGTTTAAATATTTAATTAGCCGTAAAGCTCTATAAAATTTCAACTATCTTATTTCTTGAAGTTGGAGTTTTTATTTTGATTTTATTTTGAGGAACTAAAAGTTCTTTTGAGATGAGCTTGATGAGTTCGAGGTTGGCTTTGCCTTTTTCCGGCGGCTGACTTAGGTAAGCGAGATATTCATTGCTGGAGATTTTTTCTAAACGTGAGTTGTTTGAACGGAGTTTTACTTTAACATTAATTATCATTTTATTATATCGGCATTATGAATGTTTGGTTTAAATAATTTCTTTATTTTATTGAATTGATTAGATGTAAACGGATAAACAAGCCGAAATTTACAATAGCGACGACAATTAATAACGAGACCTTTCAAGCATGCACTCAGAGATTATGTTATTTATGTTATGGTTGTGAGAGTAAAAGGTTGTTTGGGATTATCTATTGACTTATTTGATTAAGCGATTTCTATGATTCTGTTTTCCGGGTCGGGGGCGTCGAGGGTGATTTTCTGAGGCGGTGTGAAAAATTCTTTTGAGACCAACCTTAGAATGACGTTGTTTATTTCGTTTTCATCGACTGTTCTTGAAAGGTATGCCATAAATCTATCTCGTGTGATTTTTTCTAGGTATGTTTTTGGGCAGTTTTTCTTGATGCGTATTTGGATTATCATCTTCTTTATTATGTCTTCTGTGATAGGGTCTTATTAAATTTTATTATTCATCAGACGTATTGAAAAATAGCTTAGATTTTCTGAAATATAATTATTATAATGACGACATATTAGGATGGTATTGATAATGATTTTTGGAGGAATGTTTATCAAGACTCTTTGAGTCATTTCTTTTCTAACTCAATGCCTTTGAAATCGAATTCAAAATCGAGGACTTCTAAATCTTTTATTTGTTTTTCTAATTTTCTTATGTCTTTTGTTAACGCAGTGCGCCATTCGGGGCGTGTGTAGAAAATCATGCAGCCACCGCCGCCAGCGCCAGTTGCCCTTGCCGCGAGATAGTTTCTCTTGCAGTATTCCTGGATTTTTTTCATAGATGGAGTTTCCATTTGGCTGTGGAGTTTTTTTTGCAAGCTCCAGGTTTCATTGATGAGCTGGGCCATCTTTTTTTCGTCGTGAATGTTTTTTTTCATAAGGCCTGCGATGACTCGCATTCTATCTATCTGAGGAACGAACTTGATGAATCTTCGGCTCTCGAAAACTTGTTCGTGAACGTTAGCAGAAATGTGGCCTTCGCCGGTGAAGACGAGGACTAAGCGCTCTTGAAGGTGTTTCACTTGTTTTTTTGTGAGGGGTTCGCGGTGAATGCTTCCGTTTTTTCTGAATTCCCAATAGTTTACGCCGCCGAAGATTGCGGCCGCCTGATCCTGGTAGCCTGCACGCTGGCCGACGATTGCGTTTTCGAAAGTGTGAACGCGTTTTATGAGCTCGATTTTTTTATTGATGAGCTTTGGATTTGCCGCGACTAAATATGCTGCCCTGAGCGCACCAGAGGTTCCCAATCCAGAGTGCCCTGGAACTTCGTCAAGAGAATTTATCAATTTGCCGTGCTCGAGAGTTGCGGAAACGCGGCGAGAAATTGCGGCGTTAAGGACCGCGCCGCCAAATTCATTGACGAATGGCGCGGCGTCGGACCAGCCTGCAGAAATGTCTATTCTAGCCGGACAAGTAACTCGTAACATATTAATCATAAAGCTTTTCGATGCGCAGTTGGACATACAAGACACCTACGGTTTCTTCTATGGAATCTTCCCTTGCAATACTGCTCAGGGCTGGTATTTTGTGTTGCTGGCTGTCACATTTGTTCTTGCGCGTAGAACGCGCTGGCGCATCGAATTAACTTTTGCATATTCACCTCAAGCAGTTTAATCAATAGGGGTTTTTATTATTATTGGTCTTGATGGCTTGATAATTAACCATGTTTCCATGTTTTAATTGGACTTGCAGTTTTTACTCGGCGTTTTTTGGTGCAAGTCTTGATTATTAGCAACTTCGCTTCTGCTCGCAGCCACGCTCGTTATTCGCTTGTAAATACTCTCGCGTAACATGCTCGCTTGTTGCTTGCCCACTCCGCCACCAGAAAGTTATCACACTAACACTGACGAGGTCAATGCTTGCGCATTGAGGCAGCAAGAGACGAGGTCAATGCTTGCGCATTGAGGCAGCAAGAGACGAGGTCAATGCTTGCGCATTGAGGCAGCCAGATTGATTTGTGAGCGGTTTTTATTTTGGATTAATCAATGTGGCAAGTTAAATAAATATTTTGATTTTTTGAGAGGTTAGTCGGCTGGGGTTTCTGCCTGGGGGGTTTTTTCTGGGCTCTCGGGCTGATTTTTTACGTTGAAAATTATAACGATTGTAACTATTATGATTGCGATTACTGCCAGGGGAATAAGAATCAGAAGGAAGATGTTTGCAGCCCCGCCCAGTGGGCTGAATCGGGGCTCAATGACTGTAAAAACTGAACTTGCGCTGGAGGAAATGTCTTGCTGGGGGTAGGTTACCTTGACGTAGAAAATTAGTTTGTCGCCAAGCTGGGCGTCTCTTGGAACGCGGAGTTTGCCGACCAATTGGAGCTTGTAGTTTTCTATGGCATAGCTGCCTTCTTCAAAGACCAGCTCTTCGCCAGCGAAATTTTTTATTGCATAATGAACTATCACGTCTATGTTTTTTTTGTCCCCGAAGTTTTGGATGTCTACTGTTGCCATGGCTACCTCGCCGGGAGCATACTCGTCCCTGTCAAGAGCGGTAATGACGTCAAATAACGGCTCTTCTCCCACTACTTGGAAGATTGTTGGGAGGGTTTCTGTTGATTCGGGAGTTTTAATTTTTATTTCTCCAGTGTAGACATCCGGCCGAATGTCCTTTCTGGCGAAAAAGTCAATGTTCAAATCAACGTAGCTGTCTTGCGGAATGTAGAAAGGGATTTGGGGGACGTAGGCTGCTATGAACTGATTTAGGTCGCCGGAGTTAATCCCAGTTATCTGAATTTGCTTGCCTGCGAGATTCGTCAACCTTATTTTTTCTCTGAATGTTCTGCCTTCGATTAATTTTAAGTTTAGAATATCCGGAGTTATGTTAAATTGGGTTATTGTTCCTCCGCTGCCTCCGCCACCTCCGCCCCCATCGCCGCTTACTACAACTTGTTCTGGGGTGGTGTTATTATAATAAGTATAAACTTCTGTGCCGTTTGCGTAGATTGCGAGAGTGTATCTTAAGTCAATGTTTCCGGTTCCGGAGTGAGAGACGTTGAGTAGCGTCCCTGAGCCGTTGATGCCTGCCCTGTTTGAGTCCAGGCGCGAGCCATAGACGCTGAGGATGCTGTTTTTTATGCTTGAGCCGTAAGTTGCTACAGAAGATGTTCCTAAAAAGTTGTTTGATTGGATTGTTGCGGCAGCTCCGGTATAGTCGAAGTTGATTTCGTAAGCATAAAGATCTGTTGTGTTTGTGATGGTAACATAAAGTTTGGTGTCGTTGTATGCGGTGAGCGTTGTGGTAAATGCGCTGGCGCTCGCGATGCAAAAGACGACCAGGAAGAAAATTAAGCTCTTTTTTGACATAATATTTTATGGGAGAAGAGGGTTATAAATATTTTGTATTTTGATCAGTCTGCTGGTTTTTTGATTAAAAGAAGAATGATATGATGCCTGTGAGCGGAAAGATTGTCATGTTCTTCTAAGGGAGTATAATCAGAAATACATTTTACCACTTCCCAGCCCGAATAAATATCCTTTAGACATTTTAATGATGGATAAAAATTCAGGGGTTTATTTTTATAAAGTTCGTTTTTGTCCGACATACAAATTAATAGATTATATCCCCCAAAAGAAGTATGGGTTATCATTTTATTGATAACTCTTTCAGCCTCTTCTTTTTTTAAGAAATGCAACACAAAAGAGGAGATTATCAAATCGTAAGATTTTGAAAAACTGAAGTTTCGGATATCTGATTGTTCAAATGCAAAATTATCCTGATTTATCGTCTGAGGTTTTTTGTCCACACCTGTTACTTTAATTCCCTTTCTGGCAAAATTTAAAGAAAGCATTCCTTTTCCACATCCCAAGTCTAATACGGAATGAGGATTAAGGTTTCCTAAAAATTCTGTAGCTGCTTGTTTTGGAATAATCATCTTCTAATCACCCGAGGCCGAATATCTTCTGGTCGGATAAGTTCTTTAAAACACATAGGGTCTTTTGCCATGTAATCGCCAGTCACGGCATAAGCAACGGCCCTGCAACCTCTGCAGTAATTAGCATGATTGCAACAACCGCCCCCTTGTTTAATCCTTGTTAGGTCTCTCAGTTCTTGCATGACTGGACTTTCTGTAACTAACTTAACAATTCCCTCACTTATATTGCCTATTGGAATTGGGAGTCTTCTGCATGGTAAGACTGTTCCATCAGATAGAACTGCTAGTCCTGTGAATCCAACGCTGCATCCGCTTAAGAATAGATTTTCTCTTCTTAATCCATCCTCGTAAGATTCTTCAACTTCAAGATGTCCTCCCGGCAGCTGCCAATTTCCAACAACATTCACAATCAATATCTCACCATCGCCATTAAATAACACACCATTCACCTGTTTTACATTATTAAGATTACAAACATCCTCTTCCTCTGACCATTTAGCATTATAAGTGGCCTTAAACCCCTGCAAGTCTATCTTTAATATTTCTTCCATGCAGGTTAGGTGAATATCTTGTTTAAAAGTTTTATGTAATTTCATTTTTCTAAAAAATAATCTAAAATTATTGTCCAGTCAAAGCCGCAACAAAAGGATCAATATCGCCGTTGTTTACTAAGCCATCAGAGTTCATGTCTCCAGCGTAAGCTGTGCACCCATTGCAGTATCATGTTCTCAAGCTATTGACAACTCGCAATCAACGGGCTAACATATTCTGATTTTCTCAATGGAGGCATCTGGGCCCTTAATATCTTTCCGTTCTTTTCAAACACTAAAACGATAAACCAATTGTTTCTATAATTTTTACACTCTATTGTTATAGAATTAACAGATTCTAACAGCGTCTGAGTGATAGCTTCATTGACTGCCGAGAGAAACTCGCTTGCATGAAAAATTTCCAGCGCGACAACAGCTTTATTTTTATCAATATCGATATTCAAAAATTCGGAGAATTCAATTGTTTCTGAAGGCTTGTGTTCATTATCATAAACTGTGAATATATCATCTTCTTTGTCGTAATGTATTTTTATTGCCATATTTATCTTAGCACCTCAACCTTTTTTAAACTTTCTCTTATAGTGTTTAAGAGTTTCTTTTCCTATTATGTATGCAGTTATTATTCTTATTTTGCTCGTGAACTTCAAGACATATACTCTGCCTGTTTTGAAACTGTAAACGAAATACAGCTTGTATCTCGTCTCTCCCTGCTCTTTTTGTTTTTCAACAAATTCAATATTCTTGTGGTCGAGAATCTCTTTTTCCATCTCTTCTCTAGAGCAGCCATTTCTAAATTCAAGATAATCGACTGGCTTTCCCCATTCAAATCCTTCTTTTTTGTATTTTTCAATTAATTCTTTTACCTCTTCTGTGTAATCCTTAGTCATTCAATGAAAGAGTGTGCCTTGTTTTTATATTTTTTTAATGTTCAAGAAAACGCGGGCTGTGTTTTGGTAAGCAAATATTTATCCGCCAGTCAGTCTTGCAACGAAAGAATCGATGTCTCCGTTATTTACGAGACCGTGGCTTTATTTCTTCAGGCTAATCAAGAAATATGCGAAAGAATTTTTAACAAATCTTCAGTAGAAAATACCTTGACTTTAGATTGTTGTTTGAACGCTTTCTCATCTGACCAAATCGGGTAGTTTAATTTAAGGGCAGTTGCAAAATATGGAACGTCTTTATTATGAGGGGATAATTTTTTAGCTTCAGCAAACAACTCTCCATACTCGCTTTCTTGAACTAATTCAATTTCGTCTTCTAAGGTTGCGAAAGAGAATTCAAAGTCTCCTTCAGAAATTTTAGAGAAATTAATTATTTTATGCTTATCGGACCTTAATTCTTCTAAAACAAAATTAGGGGAGACTAATTTGCATCCTTCATTTAATAATTCTTCAAATATCTGCCTTCTTATTGAGTCTTTTTTGAAGAATGAGAATAGAATACTTGCATCAATTATAAGTTCTTTAAATGAAAAAGCATTTTCGCTCATAGTCTATGTCTTTTGGCTACTCTTTCTTTTAAGTCATCAGATAAATCCTTTATTTGCTCATCTGTTAAATTAGACTTGGACATTACATCTTCTAACACTGAAAATCTTGCTCTTCTAATAAATTGCTTAACAACCTTAGCCAAGGCTAATTCAAACGTTGATTTTAGCTCCAAGGGAACTTCTACTCTGATTACTATTTCTGCCATAGTGTTAATGACTGCAAAAAGTATTTAAGCCTTGTGGAAAAATCATGGTTAATATGCAAGGAGCAAGACAGGGCATGCTGTAATTATCATATGTTTCCAATTTAATTGCTAATGACATTAATTTCTTTTATTTTTTCGAAGTCTTTATCAAACGTGGCAATGTTCTTTATTTTGCTGCTTTGCATGATTGCAATGTTTGTGCAGTCTGTAAAACTCATTTTAGTATTTGTCTGCTCTTTGAATATGTTCCATGCGCTGTCGAAAAGAGCCGCATCTATTTTTATCATTTTTGCAGATTGTTTTATCTTCTCTCCCAGAAAGATTGCTTTTTCAAGGTCTTTGGTTTTTAGAAATGTTACTGTCACTATTTCGTCGAAAATATAATCTGAAATTATTGTCTCTCCTAGAGCGCCTTCAAGAATTTTTTCTAATGCTTTCTCCGCTTTCTCATGATTTTGATCTGTTCCAACTTCAAGGGCAATCAGGAAACTAGAATCAAGTATTATGCTATCCATAGAGGGTGCTGTCTATTTCTTCACTCCACTTTACTTTTTCTTTTGTTTTAATCATTCCTTTTACTTTGAGAAGGTTCTTTGGGTTCGGCGTACCGTCTTTTGTTTTTTTCTCTTCTACGAATCTTTTCATTGCTAAACTAAGCGCATCACCGAGTGTGGTTCGGTCTTGGACTGCAAGCGCCCTAAATTTTCTAAATGCTTCTTCGTCTACTCCTCTTACTCCAATGAATGTCTTTTCCATTTGTTTATCATGTTAAACATGTTTATAAAGATTTCTGAGTCGAAGTTAGCTGCCGGGAAGGCTGTACATTCTTTGCATTTCTGCAAGGTCTTGTAAAGATTTAAGATTTTATCCGCCAGTTAGTCTTGCAACGAAAGGGTCAATGTCGCCGTTGTTTACGAGGCCGTCACAGTTTAGGGAATAATCTCTTTGCTTAGACGATTCTATTCTTGCTTTAGCCAAGTTTAATTTGGCAATCTAAAATATCTTTTATATAGAAACTTTGATAGACTGGCGGTTATCCAATGCCCTTGATATTAACAAGCTTTCTAATTCAAGGAGTTTTTTTACGATAGGGTTTTTTGAATTCAGAGTGTATAATCTTGTTTTTCCGAATTTTCTCGTTATGGTTACAATTCCTTGCTCTTCTATCTGCGCCCAATAGTTGAATAATGTTGCCTTTGATATTCCTGCCCCTTCAATTATATCTTTTTTGCTCATGTCCATTCCTTTGTTCTCAATTAGAAAGTCTACAATTTTGAAGACGGGATTCTCTCCTAAAAATCTTATGAGTAATGACTTTTCCATGAAGTAAACATAAACGTAAAGTATATAAAGTTAACTGTTCAAAGTCCATTAATATGGACTTAATAAAAAGAGCGTGAAAATAAAATGTGGAGTGACGACGAAATAAAAGGAAAGGTGCTGCATAAAATGACCCGTATGGGAAAATTTCACCACAGCCATACGTCAATTGATAATTTGCCAAAAGGATTTCCTCCAGAGATTAGGGGAAGGGTTAAAGACATGGCAAAAGAATTAAAGAAAGAAGGAATTTTATTGAGCAAGCCTACAAGCTATGGCGAAGAAGTTTCAATCAATTCGGCGTATAGAGATAAAATTATGTATTATGTTAATAAGTTTTTGACGATGGAGTGATATTTTTGTAGCGTTCAAGAAAACGCGGGCTGTGTTTTGGTAAGCAAATATTTATCCGCCAGTCAGCCTTGCAACGAAAGGGTCAATGTCGCCGTTGTTTACTAAACCGTCTTCGTTTGTGTCTGTTAACGAAAAAACAAGGTCTTTCACAAGATTTATATATTTCGGATTATCTTTGGTTTTATGGAAGAAATAAGAATACACATTCCAGATGAACTGAAAGAACTTGCGCTGATGAAGAGGATAAATTGGCAGTTAGTTGTATCTAAGAAGATTAATGAAGAATTAGAAAGATTAGCCTGCGTGGAGCGCATTGTTTCTAAGTCTAAATTAACGCAGGAACAAGCTGATAAGTTGTCTGATGAAGTCAATCTCTCGTTAGCGAAACGATATCAAGGGCTATTAAAATCAAAGAGGAAGTAAATGCTGCTTGTTGTTGACGTTAATGTAATCTATTCTGCATTAATGAAAAGGGGCAATAGTCTGATTGTTTTTGAGGCAAACAAGTTATTAAATAAGTTTGAGTTTATTGCTCCCGAGTTTCTTTCGTATGAACTTGACAAGAAGATGGCCGAATTATTGTCAGAAACTAATCTATCACAAAATGAATTAAGCGACACTTTATCTTTTATTAAAGAGCAAATTACCTTTGTTCCTTATTCTGAATTTCTGGATAAATTACCAGGGGCAATCGAATTGAATTTCAAAGATGCACCATATTTAGCACTTGCATTAAAATATGATTGCGGAATCTTCTCGGGCGATAAGGGGCTCAAGGAACAAACGAAAGTTAAGGTTTTATCGCCAAGGGAATTGTTAAATCTGCTTGGAATAGAATAATTTTATCCGCCAGTCAGTTTCGCAAAAATTTCGCAAGATTTATATAATTCGGATTATCTTTGTTTGCATGGAAGATTTATTGATTAAATCGAAATTAAGAATGAACTCTGAACTTATAGCGAATGCAGTAGTTAGATTAATGAAACGAGACATACTCGAACGATTCATGAGAAACGGAGAATTTACTGCTGATGACCAAGAGTTTTGTGATAAAATTAATTGGTATCCAATCGACGAATTGGAATTAAAAGAAGAATACATTGAAAAGTTAAAAGCGATTGAAAAAGGCAAACATTCTAAGATGACTAAAGAAGAATTAGATAAATTGATGGGTTAAAATGGCCTTACAATTTGAGATTTCTGACAGTCTTCAACATGTTTTAGATAAGCTTACAAAGAGAGATCATGCTTTAGCTATTTCTGTCCGAAAGAAAATAGACCAAATTATCGAATGTGATTTGGTTAGTATACAACACTTCAAAAACTTGAAGCACGACCTTAGCCATCTCAAAAGAGTTCAGATTGGTCCCTTTGTTCTGGTCTTCCAAGTCAAGGCAGGCACAGTCATTTTCGAAGATTTTGACCACCATGATAGAATTTATAAAAAGAAGTTTTAAAATTTTTTATGGAAGATTCTTCTTTTGATTGGCAAGGTTTTTGAGAGTTATTCGCCAGTCAGTCTTGCGACAAATGGGTCTATGTCTCCGTTGTTTACTAGGCCGTCGCAGTTTAGGTCTCCGACTTCACTGGAGACGACGGTGGCTGTGTCCTTTACCGAAAGCTATTTAATGTTTAATTCTTTGTAATTGTTATATACGCTCATCCTTGCAAAGCAAGGGATGAGCATCCTAATTATGAAAAGGGTTGCAGTTTTTATTGATGGAAACAATTTTTATGTTGACACATGCATTTATCTAAATCTTTGGCAAAAAGAAGTTGAAAAGAAAACGGGGTAAAATTATGGAAATTTGCACAAAGATTTTTTGAAAAAGCAGAAGAAAAAAGCTTTACAATCTACTACTCTGGATTTATGCTGAAGGAATTAAGTTATATTTTGACAAGAGAAGAATTTTATAAGAAGAAACTTATGTTTGAGTCTTCTCCTAATTTCTCCCGCTTAATCTTAAGTAAAGAAGAATTTGAAGAAGCTCGAAAAATTGAAAGGGAGACTCGATCAGAAATTAGCTTTTTTGACATAATACATATCCTTTTGGCTAGAAAAAGCAATTCCGTTTTAGTTACCAGAGATAAAAAATTAATCTATATCGCCGCGAGGTATAAAGTTAGCGCTAAAAAACCTGAAGAATTATAGTTTGTTTATTTCATCTAAGTTAATTTTTTCTTTAGATAATTTGTTCCTAACTTTTCTTACTTGTTCTGTTGCTTTTCCTTTTGGAGAGATGCTTCCAACTTCCCTTTCCCACACAAACCTTCTTACAGCATCTCTGATTACATCTGCCCTGTTGGAATAGATTCCAGACTTAACAAGAGAGTCTATTCTTTTTAGCAATTCCTTGTTCATTCTTATCTGCAAAGTGTCCATTACCATAGTAATTTATCTGTTATGCTTGTATTTAAGCCTTATGGAAAAGAGTGTGCGTTGTGATTTCTGAGATTTTATCCGCCGGTCAATCTTGCAACAAAAGGGTCAATGTCGCCGTTGTTTACTAAACCATCTTCGTTTGTATCTGCAGCCATAGCAGTGCATCCAGGGTATGTAATGTTATAAGCTACAGGGTCTGTTAATGCAAGAACGAATGGGTCAATGTCTCCATTGTTTACGAGGCCGTCGCAGTTTAGGTCTCCGACTTGTGGAAGAGGGATGACGTAGAATGATGTGTTTTGAACATGAAGAAAAACTTACAGAATCAATAAGTATTAAATATCTTATTTCTTTTTGACTTCATGAGAGAGATTTATATTTGTTTGCCAGTTCATAATGAAGAAAAATACTTAGAAAAATGTTTGATTTCCATAGTAAGTTCGGTGAAGTTAATTCCCGATTGCCAGATTAAAATTTTTATCTGTTTAAATGATTGTCATGATGGAAGTGAGGATGTTGCTAACATGTGCAAGCAGAAATATTTTAAATTGAATATAGAAGTTTTAAGAAGTAAAAAAGGGAAATTAAACGCTCAGGAAAAGATGTTATCGGAAATTCCTTCAAGTAAAATAGTTTTTTTTATCGATGCCGATACTGAAGTACACAAGAATTCTTTTCAAATAATTATTAAAGAATTTGAGAGGCATAAAGAATTAGTAGCTATAGGAGCATTTCCTGTAGCTAAAAAGTATCGGGGATATAATCCCTGGAGAAGATTATTGGATAATATTCTTAATATTCGTTCAAGACACCCAGAAAGTGAGATAAGCAAATTGGAAGTTTTTGATTATCACAAGTTGGCTGAGATAGATTCGCAAAAGATAAATACCTCCAAGTATCATGAATTGAGATCTAAAATATTTTTTCATGGAAGAATGTTTGCTCTTCGTTCAAAAGAATATTGGAATAAACCTTCTGAAAAGAAAAAGATTGTAGGAGACGATTCTTATCTTCCAGATTATATAATTTATAATTTTGGAAAGAATAAAATAAGAATTAGGTATGATGCTATTATTTATTTTAATCCTTTTACTTCTTTAAGAGAACATTATAGGTCGTATAAAAGAGTTTATTTTGATTTAAAAAATCTAAGAGAGAATTATCCAAAATTTAAAGAAATCAGAGAGCATTCAGAGTTAATTTTGGACAAGAGATATATAAATGGTCAAAATGTTTTAACAAGATTTTATTTTTTTTGTTTCAACTTAGTTAGAAAAGTTGAAAGACTTTTATTTAAGATTTCTTTAAATAAAGACCCGCAGAAAATTTGGAAGAAAGATTAATAATAAATCCGTTCTATCTTCTTTGCTTGTTTTTTCCATGTAAAATTCTTTAGTGTCTCAAAGGAATTTTTTATTAGTTTACTCCTTAGGCCTTTATCAGATAGAACAGCCTTAAGTTTTACAGACATATCTTTATAGTCCTTAGGCTTAAATAAAATTCCATTAAAATTATCTTTTATAAACTCTTTATTACTACATGAGTCCGAAGCAACAATTAAAGAGCCGTATTTGCTTGCCTCTAAAAGTGTTGTCATTATTCCCTCTCGTTTGTATGACGGAAAGACACTTATTTTAGAAGAAGAGATACAATTAAACAATTTTTTATCTTTAACTCTACCAAGAAAATTAATATTCTTTATTTTCATCTTTTTAGCGAGATTAATCAAATTTCTTTCCTCTGGACCCCCTCCAACTATTGTTGTTCTCGGGTAAATATTTTGATTGTTTAGGATTCTTAATGATTTTAAAAGAATATTCACTCCCTTAACATTTATCAATCTTCCAAAGAAGATTATGTCAATATTTCCTTTTCCAAAACTCTTCTTTTCTAGAGAGATCCCATTCGGTACAATATAAATCTTCTTCTTTAGTTTGTATAATCTTTTCCAGCCTTCTCCAACATAATTAGAAACCGCGATAATTTTATTTGGTATTTTAATAGCTTTGTTTTCTATTTTTCTTCTTTTGTCGGGAAGTCCATGCAGGTGCAAGCATATTTTCGTTTTTTTAGGCAAATATAAACAATCAACTGCATAATGACAGACCACCAAATCAAAACTGTTTTTTCTATAAAATTTCTTGGTTTCTTCTCCAAAAATTTTTGATTCTTCATCCCACAATGAAGGGCTGAACGCCTTGCTAAATTTATCAAATTTACTTCTCATTTTTGAGGATTTTAATAAACACACAGTACCATTAAAATTCTTAATAAATTTTCTAAACCATTCGGATTTCTTTGGAGCATCGTATGAAACTAAGGATATGCAGGAGTTTCTCTTTGATAATTCTACCAAAAGATTGAGTACATATCTTTCCGCACCGCCGCAATAATAAGTAACTCTGGGAGCATGAACCGCTATAGTTTTCATAGAATAACTGGTCTATTGGATTTTATTAAATTAATGGAAAGACATATAAATGGACTTAACCACCGATTTTTATGGCTGAGAAAATAGGGATAAGACCGGCAACAATAGTTATCAAAGATGGAAAAGTTTTATTAGTAAGTTCAAAATACAAGGATGAAGAGTTTTATTTATTTCCTGGAGGGGGAATAGAGTTCGGCGAGACTATTGAAGAAGCAGCAGTTAGAGAAACATTTGAGGAAACAGGAGTAAAAGTAAAAATAAAAGACTTATTTCATGTAAATGAATATATTTATGCAGAAGATTGGAATAAACGGTCAATCTCTCTGTTTTTTACAGCAGAAGTTGTTGAAATCTTAAATCCCATGACAGACGATGAAGGAAAAATAAAGGAAGTAAGGTGGGTAGAGCTAGACAAATTGGATAATTATGAGATAAAACCAAAGAAAATTGTAGAAATGATTAAATCTTTTTCTAATTCAAAAAATCTAGGATTATCATACAGTGTTGATTTTAAAAAGTAGTGTTGTTACTTTCTAATTAATAATCTAAAAAGAATTAAATAGGTGATTATTTTACAAAGAGCATGGAAGAACTGGTATTAGAATCACACGGAACAAAATGTAGATTAAAAGCGAGCAGAACTTTGATTAATCAGATCCTTAACGGAGACTTCCTTTATCATTACATTCCCGATGTTAAAATAGGAAGGTTGGATGAAGACGTAGACGTGGAACTTGAGGAAACACCAGATTTAACAAAAAAGGCCCAAATAGAATTCCCGAGGGCCGCATTTCTTCCTGGAATTGAATTTAGAAGCATTGTATCAACGATAGATTATTTATTAGAAAGAGTAAGGCAGGAGAGACATGGAATTTACTGTTTAAATTCTGCAACCGCTTCACAGGATGGTTCTGCTGTGACTTTCTGGGGTGGTGCAACCAATCTGGGAAAAACAAGTTCCATGCTGGAGTTAGTTATGGAAAGGGGATTTGACTTCTATTCTGATGAGAGAACGTTAATATGCTTAAATGAAAGAGAGGTTGTGGGAGGTTCAAGAACAATTGCTAATAGAAAGCCAGTACTACAAAAGAAAACCAGAGAATCCGGAGAGTTTCATGTACGTAGCCCAGCGCAGGGTCATAAACGTTTAGAATTAATGGTTTATCCTCATCTAGACCATGGACTGCAACAGCCGATTCTTTACCAATTTGCTCAAAAAGATTTTCGTTGGTTGCTTTTAAGAGAATTTGGTGTCAATATAAGGGGAGCGATAAAATATATCGATGACTATACTTTTCCCTTGCCTTCAATAGATACTCAAGATCTTGCAGAAAAAAGAGCCCTGGAAACAGCAAGATTTACTGAACGGGTTCCTTGCTATTATTTTCAGGGTTCTCTTTCTCAAGTTTCTTCTTTCGTGGAGGATTATTTTAAAGAAAATGCTAAAGGAAAATGAGATAAAGATTTTGAAAGAATTAAAGAATGAAGACATAGTCTTAGATATTGGCGGCTGGGACAGACCTTTCAACAGAGCCAATTATATCTTAGACATTCATCCTTTTGAAACAAGAGGATTTCATGGAAGCCAGGGCGGAGATAAAGAACGTTTTAATAAAAAAACATGGATACTTCATGATGTATGTTCTAGAAAAAAGTTACCTTTTAAAAACAACCAATTTGATTTTGTGATATGCTCTCATATCTTAGAGGACATTAGGGATCCCTTGTGGTTATGCTCAGAAATCATGAGGATTGGAAAAAAGGGATACATTGAAGTTCCGTCTATGAAAATTGAGCTGACAAAAGGTATAATGAACAAAGATTATGCAGGATATTATCATCACAGATGGCTTGTTGAAATTAAAAATAATCTTATTATTTTTAGATTTAAACCCCATTTTATTCATAAAGATAAACGATTTCATTTCCCGAGTAAGTTTCTTAAGGAATTATCCGGAAAGGAGAAGATAGATTTTTTATTTTGGAACAAAGAATTTAATTCTGAAGAAAGGATTCAGATTAGTAGAGATAAATTTGAAGAGTTTATCTACAATTATGTCAAAGAAAATTACCCGAGAAAATTCTTTTACTATTTGTTAGATTTAAAAAATGAAATCTATAAATTTTTTATCTCGATTAAGAGAGTCATTTTACCGAGAGAATATTATCACAAGTATATGAATGTAAAAGAAATTGTTTCAAAATGCTAATAGGGATTATTTTTTAATTCCGTAATGAGAACTTTATAATTAGCAAATACATAGGAACTATTCTTTGAAATAAATTAGCCTTAGCTTTTCTAGATTTGAAATTTTATCCGCCAGTTAGTCTTGCAACAAAAGGGTCAATGTCGCCGTTGTTTACTAAGCCATCAGAGTTCATGTCTCCAGCGTAAGCTGTGCATCCAGGGTATGCAATGTTATAAGCTACAGGGTCTGTTAATGCTAGAACGAAAGGATCAATGTCGCCGTTGTTTACGAGGCCGTCGCAGTTTAGGTCTCCGACTCCGCCAGAGACGACGGTAGCTGTGTCGAAAACGCGATTAAGATTTTCATTGGATACTGCATATACATTTCCAGATACGGCATAAGCATAGGCACTGTTAAAGTTAACGCTAATTGGTGTTCCAATCGGAGTTCCTTCTGGCACCCTGAATGTGTATGTTGCTAAAAGCCCTTCTCTGTTTGATGGACCGTCGTTAGCATCGTAAGTTATACGTGTCTGCGGAACATTCCACTCAGCAGGGGGAATCCAACCCGTATCTAAATCGAATCCATAAAAAATATCGCCTGGATTTTCTGGCGGGTTATTAGTCGATGGATAAGTGGCACCGAGTGGGTTAATATTTGGGTTTGAGTTCACTCTCCATTGAAAATTATTAAACTTTTCTGTTGGGACACCAGTAGTATCAGCTCTTATTTCCATATTGTAGGTCTGTCCAGCGACAAGTTTTGTTTGAGGAAGATAAGAACGCATCTCGACTTTTCCTGGCGTACTTCCATCAGCTAACACTGCGCCTGCTAAGAGTTCAAGTCCGGCCAAAGTCGCTATAGTTTTTCTTCCAAATTTCATATTGTCACTTAGTAAGAGTAATATTTAAACTTTTCGGCGTTACGGGATAATGGCAAAGTTACAGCATTTAGGATTATCTTAACATTATCTGGTACTATATTCTCTTCCAATATAATATAAATCTATTACGTTGATTTTTCCATCACAATTTATGTCATAATTTGCGTTGAATCCTGTTTCACCCGTTACGTTTCCATAAAGATTCTTCAAATCTTGAACATCTTCTGAGTAAACTAATCCATTACCGCTTGGGTCGGCGTCTCTTGGACAAGTGACTAAGTCTTTATTGTAGGTTATGGTGCCTGGAGGGCTTGCGCCCATATTTAATGAGCTGCCGCCGGTTAGGATTGGACGATTATTTGGCATATCAAAGTCTACATCTGTGAAATTTCTTATTAATCCGTGGAAGTTCAATATTAAATTTCCGCCATTGCCTCCGCTAGCGCCCAAAAGCGAGGCATAGCCACCTTGGCCTGTGAACCTTGCGTTTGTTGTGTTGAGGAGGTCGGGGACTGTGATGTTGAGTGTGCCTGCACTGCCTCCTGCACTGCCGACGCCGAGGTCTGAGCCGTTTCTTCCGCTGAAGATTATGTTTGAGTTGTTAAGGAATAGGATGGGCGCTCTTTGGGTGTTTGATGTAAGGGTTAGTTTGAGACTTCTGCCGTTGCCGCTTGAGTCGTAGAGTGTGTAAATTGTGGCATTTGTTGTCATGATTGTGAAGTTGCATTGGCTGTTTGTGCACATGCCGGAATGCAAGTAGCAATTTTCTTCGATGACGCAGGATGAACTTTGTATGCATTCTGTCGAAATGTTGAAGCAACTAGGGACTATTACAAGGGTTCTGTCTGAAGTTGTGTCGTTGTTGTTTGCAGAGTCGTTGAGCCAGACGTTGTAGTAATATGTTCCGGGGGCGAGGCTTGAGAAGGTTAAGTTAACGCTTGAGGAGAAAGTTTCATTTACTAATAAGAACGATGAGTCGTAAAGCCTGTATCTTAGTGTGCTTATGGCTGAGTAGTTAGTTACGCTTAGGGCTATTGTCAGACTGGTGTTTTCAGTCAGGGCGTAATTGTTTTGCGTCGGGGAGGCGAAGTCTATTGAAGGGGGGATTGCAACGGTGAAGTTTCTTGTAGCAGAAGTATTCGTGTTAAATATGCTGTCCCGGCAAGTCACGTTCCACCAATGCAAACCAGAAGGGGTGTTGTTGACGGTGTAATTTTTCATTGTTCCATTAGCTACTGAAACAGAAACGTTAACTATGCTGTCAATTGTGAGATTGCAATTAGGCGTCCCAAAGTTTTCTGTTACGGTCCAATTGAATGAGATGTTTCCCAAGGACAAAGTTTCGTTTGCAGCCGGCGCATTTAGAATTATGGAAGGCGGAGTTTGATCGAGGAAGAAAGCTATTGTCGGTTCTGGTTCTGCAAGATTTTCATTTCCAAATGAATCATTGCAGTAATAGTTCAAGAAGTAAGTTCCGTCGGAGATTGAATAATTTGTTGCATTGAAACCTGTAAGCGAAGCGTTTGCGGTCATCGTGTGATTTGTCGTGCCGCCGTTTAAGCTGTACCAGCAACTACCTGCTTCGTTTATGGAAATGTTGAATCGCGCAGCGTTCACGGTTGTTCCGTCTAATGGGGAAATAATAGTTATTTGCGGCGGTGCTGCATCTGCCGTGAAGTTAAGCTGAACGTAGTCTGTATAAAGAGAACGGTGCGGTTCTGCCTTTGTGCTTGGCTGGGAATGCTGAATGTAATAACCTTTTGCGACGAAAAATGCTTTGCGTGCATATCTATCTTTAATTACGGGAAGGTCATAGGAAAGTTCTTTTGAAAATCCTTTGTTCATAATTAAATAATCGTTGTCCGAATTAATAACGCTGACTTCTATATATTCTGGCAAGAGCAAAGGGGTTTGCTTGTAATTGTAATCATTTATTTTTTCAAAATTAAGGCTAAACCACAAGTCGAACTCTGATTCTTTTTCTGTTGGGTAATCGTACAAGATGACGTGATGTGAATTGAGATAGGTTGTCTCGTCGAGTTCTTCTGTTAGCTTTAGGTTTAGGGCATTGTCTATTATTGAGCTGTCTGGAAGTTTTGTAAACGAAGTGTATTCTTTTTCAGCCGAAGTTGCTTCCGGAATGAAGTCGGATAGTTTTGTGAAGCTTCCGTCTTTTATATAATAGACGAATGGGGATTCTGGTGGAGCGGGATTGCAGTAACAAGTTTGGCTTGTGCAATCTGTTGTATACCCTGTGTATGAGCATTTTTTTCCGAGGTCTGTTCCACAATCTGCGGTATCGCCTGCGCCAGGATCCCAAATGCCGCAGTTTGCGTCGCACCAGTTATAGCAAGTAGACGGAGTAACGTATTTTACAGTATTAACATAAAATGCCACCTGACCGCTTGTAGCATTCACGAAATCGGAAACTCCTGAATTGATGTAGAGTGAAAGAACTCCGTCTGAGGCTGAGGTGAAATCGTAAGAGGTCGAGCCTTGCCATGAGCCGGAAGACCAGTTCCAAACTTTTAGATAGGTAGGATAACCTGCCTGCGTTTCGCCGTAACCTTCCCATGAGAAGTTTAATACTGAAATGCTTGCTCTGTTTGTTCCGCTCAGGTTGAAGATAAACACTTGGGTGTCCCATTGCCCATCACCGGTTGCTTTTCCAGTTATCCATCGGCTGTCGTCGCTTGCGTTTATTGCAGTATAATTAGATGCACTTGCTTCAACCAAAGAGCCGTCGAATGGACTTGAAGGTGTGCCAGCCATGTCGTAAGCAGTCAAATTTCCACCCGAGTAATTGTAAATAGGGTCGACGATATAATCGAGTTCAACTGCGCCGTTTATTTTAAGGTCAAAAGTACTTTGTGATTCGCCATCGAGAAGACTTGTCAGATAAATTGTTTTGCGCTCTGGTGCTAAGATTGAACTGAATACCGCCAGGGTTTCATTTTCTCCTAGGCGCAGGACTTCAATACTTGACGAAGTGTTTGCGCGCGCAACTAATGTGATGTCGTTTTTATTGGTTAAGCTTCTTTCAAATGTAACACGAACATATTCTCCGTTGCTGATAGTTTCGCTCCAGATTCCGTCTTCATTTTTTACGAAGTCATAAATATCAGAAACAAAGGCTCTGTTTTCGTCGAGATGCTCTGCTTTTGTTATTACGATGATTATTTCGTAGACCTGGTCGCTTAAATGAGGAACTACCCATTCAATATAGTCTATAAATCCGTCGGAGTCAAGGTCGTAGGCATCGAAGACAACTTCTTCTTTGATGTAATCGGATGAGCTTGCTTTTTGAACAGATATTATTTCTCCTGTCAAGACTGGGCTTTCTTTGACTGTTGAGATTTCTTCGATGACCTGCTCTTCTGGGACATGACCAACTTCAGTGGTTTTTGCTTCTTGGATTTCTTCTCGGGAAAGGTCTCGATATTCATAATTATGCCAATAGAGCTTTATCATGTCTGGTCTTGTTACGGGAATTGTGTTGTCGAGTTCGGTGAATGCGATGACATTTGTGTAACCCAGCTCTGATGGGGCGGAGATTGTTAATATTTTTCCTTTTTCTGTTTCTTCTTCAACTGCTTCCGGAGCGGGAGTTTCGTACTCGACAAGGTATTCTGTTGCTCCCGGCTCTTCTAATGAGATGTCAATGACTTCGCTTGGAGCAGGAATTTCTTCTACGGATTTTCCGGTAGGAAGTTTTAATTTTTTGTTGAAGTCAGCCTTGAAATTTGTGAACCAGGCCTTGAAACTTTTTGTGAATTTCGGACTGAAGATTGGTTTTTGATTTCTGTCGTTGAGATTTACTTCGATAACGACGCTGCCTGTCAGAGGGCTTAGCTGGCTTTCGATTACTGTTTCGTTTATTCCATCTTTAACTGTTTTTACTTCAACATTTTCTGCTTCTTTTGGAATTTCGATGTTGAGCTTTTCTTCAGCTTGTTCTTTTGTTATTTCTTTTTTCCATTTTACCGGCTGGCCGAGCGTGATTTTTTCGCGAGTAGTTTTTATTGTTACTGCGCCGGACGAGACAAGAATCATGAATTCGTTGCTTTCAAGTTTTTCATTTTCGTTTTGGGCGATGAGCTTTGCTTTTCTTGCGCCATTGAATCCTTCTTCGGGAGCGAACTGCATGAGGCTGCCTTCAACGCTTACCTGAATGTTTTCTATCTGAGCGGAATATGATGCTGCACCGGAGAAATAATCCTGAAGGTCGATTACAACGTTTTCATTGGAAGGGATTCTTAATGATGGAATGTCCTGGATTTGTGCCAAGGTGGACTCGAGTGGCTCTTCCGTTTTATTTTCGCCCACAAGAATTGTGTCTTCATAATAAGCAATTTGTTTTCCGTCGTGGGAGATTTCGATTATCAGCTCTCCGGAAGCTGCTTTGAGCTCGAGGTCTTCGATGTTAATTTTGAAAGTCATTGCGTTTTCTTCTCCAAGAAATTCTTTCCCGAAGCCTTCTTCTTCTATGGCGTATTCTGTTGTGACGGTTAGAAGATTATCTGATTCATCAAGTGAAATTTCATTTTCATTTATTTCCTGACTGCTTGAGATTACGCTTCCTTCAACTATTCTTGCTTTTTGTCCTTCTTCAAGCTGGTAAGTGAATGGAGAATCTTTAGAAGCTCTTCCGGATATTGTTGTGACTATATTTTCAGAAATTGCTTCTCCAGTAATCGGGGCCGGAGTATTTTCAGATTCTGGAGCAGGGGTTTCTTCAACTGGTTCTTGAGATTCGGCAGCAGGTTCTTCCGGAGTCTCTTGCGACTGAGATTCAGTTGGTTCTTCTGAAACTTCTTCCGGGGATTCTTCGGTTTCTTGTTCGGTGTAAATTTCTAGCTCGAATTGGACTTCTTGATAGTCGCTTTTCACTCCGGGAATTCCGAAGACCATTCCTTCTCCGGAAAGCCCTGAATTTTCTGCGTAGATTGTGCCTTGTACAGGTTCATAGTCAACAAAATCAGATAGGATAAATTCTTGCTGAAAATCGCCGAGGGAAATAACGACTTTTGTATCTTTTGGGATTGACTCGCCTTGCCGCAAGTTGAATAGGATGTCTCCTGTTAAAGGCTCGCCAGGGGAATAAATTTCTTTTGCCTGGTAAATTGTTCTTCCTGTTAGCGTGCGATGGGAATATTCTTGACTTAACATCAAGTAAGCTAAAAGCAGGATAGCAAGCAAGCCTATTATTGTAAGAACTATTGTAAGATTTTTGTTTTCTTTTGGCGGGGTGTAATCCTTGAGATATCTTTTTCTAACTTTGCCTGAAGAGTCGCGGTACGATTCATAATAATAAGGCCCGAAAGCCTTACCATCCCTTTGAACAAATCTTTTGGTAACCATTCCTCTTTTTCCAGTAGAATAGCGTGGTGTAACTATTTAAATTTAAGGGTTGACTGGGAGAATTAGTTATACTTGGAAGTATAAAAAATAGCTTAAATTTTCAGAAATTTATTATTATGACGAATTATGTTATTTGGGAGGATGAGGGAGTAAAGGATAGATGGCAATATTTTTAGATGTGATTTGACTACCTATTTAGTCATAATTTCCAAGCCGTCGCGGTGTTTTAACTCATAATCTTTGCCGACGGCTTTTTTTGTTTTTATGTGAATGGCTTTGACGAAGTTTTTTCCGATGTCTGTATGAAGCCGGAAAGCAAAGTCCAATGCTGTTGAGCCTTTTTTCATCAAGAAACAATCCGGAAGAACATTGCCTTTTGAATCAACTAGTTTGTCTCCGGCCGGGAAAATCGCAACTTGCTCCAAAACATCAAATACTGTTTTGTTAAGGATTTCCTGAACGCCTGTTGAGCCGTATTCGTCTAGGAATTTTTGGATAGAATCCAAGGCGAGCTTTTGTTTTTCGTTGACTTGCTTTAAGACTTTGAATGTTTTTTCTCCGGGAATGTATTCAATTACACTACCTTTGTCTGCTTCTCTCAATGCTAATTCTCCTTCTGCGAAGCAGGGAGCTATTGGATAATCAAATTCTTCTTTTATTTTTTTTAGGTTTTCTTTTGCGTTTGGGCAGTCCATTTTGTTTGCGGCGATAATCATTGGTTTCGAGTGTTTTCTTAATGATTGAGCGAATTCTTTTACTTGAGAATTATCCCAGGAACTTGGTCTTTCAGGGTCGAATGGGCTTTTTCTCAGAACTGACTTGACATCTTCGATGCTCACTTTGAGCCCGGAAAATTGGGTTGCGATTGCTTCAGCGATGTTCTTTTTTTGCATTTCGGCTGTTCTCGAGAAGACTTTCCAAGCTTTTGATAAAATTCCAAGATACCACTTGTTAAGTTCTGATTCGATTATTCTTAGGTCGTTTCCGGGGTAGTAATCTTTTGCGGGCTTGCCTTCACCATCGGTTTCGCCGGACATGTCTAATACGTGAATGAACGCGTCTGCTCCCGCGAGGTCGTTAAGGAATTCGTTGCCGAGGCCCTTGCCTTCAGAAGCGCCTTCGACTAAGCCCGCGACGTCCATTAAATCAAAAGGAACAAATCGCCAATAACCTTTTTCGCCTTTGACGTAGCCTTCTCTTGGGTTTGAAATCTTGCCGAATTCAGGAGCGAGGTCTGGAATTTTTACAAAACCCATTCCGTGATTTGGCTTTATTGTCGCGAAAGGGTATGGTGCGATTAGAACGTCCATTAAAGTCGCTGCTTTGAAAAATGTAGATTTTCCTGAGCTTGGGCGTCCGATTAAGCCGACTAACATGTTAATAGAATAAAAAAGAAGTTAATAAATTAATGGGCTTTTACGGCTCTGTTGAAAATTTATTTTTGTGAATTGTTTTACTCGCAGCCATGCTTGTCAATAACTCGCACATTGCTCTCGCATAATATGCTCTGCTCGCGACCAAGTGCGAAATAGTGTATTAAATACTCGTCACGTAGTATGCTCGCTCCAGCCACTTTTTCACTCCGCTCCAAGATGTTAGTAAAATCAATAAATTCTGAACAAGGCAGAAATAATCATTTCTTTAAATCAATTAAATTTTTTACGTTGATTTCAGAAAGGGATTCAATTGGAATTCTTTTACTCACGTCTAATAACTCGATTCCAAGTATATTGTCGTCAGCGTCTAAGTCGATGATAGTAAAATCATCTATTTTTTTATTTTTTGCAAAGACGCCGCTACGAAATTCGATATACATAGCGTCTGCTTCTTTATCATATGTAATTTCCATTATATCCAATAGACCGTGATGACTTTTATATAACTTTCTGTTTTCTCGTAGACTATTTCGATTGTGCCTCTTCCAATATTTTTCTGAGCGTAATATTTGCCATGTTTTTTCGAGGTTTTATCGGCATGTGTTAGAGATTCAATAATTTCTTGTTCAGTGAGGTCTCTTTTTATTATTCTATATTTGGCGTGGTCTGTGAAGGTGAATTCCACTTTAAGTGCAGAAAACGAAACTTTAAATAAGTTCTCTTGGTAAAGTGATTATTGGGCTGAACGACTATTATAAGATCCCGTAGCTCAGCATGGTTACCGATGCCCAATGGAGTTGGAAACCACACAGAGCAAAAGGATTCAAATAAAGATCCCGTAGCTCAGCCTGGTTAGAGCGCCGGTCTTATATGACGCGGATTCATTAGAGTCCGTTCTCTAGTTGAGAAGTCGAAGAGAGCCGGAGGTCCCGGGTTCAAATCCCGGCGGGATCATGGGTTCGGAGAACCCATCTCGAATCTTGGATTCGAAAGGTTGCAGGGTTCGCTAAGACCCGCAGGTGGTCTTGGCTTCAAATCCCTGCGGGATCATTATATGATAATCAGAAAAAGGAATATTATGTATTCTTTAATGTTTTTTGTAGGTCTTCTTCTAATTCTGTTAGTTTTATATTTATTTCCTTTTCATCAACCGCTCTTTCAAGTCCCCTGTACAAATCTTTCTAATTATTCGATAAATACTTTTTTTGGAGATGTAGTCTATCCGGCAGATTATCTCTGTATGGACGACGCGGTTAGAAACTCAAAAGACATAAGAATTTGTAATTATTATTTTGATGCGTCGGAAGGATACTTTAAAGATTTTGATGATAGAGAAACTTGGAGAGAGGGCTGCATAGTTCAAGTTGTTGCTAATACCAATAACTCTGAGTTATGTGAGGAATTATTTTTACCAACAGCCATTCAGAATTGTGAAAAATTAAAATCTGAAAATGACAGAACTATAAAATAAAAAAAACCCGAAGAAAAAATTTCACCTCTTTCTGTCGGGGTCTAAGCCTTATTAGACTATGAATTGTAATATCAAATTTCCAACGATTCCTGAGCTGTAGACCGAAGCAGCTTGATGAGGAAATCTGTGCGAGAGCCCATCTTCCATTGATAGACCTTTGTTTTGCCTATCGCATTGATATCGACGAAATTTTTTTCGATAAGTTTATTGATTATGCGCAAAGACGTTGCCGTTTTTACGCTTGAAAGGTAGGCAACTTGGCTAAGCGAGAAATGCTGTTTCGGACTTGATGCAAAAATCCTAATTACTTCAAGAATGTTTTTGTCGAATATCTCTTTTAATATATCAGCCCTTTGCATCGTTAACGCAGGGGTTTATAGTTTAAAAATATTTCTCTTTTCTTATTAATGAAAGATTGTTTCATTCTTAAAATAATCCAATATTCCTGGAATAATTATTTTTTGCAGAGAATTAATGCGCGGGTTTTATCTTCATTGAAATAAAACTTATATTCTTCAAAATAAATTTTCATTATTTTTTCCAGGTCTGCTATTTTGTGCCTGTAAGAAACCCCTATTAGAATCTGATCTCCTTTCTGGAAGTGAACGCTTTTATCGCTGAACTCTAAAGTTTTGTCTTTTTTGATTGTATAGAATGCTTCAACCCTTGAATTTTCGAATCTAACTCCAAATTCAACTTCGTCTTTTTCGAATCCTAATTGAGCCAGGATCAAACCAAAAAATTTATCGTTTGACTCTAAGTTGTATGGCTTAATAATTTCATTAGGCTTATTATTTGCTAAAGATAAGCCTATGAGCAAATAATCCTGTCCTTCTTCCATGGCCTCAACGACTTCATAAAGCACTTCATGAATTTCGAAGTTGCTTATAGTGTCACCCAGAAACATAAAGAAATTTTGCCGATATGTTGAGTCGCGCAAAAGAGATGAAATATTTTCCAAATTATCAAAGTCTGAGATGTTCCATTGGAATTCGACGACTTCTCCTTTATTGAGCTTTCTTATTTCGTTAATCGCTTCGGTAATCATGTGGCTGCTTATGTCTATTGGGCAGTACCTTACTTTAGCTTTTTTATGTAGGGTTTCCAAAGGGACGACCGCCTTTTTCCCGCCGCCGCAGCCGATGTCTATGATGTTGACGGCACCCCCATGCAATATTTTTGAAGAAATTTCTGGCATGTACTTATTTATCATTTTTAATTCTGCACTAAACATCAGCTCTCTGTAACCTTTTGAATTTTCCAGGTCGAGATAAGCCTGAGCCTGCTTTGGAGTGAGATACCAAAGTTTGGAGTCTGCGATATTCCAGATGCGAGTGTTTCCTCTGAGAGAATAGCCACGTTTGATAAGTTCTTTAAAAATTAAGTCGTTAATTTTCTCAGCCATAAAAAAACTATCTTAGGAGTGTTTAAATATTTTTGCAATTGCCGTTAATAGGTAACCGTAAGGTATTTATACGAAACTTGAGGTATAACAAGATAAGGAGGTTGTATGGCTAGAAAAAAAGTTCGGAAGGGTGCTTCGAAATCTGTTGCTAGAAATGCTAAGGCGAATGCTGTAAGAACTTCTGCGAAAGGAAAGTCTTTTGGGCTGGCGATTGTTGCTCTGATTTTGAATGTGCTGTTCATACCAGGACTTGGGACGTTAGTTGCAGGCAAGTCTAAGACCGGCGCGTGGCAACTTGTTTTACTGGTAATAGGAATTATCTTTGTTTCAGTGGCTTACGTTTATGAAACAACGGTCTTTTATTTGGGAGTTCCTATCGCGATTGCTGCCTGGATTTGGGGGCTTGTGACCGGGATAAGTCTTCTCCAAGGAGCTGAGTAATTTTTATTTTTTTTAGTAAGGTTTAAAAGTGAATTTTTTCTACTTGAAGTTAGACCCTTATAGTCTATGGCAAACCTGCGGGTTTTCCTAGAGCCTATAAGATTTAGACTAGCCCTTATAGTCTAGAGCAAAAGAAGAAGCTGCTCGCGACTACAAGGGAATACATAAACAGACTAGCCCTTATAGTCTAGAGCAAAAGAAGAAGCTGCTCGCGACTACAAGGGAATACATAAACAGACTAGCCCTTATAGTCTAGTGGTTAAGGACGAGGCCCTTTCGCGGCCTAAACCCGGGTTCGAATCCCGGTAGGGGCATTCATGCGTAAAATGTGCTATGCCCCATTGGAGCATAAACAAAATAAATTTCGAATCGTGGGCGGGGCAATAGCATAATTTTTTATACGCACAATTTCTTAATTATTTATGGTTAATCTATCTGAGAAAGAAACAAGAGAGAAATATATTGATCCTATCTTAGAGGAAGTTGGTTGGAAAGAAGAATACATAAAGAGAGAAGTTAATTCTGTATCTTCAGATTTTAAGAAAAACAAACATGACTTTAAGAAAGGTTTTGGAAAAGAAGAAGGTAGATTCATTGATTATATTTTAGTTTACGAAGATCAATCTCCTCTAGCAAATTTTTTTAACTAACGGAAAGAAATGGTACATAAAAGAAAAAGGATATCCTATGAGGGAAATTTCAGGACCTTTTTCTCAACAAAGTCTAAAGAAAAAACTGGATAATGCTCTCAGAAAAAAAGATATTTCTCAAATAGAAATTAATCCAAATATTGTAGACAGATCAAGAGGTATACAAATTGTAAAGCAAATTTTAGATCATTTTAATTCTGGAAAGAGAAACGCTCTAATAAACATGGCAACCGGAACAGGAAAAACAAGGGTTTCTATGGCAATCATAGACTCATTAGTAAATAAAGCAAAAAGTGTTACAAATGTCTTGTTTGTAGTTGATAGAATAGCGTTAGGGAATAATGCTTTTTACAAAGGATTTCAAAAATTCTTTAGAGATACTCCTCAAGGTTTGCTGAATTTAGAAGGATTTTTTGATTTAATAATTTATGATGAAGCTCACAGATCCTACTATGATAAGCAAAATTTAGTAATGAATTATTTTGATTCTCTTAAAATTGGATTAACTGCCACGCCATCAAAAAACGAAGATAGGAATACTTATGATTTATTTGAATGCGAAAGGGGAAAACCAACTGTAGAATATACTTATGATGAAGCTATCAAAGACGGAGTTTTAGTTCCTTATGATGCTCAAATTATTGAAACAAAAGTGACTAAGTTTGGAATAAAAGGAGCTGATTTATCTCCTGAACTTAAAACAATGTTAATAAAACAAGATGCAGACCCTGACAGTTTTGAAATGCCTGGGGCGCGGTTATTCAAGAATTTCATAGATAAGAAAACCAATGAGTTAATTGTTACAGAATTTATGAATAGATGTTATAGAGATGAAGCAGGAAGACCATGCAAAACAATTTTCTTTTGTGTTAATGTCAAGCATGCTCAAGCACTAAAAAAAGTATTTGATGAATTATATCCAAAGTTTTCTTCTGAGGATGTAGATGTGATAGTTTCAAGCTATGATAGATATATGGATGCTGTTGATAGATTTTTAAAAGATTCTTCTCCAAGAATTGCTCTTTCTGTTGGGGTTTTAGATACAGGTATTGATATTCCAGAAGCTATGAATCTTGTCTTTGTTACTCCTGTTTTTTCTCACATAAGATTTTGGCAGATGTTAGGAAGAGGAACAAGAAATAAATCTGCAGTTATTGGCAACAGCCCAGATCATGTAAAATGGCTCCCGGTTTATGATGGAGTTCATGATAAAAAAGATTTCAGGATTCTAGATTTTAAGTTTGGAGAATTTTCCAATGTTAAAGAACACCAACTAGAAAAAACAGACAATAAACTTTCTTCTGAAGATATAAGGGAAAAGATATTTGATAAACAATTAGAAGTTCTAAAGAAAAAATTAGATGATAAAGAGAAGAAGATTGTTGAAGAGCATATAATTGACAGAATAAAAAAGATAGATCAAAAATCATTTATTGTAAGAGATAAAGTCCCAATGATTAAAAAAGTTGTATCTAGGGAATATGACTTAACATCTCACATAAAAGAGATAAAAAGCGAGATTAAGCCTCTACTAAAGTTCTCTGAATTTGGAGATGGAAGAATTCAAACATTCATTTCACATTGTAGTGATTTATTTAGATATGTGAAGGAAAGTGATATTGATGCAATTTCAAAAGAACAAAAATTTGTATCTGAAAGGATTATTAATGTCTGGGAAACAAATCTCGAGGCTGTTAGAAAAAAAGAAGATGGCATAAAAAAAATATTACAAGACAAATTTTGGAATGAATTAACTTTTGAGGATATTGATTTCTTAATAAGAGAGATTGCTCCTTTAATGGTCTATTATGAAAAGCAAAA
>JAGVWX010000008.1 GCA_018304105.1 Candidatus Pacearchaeota archaeon | reverse complement strand
ATTTTAAGTAGAGAATCTAGTATTATTTTGTTATACTTCTATCAACCTTCGGTCTGCAAAATTACTTTAAATCAGATGTTTATTAATCGTGGGGGCGTTTATCCTTAGGATTAAGTTAGCTACATAAACCGAATAACTGGAGAGTGTTTTGGTTCAGATCTCCGGCAGAGCGTATTACCAATCAGTTCAACTCCTGGGAGAAGCGTTAAACTCTAATTTTATAAACTTACAATTTGTCTAAATATTATGAACAAGAAACTTTTAAAGCAAAGATTCAAAAACCACTTATTAAAAACAGTAGGTAGAAAACCAACAAAAAAAGAAATGGTTGAAATTGAAAGAAAAATTAAGGTTTCTTATGGCAAAATCTATGATAAACCCAACAAAGAAGAATTTGTTATGAAGAAAATTTATGATAATGAACTATCTAAAGTCTGGGGCAGGGTAGTGGCTAATGAAGATTTATCTCCAGAAGTGATACTTTTTTCCAAATATACAAATGTAACGCCAAACTCACACATAACTAGTTTTGCCTCAGGATTGGCCGTCTATGAACTATTTTTAGCAAAGGAAATTGTTCCCTTAGGAAAAATCTCTTGTATTGATATCTCAGATGGAATGAACAAAATAGCAAGAAAATTTGCTAAAAAGTTGAATCAAAACAATATAAAATTATGACTTCGTCTGTTACTAAAACCCCTATAAAATCAGATTCTCAAAATATTGTAATGGCTAGAAGAACTGGCCTATCTAAAGACAAGAAATGGATTAAAATATTAAAAGAAGCTTATAGGATTATTAAAAAGGAAGAAGAATCGGTTCTCTTATACACAGTTGATAAGGTTTTTAATGATCCTCTCACAAAAATAAAATCAAACCTAAATAAGACAAATTTTAAATTCATAACAATGAAAGAATCCCATAGCTCAAACGAAGGAACTGTTTGTATGATTATTGCTAAGCCTATTTTATAACTTGCTTCTAAATCAAGAGGAAAAAGTTGGGGAGTTAATCCTTAGGATTAAGTAATCGTGGGGTAATCTAACCTTAGGTTCACAATCCCAAAACCTTATCGACGCTGAGGTTCGGGGAGCACTTAACTATCTGTTTCGGGGAGCGTTAACACACTAATTTTATGAAAATTTTAGAGATTTTTGGGGAGCACTTAACTAAAACTAGAATTAATTTCCGCCAAAAATCCTACTAAACCATCTAATAAACTTCTGCCATAAACCACTACTTACACACTTATTATCAATACACAAGTTTGTAGAGCATTCAAAATTATTATCACAACCAACATCAGCATTTAACTGAGAGATAAATTCGCTATTAATTGTGCAATATTTTCCTTCTTGTCTGTATCCAACAGGAGCGCATTTATTTCCAAGAATACAGCCATTACAAATAATAGGAGTTTCATTACTTCCAACACTTCCTCCTCCACCGCCTCCTCCCGAAGATGAATTGATTATAATTGGTTGCCCACCAGAACCACCGCCTCCTCCCGAACTTGGAGATGTGCATAATTCTTCAGGGTTTTGCTTACATGCACAACCTGCACTTACAACATTTCCATTATTATCGTATTGCTTGATTATTTCACAATATTGAACTTCTGAACCATCCTCGCAAATATGATATTTTTCACAGCTAGTTCCGCCACCAGAACCTCCTCCGCCAGAGCCACCAGCTACACAATTTCTATTAGATATTGGAAATCCTGCCCCCCAATTACTTCCAGATAATCCTAAAGACATCTCTCCTAATTCCTTAGGACCTTTTGAATTGATTTTAATTTGAACAGCTCCTGCAACATCTCCTGCTCCTGGTTCTATAATTTGAATATCTAAAGTTTTACCATCCATTGGATAAGCTCCACCACTTCCACCAAGGACACTTCCAAGAACATTAACTTCAACAGAATCACTATCAACAGAACCAGAAGAATCTTTCACACTAGCAGTTATCTTTATTGTTTGTCCAACATAAGGAGAAGAATCCCAAACATAATTACAATTTTTAAAATAAGTTGTTGTTGAAGTAGTATTTTCTTGTCTATCATCATTATCACTCTGAACGCAAGCCCCCTCACTACAAAGATAACCAATAGGGCAATCTACAATATAATCTGCTCCTTGGCTATTTGTGCAGTATCTTTCTGAAAGTTGGTATTTTGATATGCAACTATCATATACTCCTGCAGCGATACCTTTCTCATAATAATCCTTTCCACCATCAGTATCATAACAACCTCCACCTTGTCCGCCTCCGCCAGTATTGTTTGTTGTGCCACCGCCTCCACCCCCACCAGAACTTGGAGATGTAGGTGCTGTTGTAGATTCTTTAAACTGAGCATTTTGAAGACTTATAGAAATCCATCTATCATCTCCAGAAACATATATTTGATTAATTATAAGTTTTGAACTTGCTCCAAGAGAAGTCGTAAGTCCATTTAAACTATGAATTGCTATACTCCCAGTAGAAGCATGAACAAGTATTGTTATGTTTTGACCACTTTGTTCTTCAATTTTCCAAACTTTATATTCGGCTTCATAATTATCTGTGCCATCTGTCCAACCAACTTTAAATCTATCATCAATATGAAATATTTCTGCAGAAACAACACTAAGAAGCATGGTTATTCCTAAAAATAGAAAAACAGGAAATATTAACTTTTTCATAATATACATCAGATTAGCATATTTAAAAAGTTATTGTCAGGTTCGGAGAGCACTTAACCAGATTCTAATTATTTTTAATCGTAGGCTTTAAATACTAAGTAAAGATTATTTATATTAATTAAAGATAGCTATATTAACTAAAAATAGCTATACTAATCAAAGATAATTATCACTAAGTGAAATGGCAAGTAAAAAAGAGGGGAAATCAAAGAAGTTTCTGTTAGAAATTCCAGAAGAAATTTGGAATAAATGGAAGGACACAGTTCCTCGTTCTATTTCTTTAAATAAGGCACTAATCGAATTATTAAAAAAAGAAGGAGACGATAATGAAAAATAAAATATTATTGTTCGTTCTTATATTTGGGATACTTCCAAATATTGTATCTGCTTTTTTGATTTCAGATCAAGGAACGAATGTTCTAGAAATTGCAACAGGAAACTTAACAGCATTGGCCAATCTAACAATTAGTATATACGATAGTTCAACTGGCGGAAATTTAATTTTCGAACAAAATTCCAGTAATGCTATAGTAAATGGTTCATGGAATGTTATGATAAATCCAAATTTAGAATATGGGAAAAGTTATTGGAAAGATTATCAGATTAACGGGGAAGATTTAGATTTTGACGGGAATGAAAGATTAGAACTCCAGTCTTCTATTGGAAAGATAAATAATATTTCATTTATCAATTTCTCTCTAATAAATTCATGCTCAGAAGGAAGCTCAATAAGACTAATCTATGAAAATGGAAGTGTTTTATGTGAAACGGACGATTCTGGCTCTGTAAATTTAACAAACTATGCTTTAAAGAATCAGTCAGAGATATTCACCGGCAATATAACCACTACCCAAACTGGATTTTTTGGTTGGCTTGGAAGTTTATCATCAAGAATAACAAAGCTGTTTGTTCAAGATGTAGATGCTTCTGGAAATATTAATGTTAGCGGGAACGTGACTGCTCAATATTTCAAGGGGGATGGAAGCCTGCTTACGGGGATTTCAACGAGTTCTACTAATGATACTATTTGGAATATAACAACTTCTAATTATCTATATAACAATTCTGGCGTATTAAGCGTTAATGAAACAAAGTTAAATAACACCATTGACTCAAGAGCCGCCGCATACAATGAAACCCCTTTGATAAGCAATGTAAACACAAGTTTATCTTCGAGAATTGACGGAATTTCAGGAGGAAATTCTAGTTGGAATCAATCATTAGCTGATAGTTTGTATTCGTCAAAGACTTGGAATTATAATCAGACAGCTCCAGCTCAAACTTACACAGACACAGTTGTAACTGCAAACAATGCTTCTTGGAGTTCAACTTACAACGCAACTTATGCAGCAAGCGTTGCTAACAATACTTTCAACCAATCTCTTACAGATACACTATATTCTTCAAAGACTTGGAATTATAATCAAACGACACCAGCAAACGCTTATACTGATACTCAAATATCAAATAATAATGCATCTTGGAGTTCAACTTACAACGCAACTTATGCTGCTAATATAGGAAATGCATCATGGAACGAAACATATGCACACACATTGTTTGATTCAACTTACAACTCTACTTATGCAACTTGGGCATACAATCAGACTTACAGCGGAAGTACATACAATGCAACTTATGCTGCTAATATAGGAAATGCATCATGGAACGAATCATATGCGCATACATTGTTTGATTCAACTTACAACTCTACTTATGCAACTTGGGCATACAATCAGACTTATTCCGGCTCAACTTACAACTCTACTTATGCAACTTGGGCTTATAATCAGACTTACAGCGGAAGCACATACAATGCAACATACGCTGCTAATATAGGAAATGCATCATGGAACGAAACATATGCGCATACATTATTTGATTCAACTTACAACTCTACTTATGCAACTTGGGCTTATAATCAGACTTACAGCGGAAGCACATACAATGCAACTTACGCTGCTAATATAGGAAATGCATCATGGAACGAAACATATGCGCATACATTATTTGATTCAACTTACAACTCTACTTATGCAACTTGGGCATACAATCAAACATATTCAGGCTCAACTTACAACTCTACTTATGCAAATATCTTAAATCAAAATTGCCCGGCAGGACAAGTTGTAAATGGAACATTAGCAAATGGGACATTCATCTGTACGACTCCAGCAGGAAGTATGGATTATACAAACATAGCCCTAACAAATACGAGTGAAACTTGGGATGCTGGGCAGAATATATCTATGGGCGTTGGTGGATGGTTTAAGGGATTATTCAATTGGACTGTATTAAATAATTGGCTAGGTTTTGATGGAACAACACTTTCTTTTAATGAGACAAGATTAAATAATACAATATCTTCTGAAGGAGTTAGATTAGGATTTAATTCAACTTATAATTCAACATATGCAGGATTAATCAACAATGAAAGTTATTTATCTACTTACAATGCCACTTACGCTGCTAATGTAGGAAATGCTTCCTGGAACGAATCATATGCGCATACATTATTTGATTCAACATACAATTCCACATATGCAACCTGGGCTTACAATCAAACAGCTCCAGCAAATACTTACACTGACACAAAAGTTGGAACAGCAGATTTGCATTTGCACAATGCTTTGAATATAACTTCGCCACTCTGGGTTAACAAAACAGGCGACACAATGACTGGAAACTTGAACATGAGCGTTAAAAATGTAACCACTGTTGATTGTATTGTTTTTGCAAGTGGAGGCAAGATATGTTCTGCTTAAAAAAAAAGATATTTTTTGTTAGCACATTATTCTTTGTATTATTTGTATTATTTTTATTAATATTCACAACTCCCTTAGTTCAAGCTTCTCCACTTAAAAATCTCTGGTATAACTCATTAACTTTTCTTGGAATTATTGAAATAACAAGTGCAAATCATCTTAATTCTGATAGAGTTGTTATTTCTAATGTTTATAATGAAGTAAAAGAATTAGATGGAATTTGGAGTGAAACAATTCCTGATACTCATTATGTTAGAATTAAATTTGAAAAAAACCTTACAAATAGGAATGATATTACTATTTTTCCAAGAACAATTTCTGGAAACCCAAGAATAGAAGTTTATGAAAAAGATGGAACAGAAAAAATAGTGGAATTTGAACCAATAAACTCAAATGGATATAATAAAGTTTATTTAACAAATTTAATTTCAGAATCCCAAGATGTTTTTGATTTGAGAGTTGTTGGAGGAACAATTGAAATTGAGCATATTGTTGACCCCACAGATAAACAGTATTTTTTAACTGGCGGAAGTGTTACAGGAGCAGGAGGAGTTGGGGGTTTAGACGCAAGCCAGGGAAATGCAAGAGCCATATGGGAAACAACAGCAGGTGGACAGTCTTACACCTGGGTAAAGCAGTATACTGAAACTACAACTTTTGGCATACACACTTTTGTAATTGGTTTCTGGTGCAATGCAACAGAGTCTCAAGGAGGTTCAAGAGTTCAAGTGGATAATTTTGTAGTTTATGACTGCGGAACATCATCAAATTGTGCAACCCAAGATGCAACTATTTGTTCTATAACTGGCCAAAACATTGATTGCAACTTTGTCACTGCAGCAGAATTTAAGACTATTTCCTGTACATCAGTGGGTTCTGCAACATTACAAACAGGTGATTATCTGGGAGTAATGTTAGTATCTGATGTAAATGATGCCAAAACTCCTGACTTAAGATTGCATTTCAATTCATCTGTTTTCAATACTCATTTTAATGCAACAGAAACAACATCAGATACAACCTATCCGACTTTTAGTGCTTATACTTCAACTCCCGGAAATAACACCGCATATGTTTCAGGAGCAGATTATCAATTTAACTCAACTGTTGCAGATACAAATGGAACCGTCGGTTTGAGTTTTAATGGAATAAATTACACTGCAAGCAATCTATCAAGTGTTTTTAATGCGAGCGTGAGCAATTTAGCAGCAGGAACATATTCTTATTATTGGTGGGGGTATGGAAGTGGAACCGATAAAAACTTTAATTCAACTTCAACAATGTCTTACACAGTTGCTCAAGCAACTCCAACGCTGACAAAAGCTTTGAATGACATAGATAATAATCTTACGGTAACTTTTCCTCAGCAGGTAAACGCATCAGGTTCAACAACTGGCGGAACTTTAAATATTACAAGAGATGGAATAGAAACAGTAAAAGGAGCGAATCTTACTCTCGGAGTAGCATATTATAGATTTGATTTTAATATAACTGGCGGCCAGAATTTTTCAAATGTTTCACAAACGCTCTATGCAAATGTGACAAAAGCAACTCCAACTTTAACTTTCTTAGCAAACGGCGGGACTTCTAATTTAAGCTTGATTTACCCTCAGCAAGTAAACATATCAGCAAACACAAGTGCAGGAACAGTCGGATTGGATAAAGACAACGTTGATTATTCGGCAAGCAACGGATTAAATGTAACTTTGTCTGCAGGAAGTTATATCTTCAGGGCAAATATATCGGGAAATCAAAACTACTCCAATGTGGACTATTCTTATTATAATGTAACAATTAATAAAACTGCTCCTCAAGGAAATTTAACAAACACCACTTCCTGGACAGTAACCTATCCAACTCAAACAAACATATCTTATAGCGAGAGCAATTCTGGAGATGGCGATGTTGCATACAATGTTTCCAGAGATAATGTCTATAAAAATGGTGGTGAAAATGTAACTCTCGGAGCAGGAACTTACAGCTATGTTTTAAACACAACAGGCGGAGCTAATTATACTGCAAACTCTTCAATGGATGCCAAAACTTTAACAGTAAATCAAAATACAACTTATGTTTTAG
This sequence comes from Candidatus Pacearchaeota archaeon, assembly GCA_018304105.1. GTDB lineage: Archaea > Nanobdellota > Nanobdellia > Pacearchaeales > GW2011-AR1 > UBA73. Next base: position 53,424 of record JAGVWX010000008.1, on the reverse strand, counting down.
GAATATCCGGAACCACTCCTATAACTTACGGAACTGCAACTAATGTTGCAGGAAGCGGATGCCCTTCAGAATTAACTTGTTCTTTAGACAAATCAAATATAGTTTACGGAGTAGGGACAGTTACCTTCAATTATTCAACAGCAGGAAATGCAAATTATTCAGCTAACTCAATAACAAAAGATATAGTGATTAATAAAGCAGTCCCGCAAGGAAATTTAACAAACACCACTTCTTTAACCGTAACCTATCTTACCGCGACTAATGTAAGTTATGTGGATGCTAATGCCGGAGACGGCGACGTGACATATAGTATTTACAGAAATAATGTTGACGTTACAAGTGAAGCTGGAACAAATATTACCTTGGGTGCAGGAACTTATAACTACACTCTTCTTACAACTGGAGGAACTAATTATACCGCAAATTCATCCATGAGTAATTTCACAGTTACCGTTAGCCAAATCTCTTCCAGCGTTAATTTAACATTAAATAATTCCGAGAGCAATGCAACAATCATCGCAGGAACTGCAATTGATTTAAATTGTTCAACATTAACAGGAGATTCAGGAGCAAATTTACTATTGTACAGGGAAGGAAGTTTAATTAATAATGGAACTTCCCCAAGAGGAAACACAACGACTTTCAATACAGTTCAAGTAGAAAACATTACCTGTATTTATCCAAATTCTCAAAATTACACTTCAAGCTCTGAAACATGGTTTGTTCATGTTGATGCTACAGACATAATCTATCCAACATTCTCTTCTTACTGGGATAACAATGCAACATTAGTTGGAAATGGCGCATCGTTTAATGTAACTGTGCAAGACACAAACGGAACTGTTTTCTTGGAGATTAACAATACGAATTATACCGCGACGAATGTGACTGCGAGCGTGTATAATGTTTCTGTTTTATTATCGAATGGAACTTATTCATATTATTGGGGAAGCTGGGGAAACGGGACATCTCATCTTTACAATGTTTCAGCGACGAGAAGTTATACGGTGAATTCAATAATCATCTCTGCCTGCAGAAACATAACCTCTCCCGGAGTTTATACATTGAATCAATCACTAAATTCAACCGGAACATGCATAACGATAAGCGCAGATAATGTAGATTTAAATGGAAATGGATACAACCTGACTTATTTTACTAATGACACCGTAGGAGGACCTGCGATAACCGCAGTCGGAAGGCAAAATTTAACTGTTAAAAATATTGTAATAATTGGAACAGATGCTGTGGGCTGGGAGGAAGCTGCTAGCGGTATTTATTTTACCAGAGTTAATGGAAGCGTTATAAAGAATAATAGCATAAAGACCACCGGCGGGACTAATTATGGAATCTATCTTCTCTACACAAATAATACTTTAATAGAAGGCAATACAGTTAATACAACTGGAGATACTGCGTATGTAATTGTTATGATAGACTCATTCAAAAATGAAATAACAAACAATTCCATATACTTTAGCGGAGCCACTGGAGAAGGCATTGATATGAATGATAATGGTTTAGTCAACTCTCCAAGTTTAGCAAACACTATTAGCTACAATTATATTCAAGGGACAAATTTACCTTATGCTCTTGTGAATATTTTTCAAAACTTTACAATTATTTCCCATAATACTTTCTTCGGCAGCAGAACAACGGCTTCGGTAGATGGAATCGCATTAGCTGCTAGTTCAGGTAATATCACTGTGATAAATAACTCGATTACTTTAACAGGAAGAAAAGACCATAATGGTATTGAAGTTGCAGGTGATAATCATTATATTGAAAACAACACGATAAACTCCAGCGGAATAGCTTTGCAGTTAGTTGGTGGTTCCCAAGTAACATTTAGAAACAACACCCTAATAGACAACGGAGCTATTCATCTTAATATAACTTCCGAATGGAAAAATGGCACTTATTTAACTGACCAAAAAATTGCTAATTATTCAGTTCTAGGAGTTGGTTCTACACTAATTGTTAAGGACTCTGTGTTCGGTGAAATCCGCTTCCTTCAAACTGTCAACGGTTCAGGAACAAACCTCACAAGAGATATACAAATACTTAACAACTCCGCATTCGTAAACAACAACACGGCTCCAATTGGATTCAACAAGAGCGCGAACATTACTTTGTATAGTTTGTCAACGGCATTTAGCAATCCTCAAATCTTGAAAGACGGAGCCGCCTGCGGCTCAAGTTGTTACAACTTTACTTCATTGAATGCGGGAACAGTTGTGTTCAATGCTTCAAGTTGGGGGAATTATAGTATCGGAGAATCAGCAACAGATACCTGCACTTGCGCGGGAAGCGGAAACAACTGGGAAATAAATATGGGGGATTATTGCAATGTAACAACTACTTGTAATTTAGGAACGGGAAATATAACTTTTACCGGAACGGGAACAACAACTTTTAATGCAACAATAAATACTAAAAATTTAGAATATCCTGTGACAAATCAAATTTTAAACATTGGCTCAAATGCCGTTGTCATGGTGGGATAAAATGAAAACAATAAATTTCTTAATGATAATTACTTGCCTTATCAATTTGATTTTCCTAGTTCAGCCAGCATTAGCGCTAACGGCAAACTCTTCAAATTATTCAGTCAGCATGTTTGGAACAGGAATAGCGACGGGAAAACCATCATCAATTAATTACAACTCAACTTTTTTATCAGAAGCAAAAGGGACAACACGAAACGCTGAAAGCGGAACTTATACCGCCAATATCGGGTTTTTTGACGATACCATTTATTATAGATCAGCAAGCATAACTTCTTATTCAATCTCTCCAAGCTCTGCCGTTGTTGGCTCGTCAATAAGTTTGTCCATTTCAGCATTAAATGTCCAGTCTGTTTGGGCGAGAATAGTTGCTCCTAACTCGCAGGAGCAGACAAAAGATCTTGTGAATGGTCAATTCGTAGTTTATAATCCTCCTTCAATTGTTGGAAGATACAACGTCACATTTTATGCAAATAGTTCTTCTGGAGCAATCGCAAGTGCTGTGGATTATTTTGAACTGACAAGCTCTCCAGTCACCCCCCCAGTTCAGCAACCGTCGGGGGGCGGTGGAAGCGGGGGCGGTGGCGGAACAACCACAATAATAGAACAATGCGTATATTTTTGGGATTGCACTCCTTGGGGCTTATGTGCGGACGGAAACCAAACAAGGGAGTGCAGAAACACAGGAACGTGCAACGGAACAGAAAGCAAGCCAGTAGAAGAAATGCCCTGTTCAAAGGCTTTATTTGATATAGCCTTAAATTTAAAGAAAATTAACTTAACTGAAAATAATACTTTAAAATTTAGCGTAGAATTAGTAGAAAAAAGAGGAGCAGAAAAGATTGACGTCTATGTAAAATATACAATCATTAATAAAGATAATGAAGAGATATTCAGCCAGATAGAAACAAAAGCAGTGCAGGGGAATTTATCCTACCAAAAAGAGATAGAAGAGATTGGATTAGTAGATGGAGAGTATGCCTTGAGAGTAGACATCTTTTATGGATATGAACAAAGAGCTTTTGCAGAACAAAAATTCAAAATCAAAGACCAAGAAATAAAAATAGAAGAATCTTCTTTAAAAATTCAGAAAACTAATAGGCTTATCTTGCTTGGTATTGCGATCATTACCTCAGCTATTGCCTTTTTTGTTGTATACCTGTTAATTCGATTTAATAAACTTCTAAAAAGATTTAACGAACAAGCAAGAAGAAAGAGAAAGGCCTTCACTTATGGTCTCGTAGTTTTGTTAATTTTTGTACTTTTGGCAATAATCCCAAAAACAAACATAGCCGGAAAAACCATAGGTAATCTATCTTCTTATAATTGGAAGATAATCTTATTACTTTTACTAATATTTTTTGTTCTCGCCCTATTGATTGTATTAAGAAAGAGGATTATCGGATTTTTGTTTAGAATGACCGATAATTATAAAAAACATCCAAAAAATAGCGTCAAGGGTTTAATGAATAAGAAAGTTTATACAGAAAGCGGATATTATATCGGAAAAATAGATGATGTTATTTTAGGAGAAAACAGAATTGAAAGCCTGAAAATTAAGGTAGATAAAAAACATAAACTTAAGGCAAAGGGAGTAATAATTGATTATAAACATGTAAAAGGGGTTAGCGAAATAATCATTATCGAAGAAAAAGCTGCTGAACATTTGGAAAAGTTTGGCCTGATGAGCACTTAACCGACTATTTTTGCAGAGTTTAACCTTACTTAAACTCAGGCCCTTTAGCAGAAAATTTTATCGTTGGCAGATTTTTAATTTTGACGAAAGAACATTAACCTAAGACCAAACATCTCTCCGGGCACGTAACTTAATGTTAATAATCTCAAAACATTATCGAAGCCGATATTCGGAGAGTACTTAACTGGAACAACTATAATTGCGATAGCTTTTTATAATATATCTCCTTTTGTTTTTTATGGAAAAGGGGACGGTGTCGTTTGTAATTTTAATAGTGCTGTTCTTGTTCTCAATAGGTGGTGTTCTTGCAGTTTCAAATTCTGCTGATTCTGAAATAAAAAGCATTACACATTATGCAGAAGAATATGAAACAGGAAATATAGACTATGTAAATCTTTTAGTTTATATCTCTAAATCAAGGCAAAATTTAAATGAAATTTTAGGAGCGACTAATCAGCAAATGGGTGGGGTTTTAAAACAGGAAAAAATTCGAGAGATTTTAGGAGAACCTACGGAAGAAACAAAATGGGTTTGGGTAGAAGGAGAGGAGCATGATAAAAAATTAGATTCTTCTGTTCCTGCATGGAAAAAGATTGTGTTTGATGGAAAGAAAATACAAATTAGCTTGGATGCTTTTCCTTCAATCTTCACAAAAAAGCAGTTTGATAACGAAGGCGATAATAAAGATGAACAAATAGAAAGAGAGTCTAATGAGGGCCCTATTAAAGAAGGAGATTTGATTTACAGATTAAATTTTTGGATAGAATTCAAAAAACCAGAAGAACAATTAGATATTAGCGGGAAGATAAATGAAATTAAGAGTTTAGCTGAAAAGTTTAATTCAGATCCTTCTCAATCAAATGCGGAGATTTTAGCAAAAGAAAGTGTAAACGCAGAAAAAACATTTGAGAGTTATTTCAGGCAGAACCAGGGCAAGTGTGAGGATTTAATGTCAGGTATTTTTGGAAGCGAAAGCCAAATGCCTAATCAGAACATGCTTGTTCAGGAAATCAGTTTTTATGAAGGAGAAAAATTTGAGGCAATTGCAAGATTAGAAATGTGTGATGATTGTGAGTGGAACTGGATAAACCTTAATTTATGGTTAAATACGCGAGGGCCTATGCCCAAAATGGATGAGGGCGGGGAAATGATTTCTCCTGATCAGTATAGAAATAAAGATGTTGAATATTATAAATCAGAAATCATAAGTTTGTTGGATGATTATAAGGGGGCTGCTGAACAGCAAAATTGGGGGGAGTTAAATACAATAAATATGAAAATCCAGGCAATTAATGAAGCATGGAATCAAAAAGCAAATGAAGTGTGGAAAGAGATTGAACAAAAGAATGATATTCAAGGCAGGACCGTAGTTGAAGATAAAATTTCTAAAGAGGACAATCAGGACAGTGTCGTAGTTGAAAATACGGAGGGAGGCTCAAATTCTGATTCCAATAATATAGTTGAAAACACAATAACTGGAAATTTTATTACTGGAAATGCAATAAATGAAAATAATAATGATAATAAACAGCCAAAAGAAAATAACGATCCTTATTTTTGGATAAAACAAGACCAGGAAAGAAGGAAGCAAGAAAAGGCATTAAGAAAACAGAATTATGAGGAAAGAAAGCAATTTTATGTGACTTTATTTTCTGGTTATGACAAAAAAGAGTATTCTTTTGCACAGATAGAATTCAAGAAAAGATTAATAGAACTGTTCAGAGAAAAAGGAGAAGAAATATGCAATAATAATTTTGACGATAATAAAAATGAGCAGATAGATTGTGATGATGATCAGTGCGGCGGGAAAATCTGCGGGAAAGGAGTTGGCACAATTGCAGGAGAAAATGGAACACAAGAAGAAGTTGATTTTTATTGTATTGCAAAAGAATGCAAGGCGAAAGAAGTGATAATTGAGATAAAAGAGGTTGTATGCGGCAATCATGTTTGCGAGGGAAATGAAACAATTGAAAACTGCGCGGAGGACTGTGCATTATGCCCCCAGTATGCTCCAATTGAATGTTCTGGAAAAGTTATTTTCAAAGGAAAAGACGAGAATAACTGCTCATTAGAACCAGTCTGCATAGAAGAACAAACTTGTGTTGTAAATGAAGATTGTAAGTTTTTATGCGGTAATGGGGAGTGTGCTGAAGGAAAGTGCCAGGTTAAAGAATTAAGCGAGTGTTCTGAGCAAGAATGTGATGACGGAACACAAAAAACTATGAATTGTGGATCTGGAGAAAATATTATTTCTAGTATGTGTTCAAATGGATTATGGACAGATACTGGGCTTGCTTGCCCCGGAACTGTTGAAGAAGAAGTTGAGGAAGAAATTGTTATTGGGGATGTAGTTGGGAATCAATGCACTAGTTTATCGGATTGTGGGGGAGAAAATGATGTCTGTAGTAATGGACAGTGTGTTGCACTTCCCGAGAGAATAGAAGTTGAAGAAACTGAAGAAGAGGATAACGTTATAGAAGAGCCAGAAACAAACGTGGTTGAAGAAGAAAAAGAACAAACAAGTTCTGAAGAAGCTGCACAAATACAAGAAAGTCCTCAACAAGAAACTGAAACCGCAAATGAGAATTCTGAATCAGAAATAACGGAACAAACCGAAGAACAACCAGAGTCAATAACGGGAAATGTTATTAACTCTGTTAAGGGGGTTGCAGGAAAGGTTACTGGTTTTGTTGTTGGTCTAACCGGATTTGATGTTGAAGGGGGAGATACTGGCGATAGTGGAACATCAGATTCACAATCAGACAGTTCTGCAGACACAGGACAAGAAACAACAGGAACTGAATCAGACCAGGAAAATCAACAGCCTCCGCAAGATGGACAACAGCCTCAAGAAAATCAACAGCCTCCGCAAGATGGACAACAGCCCCAAATGAATGAAGAAGAAAATAGGCGATATGAGGATAATGGCGATGATGAAAGAAGAAATGAAGAAAATAAAAAAATGGAGCAAGAGCAAAAACAAAGATGCAGCAAAGATTGTGCAAGACCATGTATTGAAAAATGCATTAGGGAAAGTTGTGGAAATGAAATGGAATGCAATGTAGATGAAGAGAGCAAAAAATGCGAGGGGAGCTGCAAACCTGATGAGACGTGTATTGAAAAATGCACAAAGGGTGAAGGAGAATGGTGGAAAGAATTTGAAAATAAGGAAGAATTTAAGGAACAATTAGGGGGATTTGAAGCAGGAGGAAACTGCAGAACTGAAAAGGGAAAAACAAATGGATTTATTTGGTTTGGGGGATGGGGAGATCCATTTGAGAGATTACAGCCTTTAAAAAATAAATATTATTCCGGGGGAAATGCTGACTGGTGCAAATTTGAATTGCAAAATTTAATAAAACAAAGAGAGGAATTTGAAAAAGGATTTAATCAAGAGTTTGCGAAATGGTTTTTTGAAGAGTATCTTGCCAATTCAGCTGAAAACTGGGAGCAAGCCGCTTCTGGAATTTTTGAACTTTATTGGAAAAATGTAGACAATCAAAGAGAAATGGCATTTAGAATGAAGTGCATGGATAAAACTGACATAAAAGATGTTATGAATTACAATCTAATTAATATAAAATATGAAACAGAATATGGGAAATTAGAATATTGGGAAGAGGCAAAAACAGTTAAAATTCCCGGAATGGACGAAGAGGTAACTATTATTTCTCCTTATATGAAAACCTGGATTTTTCCTTCCAAAGAATTCATAGAATCTGAAATGAAAAAAGCAATGAAAAATCATGAGTTCCCTGGCTCTCCTGAAGATAAAATGAACAGAAAAAATGAAGAAGGTATGACAGCGGAAGAAAAGGGGATGATTAAGCAGGATGAAAAGTTCATGAAAATGATAAGAACAATGGCAGAAAAATATGGGGGGAGCCTGGATGCCGTTGTTCAGTTTAAGGATTTAGCAACTAATGAAGTTGTGTTTAATCTTTATGCACAAGTTAATGAAAATGATATAATAAAAATGACACCAATGCTTCCTGAAGAAGTTGGCGAAAAAGATGTGACTGCAGAAATTGATTTTGAAAAAATTTATGAATTAATATATGCGCAGGAAAAAGAAATGAGGGGAGAACAAACAGAAAGCCCCCCATGGGACAAAAAAATGCAGCCAATCCAGGGAGTAAAAAACATGGTTAATGGAGCAAAAATGTATTTCAAGGTGAGAAGCATAATGAATTCTGCAACATTCACCCCTGCTGAATCAGAAGGAGATATGAAAAAATTGTTTAAGAAGTTCTTTTCAATGATGGGAAAAGAGGACGGGCCTGGCGGTGAAAGCAGTGGTGAAGGCAATGCTGCAGAAGGGGAGAATACAGAAGAGGATAAGGGAGCAGAAGAAGGGGTCTGGGAGAGCAAAGGAGAGATTACAGGACAAGTTATTCTTTAATTTTTAGTATATAAACTATAGATGTCGCGCAGCGCAATTAGGCGCGATTTTCGACACGGAGTTTCTGTTTGCGTCCTGATAATAGCAAACTACGTTTGCTGCGCCGCGCTGATTTTTCTTACGAAGTGAAACGCTATTGCATGGTTTTTCCAGGAAAACGGAATCATGTCGGTTTCTGCCGGAAATTCTTTGCCTGATTTGTTTATTCCGTTGAATCTAAATGTCACGGGAAAAGATAAGTTTGCGACATGATGATGATAATTCAGCGAGAATACTTCTCGGTAGTCTTCGGCAATTAAATTTTCTAGGAAAGGAGTTTTTGACAGAATCTCTTTTATTGTGTAGCCGAATATTGACGCAAGCTTTTCGTTACAAATCATATTGGTTTCATCAAGCCAGAAATAAATTCCGTCTGGGCTGTTATCAAGAAGGGGTTTGATTCGCGCTTCTAATTCTTCCAGAATTTTTGTGTGGTCATCCATGCATTTCTATAACTCCGAATTATATAAACTTGTGATAAACAGCGTTAACTTACTTTGAGGTTAATCCAGAGATTGCTTAGTGTTGGGGCGTTCAACTTTCGTCCCTTATTCCCGCGGTTGTGAGGAAGAACTGGCATTCGTTTTCTGGGAGGTTTGGAGAGTCAATGAGCTTGGCGACGCGGGAGCCGCCTTTTCCCCGCCTTAGGTAGAGCCGGTAAGTTGAAGCGTGGCCGAGGATGTGACCGCCTATTGCTGTTGTTGGGTCGCCGAACATTACTGCGGGGTTTGCCATTACCTGATTTGTGACGAAGACTGCGAGATTGTGCTGGTCTGCGAGTTTTTGCAGGCTGTGCAAGTATCGGTTTAATTTTTGCTGTCTGTCTGCGAGCTGTCCGCGACCTGCGAATTCTGCTCTGAAATGGGCGGTGAGTGAGTCTACGATAACTAATTTGATTGGCTCGCCATCTTTTATCATTTCGTTGATTTTGTCAAGAAGAAGAATTTGATGGTCTGAATTGAATGCTCTTGCAACAAGAATGTTTTTCAGGACTTTTTCAGGATTGGCGCCGATGGCTTCTGCGATTTGCCTGATTCTTTCCGGGCGGAATGTTGATTCGGTGTCGATGTAAACCGATTTGCCTTCGATTCCGCCTTGGTCTTTTGGGAGCTGAGTGTTTACTGCGAGAGTGAGTGCAAGCTGGGTTTTTCCTGAGCCGAAGGCGCCGTATGCTTCGGTAATTGAGCCGGTTTCTACGCCTTTGCCGCCGAGTAAAGAATTAAGAGATTGTGAGCCTGTTGTTATGAACACGACGTTCTCTCTTTTTTTGGCGAATTCATCGCCAGACATAAAACCGAGATTCATCATTGAACGAGCTGCTTGGATTGCTTTTCTTGCCACTGCTTCGCCTACGCCAGCCATTTCAGATAATGCTGGAGGAGACATGACTGCGAGACCCATTAAGTCATAAACGCCGGCCGCTTCAAGCTTTGAAGCTATTCCAGGGCCGATGCCTGGAACGTCTGTTAATTTCTTTTCTGCTGCTTCAGCTTCAACATCATCAGATTTTTCTTCTTCTTCAGTTTCTTTTTTTGCCATGGTATATTAATTTACTCTTTGCGGCGTAATTGGACAGCTTGCTTTCTTATAATTTGGCGTTTTTATATCCCGCCCCCCCATACGATATTGCATAAGTAATGTTCTGGCAATATCGTCTAACGCCAAATTATGATTTTACTAGCATTGGTCAAGCGCCGCATACTATTAAATGTTGGGGGATGTTTAAAAGATTATATGTTGTGAGAACGATGTTTTTACGGAGTTAGTTGTTTTGCTTCAAGTTCTTTGATTAGTTCATCGGGATTGACTTCTTCGACGCCGTTGATTGTGAGTTCGGGGGAGTTTGAGAAGGCGTTTGTGCGGATTTGGCCGATAAAATATTTTTCTTCGCCCAATATTCTTTCTTTTGCTTTGGCGTATTCTTCGAGAGAGAAGATTTCTTCATCTGCGATGCCGAGTTTGTTTATTTGCTCTCCGAAAAGCACGGAACGCATGGACTCGGTACCGTCGTCTAAAGTAATGTTCAGGAGTGCGCGTTTTTTGGGCTGCAATCCATTGTTTTTGTCCGCTTCGGTAAATTTCTTGCCAGTCTCAGGATTGACTTCGAAATATCTTGGTTCGAACGCGTGGACGATTATTGCGCGAGTTCGAATGTTTTGCCCGGGCTGGGCGTCTTTGAGTGATTTTTCGCTGGTCATTTGCTGTTCATTAACATTTTCTATTTTTTCGTTGCTGAGTTTTAATTCTGCGAAAGAAGAAAGATGCAATTCGTTGTTTCTTATGTTTCCGCCCGAGATTTCGACGATGGAATTTATTCCGATTTTTCCGCTTTCAATCAACGAAATATGGTTTGTGTCCCACAAGGCGACGCGGATGTTCGCGGTCTCGTCTGCGAGGATGAATGAGGCTACTTTTCCTTCCCTGCCGTTTTTGTTGAATTCTCTTACAGGAAAGGTTCTGATTATTTTTCCAACGATATTTGCCCTTTTCATTCCGTCAAGGATTTCTGAGATTTTGAGTTTTTCATGGTCGAAGTTTATTCCGAGTTCTGCGGCAACTATTTGCGCGGCACCTTCTTTGGAAATTAGTCCGGAGAGCTTTGCTTTTTTTGCCTCGACCCGCCTCTCGATTTCGCTTATATCAAGGTTGGAAGACTTGGCAATTCTTTCAATAAGCTTTTGATAGTTATCCATTTTTTGTAAAAAGAACTAGGTTTTATAAACATTTATGGGGTGGTGGTTTTGTTAATTCTGATAACGAGAATACTTAATCATAATCTTTATAAGGATCATATATACTAGGTATATATGAACATAAGGGCAGATTTTGGCAATTTAAATATTTTTGAAAAAATTCCTTCTAAATTTGGTAATGGGGCTCATGTTTTTGTTTCTAAAACTCTTATAGGGAAAAAAGCAAAGATTGTTATTGGTGATTCTAAAATTATTAATAAAAAAGAACTTAAAATTGATTTTTTTAACAGCGAAATTTTAGAGAGGCAAATTACCTGTTTTGGAACGGGCGCACATATTATTCTACCAAAAGAGAGTATTGGCAAAAAAATTAAATTTATTATTGGTGGCAAAAATGAGTAAGAAGTATTTATTGGTTGCAATATATTTAATATTCTTTATTCTCGTATTGGTTTCTGCATCAGACACAACTTTGCCCGATATTGACTTTACAAATCCGACGCCGAGTAATGGAAGTTCACAATCTGGAGATTCAATTTATGTAAATGTTTCAACGAATGATTCTTCAGAGCATTATGCGTTTGTTGATTTCGACAAATCTCTTGTGTTGTGGATTAGGGGGGATGACACAAATCAGAGTGCTGGGACACTGGGGGCGATGTTCTATGATCTTTCCACATACGGAATGAATGGCACTGCTATTGGAAATGCTACGCTAAATTCTGGCGGCAGGTTTGGAAGTGCATTCCAGTTTAATGTTACTAATGGTTATGTTAATGTGAATACTGCTGGTTTGACAGGCGCATCACCTAAAAATGAAACTTTTTCTTTATGGATAAAGTCAGATAGTACAGCTAATCGCGGAATATTTGAAGACGGTAATAGCCTTGTGGACGCCTCTCCTCAAAGACTTATGCAGATTTCGACTAATAAAATAAGGGTACTGCCATGCAATGCTGCTTATTCAGGCTCCACAACAACTTCAATTACGCCAGGTATCTGGTATCATGTTGCATGGGTGAGGAATGGGACAAGCAACAAAATATATATTAACGGAACTCAAGAAGTTGATTCTGCAATTACTGCGACATGTGCCCTTCAGGGAATGCATATAGGTGTTGGATTCAGCGGTTATTTCAATGGCACAATCGACGAAATGATGGTATTTAACAGGACTCTTTCTTCCTCGGAGATTCTGGCATTGTACAATGCAAGTGTAAATCAGTATTATAATAATTTCACAAGCTTAACAAATGGAACTCACACGTTCACAGGTTATGCCATCGATATAGCTGGAAATAAGAATCAAACTGAGCAGAGAAGCGTGATTGTCAATACAAGTTATGTTCCTCCAGCTGCAGACACAATTTATCCTATCTTCTCAGATTATTGGGATGATAATGCAACTTTAATTGGGAATGGAATTGCGTTGTTTAATGTGACAGTTGAGAATACGAACGGAACAGTACTTTTGCAGATAAATAATACAAATTACACCGCTCAAAATTTGACATCTAATGTCTATAACGTTTCTGTTTCATTGACAAATGGAACATATTCATATTATTGGGGAAGCTGGGGAAACGGAACAGGTCATAATTATAACTCCTCTGGAACAAGAAGCTATACTGTAAATTCTTGTATAACTAATCTGGTAAACACAAGTTGGAGTGATTGGATAAATTTTGGAATTTGCGACATTTATGATAATCAAACCCAGATTAGAAACTTAACTCAATATGATACAAATAATTGCGGAGAAATTGCTAATCAAACTATTTATGAATATCAAAATATAAGTTGCAATTATTGCTCATTTAATAATGTAAATACTACAAAATCAGACTGGTACGATATAACCTCCTGCAGTATATTTGATAATAAAACTCAAACAAGAAACTGGACAGAGTATGATAACAATTATTCAACCTGTTACGCTGTTACTGGTTTAATTTCGGATTTATTTATCAATGTAACCTGGTTTGAAAATCAAACGGTTTCTTGCAATTATTGTTCTTATAGTATCGTAAACAGCAGTTGGACAGATTGGACAAATATATCTTGTTTAGCAGACGAGACTATGAACCAAACAAGAAACAAAACAGAATATGATGAAAACTATGGAACTTGTTATGCAATTACAAATCTTCTATCAGACTTATGGAATTCTGGAAATAATAATACTTATTTAGAATTTAGAAATATATTAGATTGCGGAGAGCAACTAGCAACACAAACCTTCTCTGGTGGAAGAGGAAGAACAATAATAACTCACGAATGTGAAAGGGATGCAGATTGCAAAACAGATTATTCCTGTTATTCTAATAAATGCGTAAAATTATTTGATGTTAAAATAGTAGATATAGTTTCTCCTATCAAGTCGAGAGAGTTCTTCAATTTAACTTATTACATAAGGGGCATGGCTGAAATAAAGGGGGATGTTATAGTTACCTTTTGGATTCAAAACGAGAGGAAGAGATTAGACTTGGGAAAAGATACAATTTATTTAGGTATACTTGAGGAGAAGACACAAACGGTTAAACTATTTATGCCAAATACTCTCGAACCAGGAATTTATGATTTCTATACAGAAGTGGGGTATGAGAATTATTCAGCAGAGTCATATAGAAAAATTGAAATAATTGCCCCTTCGACGGGAATGCAAATAAATGAATTGGATGAAAATGAAACAAAAGATGCCGGAGATATAAAAGAAACGTCCCCTGCAGGAATCAAAGTTTCTGAATCAATTAAAAACTTATTTTCCAATATGAGAAAAGGATCTTTGTCTGCAGTACAATTTGTCAGCAGTAATAAGACTTATTTTTTTGCAGGCTGCGGAATTTTATTATTAATTGCATTGATCAGTCTTTTATCTTGGATATTTAAGAACAGAAAGCCAAAGGATATGACGAGATTAACGAGCATTATGGGGAAAAAGGTTTATGCGGAAAATGGTAATTACATCGGCAACATAAAAGGGGTATATCTAGAAGATAAAAAGCCAAAGATTTATGGCTGGTTAATCAAACTTGATAAAAACATTGCAAGGAAGATTAAACAGAAGAATGTTCTTCTTAGGCACAAGCACGTAAAATCAATAAGAAGAATTATGATTATTGACGAAAAAGTTGCTGAACACTTGGAAAAATTAGGTTCGGGGAGCGCGTAACTGCCCGATTTTGCGGAGTTTAACTTCACGTAAATTAAATTCCTTCCTGGGGTTTACCCCGCAGCTTGCTGCGGCGGGGCCAGTTGATTTGACTTTAAAATAACCTTAATGCGTAATTTTATAAACCATCTTTCTTATTTTGGAATTGGACACTGTTTAGAAAGCTGTGTCTAAATAATATGGCAGGAATAGTTGCAGTAATTGTTAGGTTGATGCCGGAATCGCTGGATTCAGATTTGGAAGCGATTAAGAAGTCAGCGAAGGAAAGGCTGGAAGAAGATGGCGCGATGAATATTTCTTTTGAAGAAAGACCGATGGCTTTTGGGCTGAAGGCAATCTTTGTGAAATTTGCATGGCATGAAGAAAAAGACACTTCAATTTTCGAGGATAAACTTGCGGGAGTGGACGGGGTGAGTTCGGTTGAGACTGAAGATTACAGAAGGGCTTTCGGGTAATTTCTTTTAATCTTTTTTATTATAACGATAAGAAAAGGCAAGGTATATCAAGGCAATAGGAATAATTGAATAAGGGTAGGTCTTTGATAACACTTGCTTTAACGAACCAATAAAGGTTGTTTTGTAATAGTCTTCGTTTAATGTAAGCCCGAGTTCGTTGATGTAATTCTGTTTTTCTTCTGAACTATTGAAGTGAAGATAGTTGATTGATGGATAAACGACAGAAATTTCTGCTTCATATACTGTTTTGTTAACTTTTTGATACTCTAAAGTTATATATATGTTAAGAGAAATCAGAAATATTGCCGAGATAATAGTAGCGAGGATACTCATCTTATTTGGTCTAAGAAAACGTAAAATCTTCTTTTCCATTATAGAAAAAGATTTTAAAAGATTTTATACTTATCTAAATTAAGCATTTGATTATTTCTTAGCAAACTTCAAGGACTCTAGGAAGAGCAAGCCGAAGACGAGGTCTATCGCGCCGAAAAATCTAAACGGAACGTCAACGTATCGAGGGCCGAAGAAGAACCAATAGTAGAAAACTACTGTAGCGAACCCGAACTTAATCAACGACGAGTAAATTATCATTTTTCTGTTGTTTTTTGGGTCTTGAGAAATCATGAATAATAGGATTCCGTAAAGGCCAATCAGCATGGCGCACATAGACAAATAGGCAGGGTTTTGGGGAAGAGTCATCCCAAGAACATCGTAAATGGCCTTGTAAAATAATAAAAATCCAAATCCTAGAATGATATCGTATAGCGCCCCTATGAGAAAAAGCTGCTTGTAGTATTTTTCTTTCATATTTTATTTAAACTTCTCAGGATTAAAAGGTTTTTGAAAAATGCAGGCCTTCTTGAATAATTATATAAACGTTATTTCTTATCTTTATTGATGTTGTCTAAAGAAGATATTAATTTGGCGAAGAAGCAATTGAATGAGCAGGTTGAGAAAATGTCCGATGGGGCGCAGAAAGAAGCGGCTCGGCAGCAGCTTAGCGGAATGAGCGATGAGACGATTTCTTCGATGGTTGAGCAGCAACGCCAGCCTACTGGACAGGCGGGGAGCGGTGGGGCGAGGGAGCAAAGAAGCGTTTTTAGGATGATAGTTTCTGGAGATGTTCCGAGCAAGAAAGTTGATGAGAACAAAGAAGCAATTGCGGTTGTTTCGATAAGACCAGTTAGTAAAGGACATGTAATAATTATTCCAAGGACTCTTGCAAGAGATTCAAAAGAAATTCCTTCGGGGGCGATGAGTTTGGCAAAGAAAATTGCTTCGAAGATGGTTTCAAAACTGAAAGCAAGCGCGACGGAGATTCAAACTTCGAGGGCGTTTGATGAAGTTATTGTGAACGTTATTCCAGTTTATGACAAAAGAGTTGACGTGAATTCGGTTGCTTATGAGGCAAGCGAGGAAGAGCTGAATGAAGTTCATAAATCTTTGAGAGTCGTTAAAACACCGAAGAAAGAAGTGATTAAGGTAAAAAAGAAAACAGAGAAGGAAGAGGTAATAAAGCTGAAAAGAAGAGTGCCGTGATTATCAACGTAATAAGGAAAGCTGGCACAAAAGGAATGCCTTGCTTGATTAAAGCGCTTTTGTGATATTTTCTTAGGAGCTGAATGTCCTGAAATGAAAGGCCGTGGACAGATTTTTGGATAGTTATTTTGGAGTTAAGTTTTATTTCTTTTTCTAGCCAGTCGCCTTCCGTAAGAGATTCAGGAGGAGTGAGGATGAGCATGCATTTTTCTAACGACTTTGTGTAAATGAAAGTCAAATGGAGAAGTGCGAGAATGGCGAGAGGAAAAAAGAGGTATTGATAGAATCCAAGAAGCACAAACACTGGAACGAGGATTGTTGAAATAGTCAATGTGAACTTCCAGTTTCTTGAGAGCTTATTGAATTCTCTTGTGAATTGTTTTTTATTTTTTAATACGATGAAAATGCTGTAAAAGAGGCTGTAAACTGCGCCTGAGAGGAAGAGTGTTAAGACAAGGAGCAAAGGAAGAAATAGGAGCTGGAGATAGGTTTGATACGGGAGAATTATGCCGAAGCCCATGAGGAGCTTTGCGTCGCCGCCAGCGAATGCTTTCATGTAATAGAATGCGTTGCCTAAGGCGAACATTATAAGAAAGCCGAAGAGGCCGAAAAGGAAAAAGCTCAGGTTGTCTGTTGCGATAGAGAAGAAAGCACGGTAAGCAAGAGCGAATGCGATGAAAGAGAAGCTAAGCCAGTTTGCGACTTCACGGTATTTTAAATCTTGAATTGTTGCGAAGAGCGTGTAAACTAGGGCGAGAGCGAATAAAAAGTAGTATTCTTGCATTTCTTGTTTAGGAAAATGAGTTTTATTAAGATTGTTATTTTGATTTTTCGTTAGTTAATTTTATATTCGCTGAGCGCTGTGAGCCGCCTACCTTGAACTTGTTATATCTGGATTTGGCCCGCTTATCGTTTTTTGTTTTTCTTTTTCCAGAATAATCTTGGCTCGGCATTTTATTTATAGAATGAAAGAGAATTTAAGGTTTTTGTTTTACTAATAAAATAGCTTAAATTTTCTGAAATTAACAAATAATGAAACGAATTTGTTTGAATGGGAAAATTGGAAAAGTTATTTATTTTTTATATTGTGTCGGAAAAAGCGAGCTTCGAGCTTTTGAAGACTGCTAAATTACAGCCGAGCGGAGCGAGGCTGTTTGGCAAAATGGCAGGAAATCTGTATTTTATTCACCGCATTCAAAGTCTGTACAGGCGAGTGCGCAGCCTTGCAGATTAAGCCTTGGGTCGTTGCACTTAATTTTTACGTTGTCTATTTCATATTCTGAGCAGCAGTAAATAATCTTTGATTGCTGTTCGCATGCGCTTTGGCAGGCCTGAGTGACTGCGGCGGAAGTTGCTGTGTCTGTAAATGGGTCAGTTGTCTGCTGGAATTGCTTGAAGCCGCCGGTTACTGCGTAAATTATTGCAATCAAAACAAGAATTCCCAGAATAATTATAATCAACGTTGAAATCGCCATTTCGAATGCTTTTTTGTTCATTGGGGAGAATTATTATTGCCAGACGCAACCAACAAGAGCATTACATTCTGACTCTAATGCCTTTGCAGAACATGTTGTTCTAGCACTCGGTGATTGAATGCAGGATGTTATTTTTGCACCTGTCGTTGTCGGAGTTTCTAAAGTGTTGCATGCACCCGTGCATGTTGTTGTAGTAGGGGCTGTAATACTTGTGCAGAAAGCAGCATCTTTTGGAACACAACTCTTGGTACAGCCCAAATTATCGGTTGTGGCTTTTCCAAGACTTTGTAATACTCTTGGGTCTCTGCAGCCAACTGGTTCTTTCGGATTATTTCCTTCCTTTATTTCCCAAGTTCTTTGACATAATGTGTATGTGTCAGATGTAGGAAGGGCAAGTCGACAGGCTATAGTCACATCGCTGATTGAAGATGTGCCGCCGCCGAAAACGTTAATCTTGTTCCAGAGATTTTCCCAGCCCATTGTGAAGCCGAGAATGAGTATGACGAGAACGACAATTCCAAGAACGATTAGAATTAATGTGCCGATTGAAAGGTCTTGGCCTTTCTTGTTTAACTTTGTCACCAACTTTTTCATGTCTTAGATAAATGTTTTTTGATTATTTGGCTCGCTGCGCTCGCTTAAATTATCTCACCACCACACTTACAAAGTCATTCTTTCACTCATGAGGCAGCCAGACCGACTTGTGAACAGGAAATTAATTGTATTTTTAACAGAATTAATTAGTTTGTTCAATGGCTGGAACCGGGATATCTACTTTGCAGTCGCCGATGAAATCTCCGTTTGAATTGAATGTCTGACAAATGTCAAAATTTCTTTCTATTTTGTTATAGCCACTTTCGAATTGAACATGGATGTTTTCTATTTTTAATGTGTAAGAATTGTCTGCTTGCTTTTCAAATTTGAATTCGCCGTTTCTGAGTTTTGCGAAGAAGTCGCCTTCATTGGTGAATCTAATTTTGCGCTGGGCGTCGAATGTTTTTCCTTTTTCCAAAATTTGTTCATTTGAGCAGTCCTTGCATTCAATAACGAGAGATTTTCCGAAAATCTGTGATTGCTGTATGAAATAGTTATTCATGGTGTTTGCATCATTTATCATTCCGTATAATCCGACTGAGCTGAATTGAAGGTTGCCATTGAAACTTACCATTGCGAAGAGCGCTGCGACTGAGAAAATCAAAGCTATGAGCACGAGCATTGAAGTCGCTATCTGCGCTTTTTTGTTTAGTTTGTGAAATGTTTGCATGGTCCGTAGTAAATTAATATATCGAATGTTTTCGATTCTCCATAGTTGGTGGAAGTAAATTCTGGGATTTTGACGAGTAGATTGTGGCTGTAGTATTCTCTTAGCTCCATCCAATTATTATTTACTCTGGCTGTCGCCCCGTCTTTTTGGAAGAAGATGTCTTTTCCGTTTGGAGCAAGGTCTACATTGCCTTGTACTGGTTTTCCGGGACCTTGAAACAGTATGAAGCAGGTATCGGGGGCGCTTTTTTCAGTCATGAATTGTTTTATGGCCTCCTTTACTTGAGACATTCTGTTTGCTATTCTATTCTTCTCATCTATTTTACTGTCTCTTTCCGGGCCATTAGATGCAGTTTCGATTTCGCGCAAAAGCTGATCATATTCTGCGGTTGCGAGAGCGCCGTCGGCCTTTGCCTCCAAAACGGTAAGCTTCCTGTCGGGGTTGTCTAAATCTGTAAGGCTTGTTGTTCTAAAAAGAAAGTTGCTTGCGGAAACAGTTGAAATTGATTGTTCGATTTGCGGTTTTTTTAATGCGGCAATTGCGAGGGATGCTGCGACGAAGAGAACCATTATGAAAGTTACTGCTATGATAGTTAGTTGAAATTGCTGTGCCGATGACTACGCCTTTTTTGTTCATATTCTTATTTTCCTGCTATTTTGGTTTGAGCCTGCTTGAACGAATATTTTTTTGCCGCCTTTGTCGAAAGTTTCAGAGATGCATTTTGGATATGCATTGTTTTTTTCAGACAATGCGCATTGGGTTCGGTCTAACGAACCAGCCTGCAGAAATGGTTTTTCATCTACTTCGATATAAATTAAAAAAGATGTGTCAATCGCTTGTTTGTTTATTCTGCAGGTTTTGTAGAACTCTGCTCCGAAAGATTCTTTGGATTCGAGATTTATGTTGCTGTTTGTTATGCAATAGGCAATTTGATTTTTTAGCGTGATGGCGTCAGCTTCTCTGAAGTCGTACTCGCCTGCGAAAAATATGCCGACCCCTATAACTATTCCGGCGCCTATAATAACTAATATAATTATGAAAACGAAAATCATTGTTTGTGCGCCGAGCGCCGCTTTTTTATTCATTTGAACTCCTGATTGCTTTTTCTTTTACATTGAATTCGAGAAGATTTATTGGTCTTCCTAAGACCATCTCTGGATCTATTATATCGACGTTGTTGAAGTAATAGTAGCAGGTTTTTACTCCTAATGAAAGTTTGACGCAGACCTGGCTGTTGACGTTGTCGAACTCGAACATTTCCTGGAAGCGAGAAATTTCATTGCCTGCTGCGATTTCGGTGGCTCTTTGCACATCAAGAGTAATTTTCTGGCCGGACTCTGCGTAATTGATAACTTGAACAATTTGTTTCGCGTAATAATCTGACCAAGTTGATGCTCCGCTCATCTGGGCTTGAATGAAAAGGAACATCACGACAACGAAGGCAACCACTAGCAAAATGTAAATAAGATTAGCTGTGAGAACTGCTTTTTTGTTGGTCATTGCCCACAATCTCCAAGTATCCAATATGGACCGTTTTCTTGGTCTTGGATTAAAAGAGTCTTATCATTGCATAACTTTGTTCTTAACGCTAGAAGATTTTGCTGGATGTATATTGCGGGAAGATAATTAGAATGAGGGATTCCTTCTATTTCCAGCTTTCTGCAAATTCCTTTCTTTTTGCAACTGTCTTTGCCTTCGCCTTCGCAGATGCAAAGGCAGTTTGAGGCGAAGCATTCGGTTGTGTCTGGACGGTTATCGTCGTTTTTATCCCAAGTATTTATTGTCCAGCCATTTAGGTTTTCTGAGCCTTGTATTGTTATGGTTGTTTCCTGGCCGGGCTTGAGCGCTTCTATTCTTGCTTTCAAAGTGTCTGCGATTTGCTGGGCGGATTCAAATGCCTGGTCTGACCAGACTCTAGAAATGGCAATGTAGATGAAAACAATTATTATGACGCTTGCAGTTATGCCAAGAATTGTTCCAAGAGTGTTGCCAATCAAGCCTTCTTCCTCTTCACCTT
This sequence comes from Candidatus Pacearchaeota archaeon, assembly GCA_018304105.1. Classification (GTDB taxonomy): domain Archaea; phylum Nanobdellota; class Nanobdellia; order Pacearchaeales; family GW2011-AR1; genus UBA73. The sequence goes on along the minus strand of JAGVWX010000008.1, from coordinate 32,165 downwards.
TTTTGTTTTTTATCATTATAGCTGGCCTTCTATTTTAGCGCAGAAATTGTTTATATCGCTTACTTTTTTGTAATTGAACGGGGTGACGATTGAGCAACCTTTCCTTGCTTCGGACTCTGAAGTGAATGGACCGCAGTATCCTGCCGAGACCTGCCTGCTATTCCAAGTTTGTACTGCTGCAATTGTTCCTGCGGTGGCTGCAGTTCCAGCGGCTACTAAAGCAGTCAGCTTCCATCCGAGCATTCTTCCCAGTGGCCCTACAACGGTGGTTGCTGCAAAAACGAATCCTGCTCCAGTTAGTGCTGCACTGGTACCTTCTTCTACTGGCGTAGCGGAAGTCAGTATTTGCATAAAAACTATTGCGATTTCGTTTGTCGGGATGACATCTTTATCTGCAATGAAATTCTCCCTGAATTTTTGAGGATAGGACCTGACTTGGGCATCAGTAAATGCCTGCAAGTATGTCAGCTCTGAGCCGGGAACTTGATGAGTTTCCATGTAACTGTTGACGTCTATGCTGTTCAGGAGTTGTGTGTTTGCAAGAATGTCTTTTGAAAGGACGAGACGAGAACAAATCATACACGTGCTGGCTTTTTCATTGACAACTTGACTCCAATCAAGATTTTTAAGAATTGCTCCATTTCTGTCGCCAAAGACATCTAGTTTGCCTTCGCCCATCATTGTCCAGCAATCGTACATGTTGTAAGCGACCTCTCTTTCTATATCTTCGTGGGTTTGTACTTTTATTGACTGGACATTTTTTTCTCCGGCGAATTGGTCTTCGCAATTGTCAGAACTTGTCGTGAGGCAGATTTTTTGTGTCTTGCATTTTAAAGGGACGAGCCTTTGCAGCGCGTCCGGAGTTGTTGCTCTCGTTAGAACAGAAAGATGACAAGTTTCTCTTTCGGATAAAGTTTTGGTGTCTAAAATAACAAGAAGGAAAATCACTGCGATTATGAAGCCGGCTATAGCCAAAATGAGTGTTGCTATTTGTCCGGATGTCAGTTCTCCCCTTTTTTGCATTTCAAGAGAAAGAAAATGAGATTTATAACAATTACTACTCGAAGGTTTTTTGTTTAATTGGTGCCAGTGATAGAAGAGAGCCAGAAATATAAGCCGACGATGACTATTGCTAAGAAAATTATCCAGAGGATTATGCTGAAACCGTGGCCGAACTGAGCTTTTTTGTTTTTTTTGTTTGACATTTTATAGGGTTTTACATTTTTCTACTGGGCTTCTTAAGTTTATGAATAAGTAAGGATTTCCTTCGAGAGTGGTTTTTTCTACGCGGTATAACCAGCAAGTTGTTCCCGCATCAGGATTGTCTTTTTTGTTGAAAAGGTCTACTTTCATTGGCTGCTGGAAAATTAAGTCCCGCCATTTTATTGCCGCGTTGAAGATTTCTTGCTCGCCTCCCGGAGATGGCTGTGAAGAAACGGGATTTTCGTTGCTGTCTGTTTCTATCACATTCATATTTCCTGAAGCTCCCCAAAAGAGCATACCTGATATGGCTCGTCCATTGTGTCCGCTTACAATTGCGTAAACGTTGATTGGTATAAGCCCCCCACCATAGCCACCAAGACTTGCTTGGTATACGGCCACCCCATCTTCATCCTTAGTCCAAACCGCAGGATTCCAAGAGGAATCTGTTTCATCTGCGAACTTTATTTGTTTGAAGTAATATGTTGTACCGTCTGTTCCGTTCATATCTAATTCGTGAAAAACTCCCGCATCTAGTAATGCTTGTTTTAAAGGTTTTTTTAGATATCCTTGCTGGTCGATATCTAATTTCCTGAATTTTGGGTCCACTTGGCCTTCGTGCAAATTGAGAAGATGTTTCTGTAATTCACCATAAAAATCCTGAGAAAGCCTCAATGAGTCCGAGATTAATATTTTATCTCTTGTTGGATAGAAGGCATCATATATAGACATTCCTTCACGATTGTTTCTTGTCGAAGTTATTAAGTAGTCTGCATTTCCTTCTGCAGTTGTTGAAGAAGACTGTCTGTAAAAATAATTCATTGCGTCTATGATATAGTATCTTTCTTCGAGCAGATTAAATTTATTGTCAGGTTCTTTGTCAAAGATTGCGCCCATTACTACTGCCCCCCCCATAACTTTGGGTAGTCCTTGTGTTGGTCTTCGTAATGTCCGCACATAAATTCCTTTTCCGTCTTTTTCTATGAAGATTCCCCCAGGAACATCTCGGCGTGCCTTGAATTGGAATTCTGCCGGACCTCGGTCGGATGAGTCGTAGTAATATGTTTCAAAATCCGAGGTTATTGTTTTTGCGTCGGTTATCTTGTCTCCGAATTCAACGTCTTTATTCCAATCATCCGGGAACCATTTCCATCCTGTTTGGTCTATATATTGCACTTGGCCTGTTTGAATGTTGTATCTTATTTCGCCGGGGAGCTGGGCGGGGGGTTTTGAATTGTTGTAAAGGGGAAGGATGCCGCGCATTCTGTTGATAATTGGGTCGGCTACTCCTGAAATGACTATTAGGGCTACAAAGATAGCAATCACTCCAGTTACGAGGACGGTTATTGTAAGTGAAGATGCTTTTTTGTGAATCATTTGCCGAACCTTAACCAGTCTTTGAGATAACTACCCATATTGCCGAGGCTTCCCGAGTACCAAATGTATGAAATTATCACGAATACAACAACTGCAGCTGCAATTATCCAGTAAATTAGCATATCTATTGCAATGCCTCTTTTTTTCTGCATGTTCTTGATAAATGAAAGATGTTATTAAATTTAGTGTTTTTTACTTAATGAATTGGACTTGCAGTTTTGAGAAGCGCAAGTCTTGATTATTGGCTCACTGCGCTCGCTTTACGTCCCACCCCCGCCCAAAAATATTTTACCAACTCCACCGACCGTTAGGTTGAGGTATCTATTTTTTTATAGCATATGTAGATTATTAAAGCTGACTTGTGAACAGTGGTTATTTTTTGGATATCTGATTTTTTCAAAAGCTGAATTGTGAAAAGATATAAAAGTGCACGTTTTGTAATTTCAACATGGTGGATAAGAAAAAGAAGAGCGGGCCGGGAGAAGTGCTGATGTGGTTCGGAGTAATCTTGATAATTGTTGGAGTGATTTTGAGCATGAGCACCTATCTTAAGAATTTGTCAATTACTTCGATGGGGCTTTTGATTGCGGGAGTTGGAGTTGTTGTCGCAGTATTGGCAAAGCTTGTGATGAAGTAATGTCTATAAGATATTGGATTATAAAATAGCTTCAATTTGCGAATTAATTATTATAATATCTATTAGTGATAGAGTTTTGTTGAAAATCTCTTGAATTGTTTGTGCCCACCCTCCCGCCCAGATAGTTTCGACTTGCAGTTAATAATTCTCGTAAGTCGAATTATTTGTTGCAAACAATTCTGATTTCTCCAAAACCAAATTAATAAACCAATAATTGGCTTTTTCAACAAAGCTTTATAGACCATATAATTTATAACTTAGATTTTCTATTTTATTGGATAAATATAACGCTTTTTGGCGGGAATTGGATGCAGTTGCGAAAGACTGCATCTTAATTATAGCAAACTCGCTTACTACGTGCGCTCGTTTGCTCCGCGCCAAAAAGCAATTGTAAAAGAGGAAAATGGTAACTGGAAGACCTTCTGCGGACGACATCATGAAGAAATATAGCCAGAAGCTTGAGTCGCAACTGCAAGTCGAAGATGGTCCTGATGAAAATGGACAGAGCACGAGACATTCCGGGGAATATGATGAATTTCTTAGAGAAATGAAACCGGAGTTGAGTTCATATGAAAAATGGGCGCAGTCAATAGGAAATATAATCAGCATAAAACTTGCTGAGAAAGACAGGGCGAAAGTCCAGAAATATCTTGATGATGCGCATCTGGATGTTACGCCGAGCCAGGCGATGACACTTTCTTTGGTGTCAATGCTGCTTGTTTTTTTTGGAGCACTTTTGGCAGTCGCCGCTTATGTTCTAATTGCTTTTCCTGAGGGGCTTGACGCATTTATGGCTTCGCCTGCGTTTGCTGATGCTGCACTGTTTTTCTTTCTTGGAACGATAGCCAGCTTGTTCGTGTTTTATTATACTTCGACTATGCCGCAAAGGTTGGCGAACGCGTGGAGATTGCAAGCGTCTTCCCAAATGGTGCCAGCGATACTTTATGTTGTGGTTTATATGAAACATACTTCAAATCTTGAAAGGGCGATACAGTTTGCGTCACAACATCTTGAGGGGCCGCTTGCTTTAGATTTTAAGAAAGTTTTTTATGACGTTGAAATCGGGAAATTTTCTACGGTAAAACAGTCTTTAGAAAACTATCTCGTTAGTTGGAATGATTACTCTCCGGAGTTTGTCGAGGCGTTTCATCTGATTGAGAGCAGTTTGTTTGAGCCGGCGGAAGGGAGGAGAGTTGAGATTTTGGAGAGAGCGCTGCAGGTGATTCTTGACGGAGTTTATGAAGGCATGCTGAAGTATTCAAGGGAAATAAGAAGCCCATTGACGAATCTATATATGCTTGGAATTATTTTGCCGACTCTTGGGCTTGCACTTCTGCCACTTGCGTCGACTTTATTGCAAGGGCTGATAAGATGGCCGCATATTTTTATTTTGTTTAATGTGATAATTCCGTTTTTTGTTTTTTATATGGTTTCAAATGTTTTGTTAAAAAGGCCCGGGGGTTATGGAGAAGCTTCAATGCTCGAGCTGAATCCAGATTATGGAACATACGCTTCAAAAAAGCCGTGGGTTATGGGAATTTTGATAGTGCTTCCGTTTTTCATCTTAGGATTTCTGCCTTTCATCATGCAAGTTGGTTTTATAACGGATAATTTGGGCTTGAAGAGTGATTATACATTTGCTGAACTTGGATTGCCTTTTCTTGGAGCGCAGGACAAGGTGTTTGATTTTAAGACGGAAGATGGAGTGACGACCGGGCCGTTTGGTCCGCTGGCGATTTTGTTGAGTATGTTTATTCCATTCGGAATTGCGATGATGTTTTATTTTGTTTATTCGGAAAAGACGAAGAAGCTGATTGTGGCGAGGAATGACACGAAGCAGTTGGAGAAGGAATTTGCGAATTCGCTTTTTCAACTCGGGAACAGGCTTGGGGATGGGATGCCTGCAGAGCTTGCTTTCGGGAGAGTTGCGGCTTCGACGCAGGGGCAGAAGAGCGCGGAGTTCTTTTCTTATGTAAGCCAGAATGTACAGCAAGGGGGGATGACTGTTGAGAATGCGGTTTTTGATTCGAGAAAAGGAGCGATAATTTATTTTCCATCTGCGCTTATTGCGACTTCCATAAGGATTCTTGTGGAATCTTCGAAGAAAGGGCTGAAGATTGCGGCGCAGTCTCTGATGTCGATCTCACAGTATATCAAAAACATTGAGAAAATTAATGAAAGGCTGAAAGATTTGCTTGCGGAAATTGTTTCGGACATGAAGTCGAACATGACGTTTTTGGCACCATTGCTTGCGGGAATTGTTGTTGGGCTTGCAGGAATGATTACTGCGATTTTGAACAAACTTGGAAGTCTGCAGGTCGATACTGGCGCGGATGCTCTTGGAGCGACCGGATTTCAAGGAATAACTACCATCTTCAGTTTGCCGAATATGATACCTCCGTTCTTCATTCAGTTGAGCATCGGATTGTACATTATTGAAATTGTTTTTATCCTGACTGGAGCACTGGTTACTGTAGATTCTGGAAGGGACAAGCTTAGGGAGAAGAACGAGATGGCTAAGAATTTGAGGACGGGAGTAATTCTGTATCTGATTACGGCGTTTTTATCCACGATGGTGCTTAGTGTTTTGGCGGGATTTGCACTTGGTGGGGTTGTGGGTGGATAAGATTAATTTATGGTATACAAATTATTATAAACTTAAACGGTTAGATAAGAAGATGAATGTCAACATTGATTTGGATGAATTGATGAAGGGTGCAACGCCGAGTAATATTGGTCGAGATGTCAGGAGACTTGTGGAAGTTGAAGAACTTTAGGAACTTATGGTGTAGATTATGTTGCTAGTCATTTTGATTATGTTGTAAAAGAATATGGTTTTACGAGAGAGCAACTTGAAGCGATGGCTCCCGAGTGTGTTGAAAGGAAAAGAAGAGAAAGGGAAAATGAAGCGGGGATTGCTGAATTAATGAGTAAGATGGTTGGGGCGGAAGGAGATTAGTTAGTTTTTGTTGATAAACTCTTAACCTCTATATCCAACATTGGCGAGTTTTGGATTTTTGAGAAGCAAAGTAAAACTTACCAAAAACATAAGAGTTACTATTGATGCAAAGAAAATGCTGTGGGCTTTCGGAGCTCCGTATTCTTGCAAGACTAAAAGTCCGAGAATAGTTAAAATTAGTCCGTTGCCCATTTTTGCTCCAATGCCAATCGATTCCTGCTCTTTTTCCGGGGTCGGGGCTTTCCAGAGCAGGTAAGCCATGAAGTAAATGCACAAAAAGTAAACTTGCAAGATGCCGAGGAGCAGAGGGCCGAAATCGAAAGCATAGAACATCAAGATAAAGTTACCAACAGCGACGGAAATTACGCTTATCAAACAAGTGGCGTTTTTTCCGTATTTCAAGAGAAAAGTGGGCTTACCGTATTTTGAGTCTCCTCTTCTGTCTCTAAAGTCTTTCAGAATAATCCTGCCGAAAAATAAAATTGTAAAAGCAGACATAAAGATAAAATCTCCCTGGATAAAGTTTTTGCTTGCCGTGAAAACTCCAAGGCAGTATGGCACAAGGACGTAAGCGATGGAAAGGAAGATATGTGCGAAATGAGTTCGGTAGGAAATCTTTATCGGCTCTATTGAATATATGTAGCTAATTAACAGAGAGATAGACATAATGGCGACGGCATTCCATCCAATTGGAATCACAATGACTAAAGCGAGAATGCTTGTAATGATGTTTAGAACGTAGAGCTCTTTTTCGTTAGCTTCTCCGCTTACCAACGGCCGGCCTAATCCGTGAGGATGATTTATTTTGTCAATTTTCTTGTCTACGATGTCGTTGATAGTTGTTGCCGAAACATAACTGAATAAGAGAGCAAGACCGGCAAGAATGTAATTGTAATTAAAGACAGTAATTTTTTGGTGGACACCAACGCCCACGAATAAAAACATCAATAGAAGAACTGCAACCCTATATCTAAGCATCTGTAAGAAAAGATAGAACAATTTTGAAATTTTCATTTTGGTGCAAATGTCTTAAGTGGCCACACAGCAATCACAATCAAGATATAAACAAACCAGAGAGCAGAGTATGCAAAAAGTATAGCGGCACCAATCCAGAAGAAGGAAGTTATCAAACCAACGTCTCTCATTTTAATCGCTTGCTCTTTTACTTCGTTGAATGCAACGCAGACAAAAAGTATTGCCCCGACGAGAGCGAGAGCCATGAAGATTCCGATTACTGTAGAAAAGATGTAAGTAAGATATGCTATGCTCGCTCCTAAGGGAGAAAAGAGAAGCAGCATCAGGATGGGAATTCCTCCAAGTGCAATTAGAACTCCAATCAAAAGTACAAATCCAAAGACCTTTAGAAAGTTGCGTGGTTTCTTATTTTCATTAGGTTTGCTTTCAGTACCTATTGCTTTCTCTGCTCGTTTTTTGAAAATCCGATAAATAATGTAGAAAACTAAAAAGTATAACAAGAAAATTCCGACTGCAGCGAAGAACATTGCAATTGGATTGACAGTCATTATATCAAAGCTTCGAGTTTGGTTGGCTTCATAGAGCGATAATGGGCCAAAAGCAAACTTCACCAGAATAATTAATGCGGAGTAGCATACTGCTGAAATTAGAAAACCCGAAGTTAATGATTTCTCTTTGTAGAAAGAATAGAAAAGAAGCAGAGTGAGCAGGGTGAAGAGAATTCCGATGCCGAAAACAGTAATTGCTCCAGGACCTGTGGATGAAGGAAATAGTGCGTGGTCGATTTTAGGAAGAGAAAACACACAAACGAGGGCTACAAGAATAAATATAATCCAAGAAATTGTGACTTTATCTCCCATCGGATATGAACGACTGCATCTTTTAAAAATCTTTTCTTATCCTTTAATGAAATTTTCAACCAACTCATGGGCGATATCATCTGGAATTTGCTTTGGTGGATGCTTCATGAAATATGCTGACGGGGCTTCCAGGACACCTCCTTGAGAGCGGTCGAGAGCGAGCTTGCAGCAGCGGATTGCGTCAATGACAATGCCTGCGGAATTTGGAGAGTCTTCGACCGAAAGCTTAAGGTCTAATTCCATTGGAATATTTCCGAATTGCTTTCCTTCCATTCTTATGAAACAAATCTTGTTGTCTTTCTGCCAGGGGACGTAATCGGAAGGGCCGATGTGTATGTTTTTGTTTTCTATCGGAGCGGAGACTGACTTGACGGCTTCGGTTTTTGAGATTTTTTTTGACTTTAATCTTGTGCGGTTGAGCATGTTAAGAAAGTCGGTGTTGCCGCCGGTGTTTAACTGATATGTTCTTTCGAGTTTTATTCCTCTTTTCATGAAAAGGTTTGAGAGGACGCGATGGACTATTGTTGCGCCTAATTGTGATTTGATGTCGTCGCCTATTATTGGGAGATTTTTTTGTTTAAAGCGGTCGGACCATTCGAGAGATGATGCAATGAAGACAGGCATGCAGTTTACTAAAGCGCAATTTGCTTCGAGAGCGCATTCGGCGTAGAACTTTACGGCTTGTTCGCTTCCTACTGGAAGATAGTTTACAAGGATTTCTGCTCTTGAGTTTTTTAGCTCTTCTACGATTTCTTCTTCTGTTGATTCTGGAATGAAAGATGGAACGAAACGCTCGTCTTCGGGATATTCTTCTAAATGTGGAGAGAAAGAATCTAAAATTCTTCCCATTTTGACTGTAACGCCAAGATTTGGAATTTCTTTCTGGAAGATTTTTGTGCAGTTTGGTTTTGAGAAGATTGCCTCTGAGACGTCCTTGCCGACTTTTCTTTGGTCTATGTCGAATGCTGCCACGATTTGAATATCTCTTGGAAGGTAACCGCCAAGGTCTTGATGCATTAGTCCGATGATTTCTTCAGAAGGTTTGTTTTTGTAATAGTAAATTCCCTGAATCAAAGAAGAAGCACAGTTTCCTAAACCAATTATTGCAACTTTTATTGGCATCATCTGATTTATTTAGGAAGAGCATGTATTTAGTTTTGACGGTGATGGAGATTAGTTAGTTGTTAAGTTAAATATAAATAGATAAATGTTTTTTTGTTTATATGGGAAAGGTCTGGGTGGTTTTGTTAATTGTTTTAGGAATTTTTATTCTGACTTGTGGGTTAATATTATTTATTTTTACTGGAGCTAGTTATGAAGATTTGATAGCCAAGGCGATGGAAACAGAAGATCCTTCTCTTTGTTATAAGATTCCTTTTTATAGGATGGAAACTAATGAACACGGGAGTATACTTGGTCCAAACTATATATGGATTGATAGTTATAGAGAACGATGTTTACTGGGTTCAACAGCCAGCGGTTTGAAGCTGCACAATATTAAGAATAAAGCGATTGAAATGAAAGACCCCACTTTGTGCTTAACACTTTCTGAATTTTATCCTGAGTCAAATGGGAATGTCGTATGGAGCTGTCTTGTTAATTATATTGATGTTACTAAGGATGACTCTGCTTGTGATTTGTTTTCTCAGATAGGTTATAATGCGTCTGATACGGGGCGTTGTGGGAATAACTAAATCTTATCAACAGTCTTGTAAAGCTAGAATTAGAAAAATATAAAAACCTTATAATTCATTATAAATTATAATAAAATGGTTCAAAGCATTATTGATCTTGGGGAGAATGAAGATAGAATTCTTAACATAGTGAAAGCCAAATACGGACTGAAGAATAGGTCTCAGGCGATTTCAACTCTTGCAAAGATATACGAAGACAGTTTTCTGGAGCCGGAGTTGAGGCCGGAATATCTGGAAAAATTGGAGCGGATACGAAAAGAAGGATATGGCGAGAAGTTTAGCTCTATCGCGCAATTGCGGAAGAAGATAGAAAAGAGGTAAGATGCCTTATTTTTATAGAATAAGTAAAAATTTAGACAGAATATTGGAGAAACTGTTGAAAAAAGATAAGGAAATGTACGAGCAGGTTCTTAAGAAAATTGACGAGATAATTAATTCGTACGATATTGAGCATTATAAAAATCTGCGATATAACCTCAAGGACTCAAAGAGAGTTCACGTCGGGCATTTTGTCTTAGTGTTTCAATATGATAAAAAAGAGAATACGATTTTGTTTGATGACTTTGAGCATCATGATAAGATTTATGGGAAGAAGTGAATGAATAAATCAAATCTTATCAACAGTCTTATACAACCAGTCCTGAAATTTGCCGAAAACTTCATCTGAGCCTGGCTTGCCGCGGGCTTGCCTGACTTCATCGGAAATTCTGTGAAATGCACCGTTGGCTAAAGAATTGAAAGGGCCTTCCATGAGCTCTGGGCGGTTGAGCTTCTTTGAGGCATTTACAATTTCCTGTTTTACTTTTCCGCGCAAGAGAATATTGTCGTAAACGGCTTCCCAGTCGCCTGCCCAGCCTTTGACGCTCCCAGCGATACTTTTTATTATCTCCGAGTCGCCATTTATTAATTCTGGAGTGGGCTCTAACTCGTCTTTCTCGACGTTGTATCTCACCAAGTCAACGAAACCTTTTTCGACTAGAGGGTCTTGTGACCAGTGCTTTCTGACTTCGGTTATTTGCGAGACTCTTTTTACTGAATGGAGACCGTCTGGAGTTTTTATCGGAGAGGTTATGATAATCAGGTCGGTTGCTTTGAAGCTTGTCGGTGGGACGTTCAGGTCGTTGACTACTCTGTCAAAGACGCCGTAAGGGGAGTCGCCGTGGATTGTTCCAGCGACGACGTTTGCCAAAGCGCCGACACGCATTGCTTCATATAACGCGCGGGTTTCCTCAGAACGAACTTCCCCGATAATCAAAGCCGAGTCGCCCAATCTTAATGAAGTTCTTATTCCTTCTGAAGCTTCGATTTCAGTTGTGCCGGATGTTAATGCCGAACGGACTTTCAAGCTTAAAATATCATAACCGATTTTTCTAAGAGCTTCTACGGGAAGTTCTAATGTGTCTTCAATCACGATTACTCTGCACTTTGGCATTATCTCAAGCATCAAACTTCCGAGCAATGATGTTTTACCCGACGACCTTGTACCTGCGACGAGCAATGTTCTTGAACCGTCGATGAAGAAACTAAGAAGGCCGGCAGTAAACGAATTAATCATTTTGTTATCTATGAAAAGTGGGAGAGTCCAGGGCTGGTCACGATGACGCCTGAATGCATAAGCGAGGCCTTTTGGAGAAAGCGGCTGGGTTGTTGCTGCGACTCTTGCTCTGGAAGTTTCAAGAGTCATTTCGGTATCTAATACAGGGTTTGCTTCATCAAGCGGGCGGCCTGACTGCAAACGTAATTTTGCAGCCCAAGAATTTGAGTCTTCGAAACTCGGGACGATATTTGTTACGCATTCATCGTATTGCTCGTGACGGACGAAAATGGGGTTTTGAGTGATTGGGGCGTTCAAAACTATATCTTGAAGTTTTTCGTCAGAGAGAAGAACTTCGATAAGGCCGAAGCCGATGGTGTGCCTGACAAGAATTTTAGAAAGGGAAACTAAATCTTTGTGAGTGAGTGGAATGTTTTGGGATTTTGACAGCTCTGATAACAAATCTTTTGCGATGTTCATGAAAACTTTTCTTGTTCTTTCCGGGTCAGTGAACTCTTCGGATTTTGGCCTGTGCTCAGACAGGACGTTTCTGCCGAGGTTAAGGAGAATGTGATATTCTTCAGGAAGAGCGTATTCTGGGGGCATTATATGATATAGGTATTTTGAGTCGTTTTCTCTTCGAAGGATTGTTACAGTCGCTTCTTCGCCGTCTTTTTTTATTTCGTATTGGTCTATGAGTTCTGCGTCTTCAGGAATTTGAGCGGCTAATCTTGTAAATGTAAAGTTTGGAAGGACTTCGGGGCGGAAAATTGATTTGTAAATTTCTCTTTTTCCAAAAGAAGATTCGGTAATCATTTCTCTTGACTGCTTTATCATTGTTGTGTTGTTGAGAAGGTCGAACATCTTTTCAAGCAGACGAAGGTAGTTGAGGAGATTTGAGCGATTTGTGACCTGGCCATCATCGAGCTGGCTTCTTAATTCCTTTACTCGGGTTTTAATTTCAAGGTAACAACCGATTGGATGCTGTTTCATTAAGCTGAGGAGATATTGGATGTCTTCGTAAACTTCGGGCGTGTTGCCGTAGATAGAGATTTTTTTTGGAGAAAGAATTTCTTCTTGTTTTGTTAAAAAGTTGTAAAGGCGGGCGATTTCCGCGAGAAGGAGAACTTGCTTGTTAGGATAATGGTAATTTCTCTGCTGGACGAAGACAATTCTTGAGACGTTCGGGTTATCTGCGAGTAGGTCGATTGCTCTTGCCATGACGTCGGGACTTTCGGCTATGGAAGGAACAAATGGAGCGCCGATTGCGTTGATGTAAAGAACGTCTTCGCCTTGCTCGCGCTGCACTTCTGTTGCGTAAACCGGCGACCCCTTTTTGAATACCATGTTATTTGTGTTTTGTTTGCGCTCGCGGTTTTTTTGCGCGCATTTTGCACCCACCCTCCGCCCAGATTGTCGCGAGCAGTTTTCGACATTGCGTTCTTTGAGCTCGCGATCATTTATCGCAAAATGCGCTGGCGTTGGGTTTAGTGCTTATTGGCAATAGGCGAGCGCTACAATGTGTTATTTGTTAGATTGGGGAAATTAAATAGATTTGGGTTTTGGGCTTTTGTTCAATTGGACTCGCAAGCGAGTCTTGATTATTTAGCTCACTGCGTTCGCTCTACTCGCCGTCGCCAAAATTATCAAACTATCAATCGTTGACTGAAGGGTTCTTGGTTTTATTTATTGGGGGCGGAATTATTCTTTCTGCTTTTCAGCATTAGTAGACTTCCTACGACACCCACCAAGAAGAGACTGCTACCTATCCAGTTTGTAAGAGTTTGGTTTAAGTCGGCGATAACAAATCCTGTAAGCCTGCCAGATACAAAAATCATGCCGAGAATAATACTCACAATAGATAGTATGCCAAGAAGTTCTAATTTGCTTGGTTTGTCTTTTCTTCCACTTTCCGGCTCATTTTCTTTTAATTTTTCTACGCCTTCTTTAATTCGGCCTTTAAATCCCTGACGGTAGTTATTTGGTTCCCATGGAGCCATTTTCTTTTTTATATCCGGCCAGAATACTTCTAGAATTTCAACAGATTTGGAGGGATTATCTTTTGAAACTAAACGAAGTCCATATGCTGGAGAATCTCTTGGACTAATGGGATAATTACCACTGCCTGTTCCGTGGTCATAGTGTGTTATTGGTTCGTATCTAATTTCATAATTTCTTGCTTCTTCCGGAGCAGTTTCTTCTAAAACCCCAGTTAATATTTTTTTAATTTCATTAAGTCTTTTTTCTCCTTTCATTAAGAACTAAAGGTTGCTGATTTTATAAATTGTGCTGCTTTCTGTTAGTTTGAGTTTTGCGTTTAGTTCAATAGGACTTGCCATGCTTGAGGCTGCAAGTCAAATCTATTGACAACTTCGTTCCTTTAATTCGCTCGCTCCTGTTTCGCCCCGCTACTAAAAATAATAAACCGTCATCTTGTGCCGATGGGTTGTGAGTCTTCTATTTTTGTTTTATTTTTTAAATATTTAGTAAGGTTGTTTAGACTGAGGTGAATTAACTTTCAACAGGTGTGAAAAGCCAAACTATTTAAAAACCCGATTGTTTTTTATTATCGAGGAAAAGATGGTTGAAGAATTTGGGCAGCAAGACTATGGTGACAGGTTTTTTAGCGACCTGAATACACGTATCCGGGATTTGGAAGAAAAGCAGAGGCTGCTGAAGGACAGGATGATTTTGATAAGCGAGAGTTTTGTGAAGGAAAGGGACAAGAATTTTGAGGAAATGCAGGACATGAAACAGACGCTGGAGAAGATTAAATTGGATGATTTCAGGCTTAAAGAACTGCTTTTGAGAATAAGCGAAGTTATCGACGGGGCGGCGAGGAAAGAAGAGCTCATGATTTTGCAGAGACAGTTTGATATGTTCAGGGGAGTAAGGAGATGAAATTTTTTAAAATTAGTATAATGGCTGGTTATGTTGAAAATATCCTTTGGCAGGTTTTAGGATTCCCACAAGGATTTGACCTTCGGTCAAAAGCCCTACTCGCAGGCACTCTCGAATTTTCTATACATTGCTCTCGTGTACCATGCTCGCCCTTCCCACACTACTATCTTGCCCCAATTCAAAATAGTAAAACCTGCAACTTAGACTTTTTCAACATGATTAGAGCAAATAGTAAAAAATTAGGGGGACGAAACGATGACGGTGATGGATGAGGTTGTAAGAATGCAATCTCAAGGAATGAACCAGGACCAGATTGCTAGTCAGCTTAGAGCAAGAGGCATGCCTGAGCAGGAAGTTGCGAATGTGATTTCGCAGAGTCAAATTAAGCAGGCAGTTGCGGGGGCAGGAAGCGCTGAGCAAAATCTTTTGGGACAAGGTCCTTCGATGAATACTAGTTTTGACCAGACCAATCCGATGCCCCCTAACCAATTTCCTGGAGAACAACAGGCGCCTTCGCCGTTTGGAGATTATGTAGGCCAGTTTGGCACGCAGTCACAAACGCAGAACCAGCAAGGTCAGAATCCGCAAACGCAGAATGATTCTTATGCGGGTTTTGGGAGTCCGCCAAGCCCAGGCCAAGAATCTTATGGGGCGTATTCTGCGCAGGCAGGAGATCCTTACGGAGCCTATGGGGAAGGAGTGACGCCAGAAACGGGAGAATATGCGGGAATGCAACCTTCAATGTTATCTCAAGGAGCTGAAAGCGGGGAATACGCGCAAGTTGGGGGGGGCGGGCAAGGTGCAGTTCAGGAGCCTTATGGTGCGGAAGCTTATCCAGCGTATCAGCCTTATCAGGAAGCAATGAGTTCAGATATGATAACAGAAATTTCAGAGCAAGTTGTAAATGAAAGGCTTTCATCTTTGCATGATAAAATTGAGAAAATTATTGACATGAGAACTATTGTAGAAGCGAATATGACAAATTTGAATGACAGGCTTAAGAGAATGGAAAAAATAGTTGACCAAATGCAGGTTTCAATACTCAAGAAAGTTGGGGAGTACATGACTGACATTCAGGATGTCAAGAACGAACTAGAAGAAACCCAGAAATCTTTTGTTGCGATTCATAAAACTAAGAAGAAAGGGAATAAAAAATAATCTTATTTTTCATATTTTAATTGGACTTGCAATTTTGAGAGGTGCAAGTCTTGATAATTTGGCTCAATTGACGAGGTCAATGCTTACGCATTGAGGCAGCAAGAGACGAGGTCAATGCTTACGCATTGAGGCAGCCGCTCGCCTAAAATAAGATAATGAATCCTGAAATTTAGAATATTCCAAGGGAGTCTACAGAAACATAGCACTTGACAGGATGATTAGAATGGGCTTATCGAAGCAGATTACTCTTTATACATTTTTACGAAGTCGCCAGTATGCTTGGAAGTTTTGTCTGCGTTTCCTACGGCCACTACAACTATCAGAGTTATGAGGAGCCCGAGCATTATTATCCAACCAATTGTATCTGGATTGTCGAATCCCAAGCCGTTTCCGAACTCGCCGAATATAGTATACATTTGGCCTAGGATAATTATGAAGATGACTGCAGCGATGCCTAAGAGAACCCACCCGATTACTTTCTTTGATTGGTCCTGGACGAAAAGTCCCACGAGGATTAGGATAACTAAAAGAACTGTAATGCCTACGCCAAGTCTTGGAGCAATTTCAGCCAAGAACGCCTGGAAAAAACCAGCGCGGATTGATAGCAAGCCGAGGATTACTGCGATGACTGCATTGATTCCTTTGTTTTTTCCGAAGACTCCAATGTAAGAAAGGACGCCGAAAACTATTGAGAATATTAATAAGAATGGAAGCACAAAGTCAAAGAAACCTATGCTTTCCCATTGGAATAAAATGTCTGCAATGCTACCGAATGCCATGGTTAACTAATTGGAATATTGTTTAAATATGTTTCGTTGCACTATTAGTAAGGATTTATCTTTTGTTTAAAATAGGACTTGTCTTGCTTTGCAAGAGACGAGGTCAATGCTTGCGCATTGAGGCAGCCAGCAAGTCAAATTTGCTGGCTCACTGCGTTCGCTTCTATCCCGCCGCCCGGAAATTATTATATCAATATCTTCTTGATTCGTGCAAGCGTGTGACTCTTTACCTTTTGGATTATTTTTGATTTGTAAAATTTGAAGTTATAGTCAGATTTTTATAGTGGGAAATTTTTAAGGGAGGATGGTTTTGTGCTGGATAGCTTTGCCGATTTTTGCAGTGCTCGGAATTTTTAGTGCGAAGTATAGAAAGCTGACGATTGAGTCACTTGAATGCTTGTTTAAAACTGCTACTTTCCAGAAGTGCAAAAGCGGGCTTGACGACAGGATAAAAAGCCAGATAACGGGAAAGTTGCTGAAGTTTTCCCCTGCAACTGCAAAGGTATTTTACAAACATTATAAGATAATTTCTTTGATACTTCTGATCTTGTTTGCTTGGAGCACTTATGCAAGCGCGGTCGGGGTTTACAATTATATCGAATACGGGAATTGCAACGGGCCTAGCTCGGATGAGTTCTGCATTCTCGACCCAACTGGACAGAACAGCGCGACATGCGGAATTCCTGGAGCAGTCACAGGAAATGAAAATATAATTTATCCGAAGCCCGATATGAACAGGCCGATTATTGGAAACAAAGACGCGGGTTTGACGATGATAGAATTTGGATGTTATGTCTGCCCTTATACGAATAAAGCCGAGGAAACTGTGAGGGAAGTTTTGGATTATTATGATGGAAAAGTCAATCTGCAATTTGTGGACTATCCTATTCCAGGACATGAATACAGTTATGAATCTTCGATGGCAATAAAATGCGCGGAAGAGCAAGGGAAATATGAAGAGTATCATAATAAATTGTTCGCGCAAAACCTGAACTTTACAAACGAGACATTTGGAAATATTGCTTCTGAACTGGATTTGAATGTTGGTCAATTTGGTATTTGCATGCAGAACAGAACATATAATGACGAAATAGAAAAAGATAAGCAAATGGCTATTGCTGCAGGAGTTCAAGGGACGCCGACTTTTTTCGTGAACGAGCAGACGATAGTGGGACCTAAGCCGTTTAAGACGTTTAAGACGGTTATTAATGGGGAGTTGAAGAAGGTTCAATAATTATTTATCAGAAAGATGTCTCTTAAAATCGCTTCCTAGATTTGAAAGGCTGTTTCCGATGTTTTTTGTCCGCTCTTCCAGCATTCCTAAGACTTTTCCTTGATTTATTAAAAAGCCGACGATGACAAACATTCCTGCTAGAATAATTCCCATGCCTGCGATTATTATGTTTTCAGTCGCCCATGTTCCGCCGAGAATTGCTTTCAATACCTGAAACGCTACGTAAATTATTATTAGAATAAAAATTATTTTGAGGATTATTGAGATGGTTTCTTTTAAAGTTTCAGCCATCCTAGATTTTTGGCCAACCATATGAAGAACAGAATAGCAAGGGCTAGCAATAACCAACGAAGGATTTGCAAGAATGTAATCTGCCCGTTTCTGGCCATTTAACCTCTTTGATAATTTGATGAGTTTATTCTTTAAAGCTTTTGGGTTTTGTGAACAATAAGGGCGATAGGTTTATTTCCAGCTTGCTAATTTATATTTTTTGGCGTTGTTTTTACCCACCCACCCATTCGCGACTACGCGCGAAATGTGTTATTGAAATACTCGTCGCGTAGTGCGCTCACCCAATGCACTGTTCGATAAAGACAATATGGTTTCGAACAGTGCCTAACGTCAAAAAATTTATTCACTCGCAAATTATCTAATCACCAACCCTGAACCGTCTTGTTAATGGGCATTTATTATTTTTTATCGTACTTTTTATCGTATGTTAAGCTGTTCAGCTAAGTTTATTTGCTAACAGATAGATATTTAACTTCTTTATTTTTTCATAAAAGATGTTTGGACTTAACGTTGATAAGATAAGAAAGGATTTTCCTGTTTTGTCTAGCGGAGTGATTTATTTTGATAACGCGTGCATGAGCTTGAAACCGAAGCAAGTGGTTGAGAAGATGAACGAATATTATTACAAGTACAGCGCGTGTGCTGGAAGGAGCGCTCATAAGCTATCGAAGAAAGTTGATGAAGAGGTTGATGCTGCGAGGATGGAAGTGCAGAATCTGCTTAATGCGGGAAGCGCAGAAGGGATTATTTTCACGAGGAACGCGACGGAAGGAATTAATCTTGTGGCGAATGCAATTGAATGGAAAGCTGGAGATGAGATAATTGTTTCTGATAAAGAACATAATTCAAATTTGATTCCGTGGCTGAAGCTGAAATCGCAAGGCGTGGTTGTAAAAATTTGCAAGGGAAATGAGGACGGAACGTTTAACTTGAAAAATTTCAAGGAATGCTTTTCGAAAAAGACGAGACTTGTTGCTATCGTGCATGTCTCGAATCTTGACGGAGTTGAGAGTCCGATTGGAGAAATCGTTAAGGTTGCGCATTTAAACGGAGTGAGCGTTTTAGTTGACGGGGCGCAGAGCGTGCCTCATAAAGAAGTTGATGTTAGAAAGCTGGATGTTGATTTCTTTGTTTTTTCTGGACACAAGGCATTAGGGCCGACGGGAACTGGAGTATTGTACGGGAAGAAGGATTTGCTGAATAATATGAATCAGTTTATTGTTGGAGGGCAAACAGTTTTGGATTCGACTTATGAAGGATACGATGAAGAGCTGTTGCCGAAGAAGTTTGAGGCGGGTTTGCAGAATTATGCCGGAATAATCGGGCTTGGAGAAGCGTGCAGGTATCTTAAAAGAATTGGATTTAGGGAAATTGAAAAGCAGGAAGAGAAACTGAACAAACTTGCGACTGAGTTATTGTCTGGGAATGAAAAGATTGAGATACTTGGGCCGAAGGATTGGAAAAAACGAGGAGGGATTTTTACCTTTAATGTCAAGGGAATGAAGAGCCATGATGTTGCGAAAATGCTTGATGCTTCGAAGGGAATTGCATTGAGGAGCGGGACGTTTTGCGTTCACTCGTGGTTTAACGCGCACCATTTGGACGGCGCGGTTAGAGCTTCATTTTATTTTTATAATACTGAAGAAGAAGTAAGGGTTTTTGCGAAAGAAGTTGAGAAGATTTGCGAACTGGCTTGATAGTTTTTGAGAGATGATAAAACTAGCTTCAATTATCAGTGTTTGTTAATGGAGTAATATTCTGTGGGGATTTTTAGGGATGGTAAAAAGGGGCGTGCTATAACTGGCCGATTTCAATTTATTGAAAACTCAACTCTTGCTTTCGGACTTGCCTTTCCAGACGACGACGATAACTGCTGCGACGATTATAACTATGAATATTGTGTTCGAGATGAGTTCTGCGTTGCCGGTTCTGCCGTAAAGGATGTCAAGCAGCCATTCCCAGGCGCCTGTGAAATACATGATTGCGACTGCAACGGCAACGGTGATAACTGATGCGAGGAAATATTCATAACCTTTTGGTATGCTGTCTTTCCAGAACATGCCGAGAAGGATGAAGAGGACTAACAATACGACAAGGCTGACTGCAAGGAAAGGAATCATCTGCAGGATTATGCCGACTGCCTGAGCGAAAGAAATAACGATGAGCGCGATGGCAAGAGCGGTGATTGCATCAAGCTGGCGCTTGCCGTCTCCGAGGACCTTTGATTTCTGGAGGATTGCGAAAACTATTGTGAATATAAGCAAGAACGGGAGAATTGTCTCAACGAAAATCGGATGAGATAGGATTGTTTGTCCACCATATGTGAATGCATCTGCCATGTTTTATAGTAAGAAAGATATTATTTAAAGATTGCTATGAAATAGGACGCCAGTTTTTGTGGCGGCGTCTTGATAATTTGCAACTTCGCTTACGCTTGTTGTTTCTGCTCAGCCTTTCCCGCCCAATAGGACTTGCAATTTTGGCTCGGAGTTCTTGACGCAAGTCTTAATTCTCTAGCTCACTGCGTTCGCATTTCGTCGCTGCCAGAAAAATAATAAACTACCATCCTTACGTCGACTTAGGTTCAAGAATCTGTATTAAGAATAATCTAATAACATTTCAAATTTGGTAAATAATTTAGAAATTAGTAAGCTTCACCGGTTTCTGCGGAAGGCTGCATGGCCGGCATTTCCATTTCAGGCCTTGAAGGCAAGGACGCTTTGTTGATTATGACTACGTCGCCTATTGCCCTTACGAACTGGTGAGGAATTACGACTCCCCTGGCGCCGCCGAATGACGCTAAGAACGAAGAACCGACTTTTATTTTCCAGCCGTCAATCTTGTTATCTGAAAGGTTTACGTCTTCAATTTGGCCGAAGAAGTCACCGTCGGATGTGAATACGTTCTTTCCAACAATTTCGCTGACCTTTTTTACTCGTAGCATGCTGAAAATTGTTAGTTTGAGTATTTATAGTTTATGTTTGTTCGAGATATATTAGATAAACATATAAACTTTGCACAATTTGGTTTTTGATGGCCGAAGATCAGAGATGTTCATTCATTCGAATCCCATCGGAGATTAATTCAAATGGCTGAACGAGAATGGGCGAGCATATTTATTGCGGTTTTGCTGATGTTTATTGTAGCCGGATTGCCTTCGATTGTTACTGGCGAATTGCTTTTCATGACGCAGATTTTTGTTGCGTCCATGGTTGTGGTGGTTTTGCCGTTGCTGTTGAGAAAGGCTTTTGCTTATTCGCTTGATGCGAGCGTGAAGCATAGGGTTTGGCACTTCTATAGATTTGGAATTTATCCAGGACAGCATTTCAAAAAAGAGTATCCTTTTGGAATTATTGTCCCGGGGTTTTTTGCTATACTCGGGCTGCTTGCGAGTTTTCCGATAATGGTCTTAACTTTTTTGACTTATGAAACTAGAGCATTAAAACACAGAGCAGCGAAGAGATTTGGCTACTACTCTTACACAGAGATGACTGACTGGCATAACGCCTTGATTGGAGCTTCGGCGATTGTTGTTCTGCTCGTGATTTCGCTTGTTGGATACATCGGGAATTTTGAGGTCCTGGCGAAACTCGCGGCGTATTACGCTTTTTGGAATATGATTCCGTTTAGCGATTTAGATGGAACACAGATTTATTTCGGGAATAAAGTTTTGTATTATGTCCTTGCGATAACGACGTTGATATTTACGTTGTATGCGATTTGGATTTAATTAGGAAATTCCGAGTAAAGCTTTAACTATTATGTATCCGATTATCAAAATGACTATTATTTTGATTATCTCGAGCATATCTGCAGATGTAAATTTTCCTTTTTTGTTCATTTTATTTTGCTGACTTTTTTCAATATTACAATATCCTTTAGCGTATTTAATAATTCCTCTTTAGATTCAGTCCATTCTCTTAATTCTTTTATTCTTTCTTCGTTAATTTTTATTTGAAATAAGTAATAGGTTAGGAATAGCAATGTAACTCCTATAAGTATTGTGATAAGCGAAATATATAATTCTTTTTTTATTATCGCCACCCCCAAATTTATTAGCAATAATGAAAATATTCCTGAAGTAATGAAAAAAATCAGTTTTTTGTTAATTTCCATTTTTACAAAAGACATGCTCAATTTAAGTCAATTGTTACGTTCAAAAATATCTTTTAGTTTATCGCGTATGAAACTCAATAACGTCTAAATCCTTGAGCTTGTGCGAGAGGCCAACTTTCTGATTAGGAAACTTCGACGAAGGGCCGGTTATCTTGGTTTCTTTGACTTTGTTTGCGAAGCCTTTGAGAATGCGTTCTGCGACGTCTTTGACGGTTGATTCAGGAGGCATAACCATCGGAACAGGGGATGCGGGTTTACCGGGCTCTTTCATGTAAATTCGGATTAGGCCCGTTTTATTGAAAAGCTTTTGTTTTAATTCGAGAAGATTCTCTCCAGTTATTGCCGAGACAAGAACACCGTTAAGGCGTTTTGATTTTATTGTTGCCAGAACTTTTCTTTTTTCGTTTTCATTAAGAATATCTGATTTGTTGAAGGCGATAATTTTTTCGCCTCTTGCCCTTGGAACCAGCGATGAAATTTTATCTATTTCGTCGAAGTTTTCAATCACATAAATAAGGCAATCTGCGTTATTTACCAATCCGATGTCAAAGTTTTCGTTTCCCAGAGAGGGCTGGTCAATTATTTGTGCTTTCAGGCCTTGGAATTCGAAGGTGCCGAGTTCGGGCTGGAATGTTGAAAATGCGTGTTCGGCAATTAGAGGGCGGGCATTTGTTAATTTTGCGAGGAGAGATGATTTACCCGAGTTTGGAAAGCCGATTAGGACGAATTGGAATCCTTCTTTTTTAATTCCTTTTTTTCCTTTTGATTTCTTGGAACTTTTTTCAGATTTTTCTTTGAATTTTTTCAGACGAGTTCTTAATTCTTTGAGAAGATTTTCAGCGCCCTTATGTTTTGGAGCTTTGCTTATCATTTCCTCAAGGTAAAATATTTTATCTTCTAAGGTTTGGGCGTCGAGATATTTTTTTTCTGCGTTGAGGTAATCGGGATGGGCGTTGATTGGCATACCAATCAAAGAAAACGGAAGTATAAATTGTTTTCTTTCAGGTAGCTTGTTGAAACTCTTTTAGTTGGTTTGAGATTCCCACAAGGATTTCACCTTCGGTGAAAAGTCTACCCATTCCCAAACCCCTCCTCGCCCCTAACCAATATGGTAAACCAATAATTAGGTTTTTTCAACAGAGATTCTTTCAAAATAGCTTAAATTTGCTGGAAATAAGAATAAATCAATATGGCGAAGATACCGGAAGTAAGCCAGGTTTAGATGCGAACAGATAGTTTATGATTGTAAATTTTTAGAAGAAAAGAGTTAATTTATTTTAATTAACGTAATCGAGAAATAAAGAAATATTGCGAAGTTTAGGGGCTGGGAAAATATCTGCAATTTATCGCTTGTTTTCATCTTACATTAGCAATGCCTTGATTATTCCATAAATAATAACGCCCAAGGCTGCGAATCCAATTACCCGAGCTAAATCTGCAACCAGGATATTTTCTTTTTGTTTTGGCATAGGCACTAATGGGCTTTTAATTATATAAACTTTTATTAACTAGTTTTATTGTCGTTAAGAATGCAAATGTGGCCGAGGGTTTTGATTGGAGTGCCAACTTTTGAAGGCATGAAGTATTGTTTGAATGAATTTATCGAAGGAGTCAGGAATTTGACTTACCCGAATGCGGATGTTTTGCTTGTTGATAACTCTCGAGGAAAAGATTTTTTTGAAGAGTTAAAAAAAGAAAAAGATTTTATTGTTGTTTGGGATGAAACCCTGGCGGAAAAACCTGTGGAAAGACTGATTAGTTCGAGGAACAAGATTTTAGATTATGCTGTTGAGAAAGGCTATGATTATGTTTTTGCTCTCGACGCGGATGTTGTTTGCCCAAAAAATATAATTGAAGAATTAGTGAAATGCAGCAAGGATATTGTTTCGGGATTGTATTTCAATTATTTTAATTCTTCCGGGGAAATGAAAATTCTTTCTGTGGCTTGGAGGGGAATAACCGAGGAAGAATTTGAGATTATAAAGAAGCAAGTTAAGTTTCCTGAAAGCGTGAAATCGCATGAGGATTTGAATAGGCACCTGACTCAGAAAGAGATTGAAAGCAATTCGCTTTTGGAAGTTGTTCATCCTTCGGCTGGATGCATGCTGATTTCCAAGAAAATTTTTTGGAACATTCGCTACGGACTGCCAGAAGCAACGGACAAACAGTTTAGCGATGATATTTGTTTTATTAGGGAAGCGAAGAAGCAGGGCTTTAAGGTATACTGCCATACGAATTTCAAATGCGATCATTTGCTCGATGGAAAGTTTGCAAAAGATGAAAAAGGAAATTTTGTACATCCAATTAATGGATCACTTAAGTAAGGCAATTATGTAAGAAAAGCATTAAAAGAGCAGACCCTTAATATTTTTATGAAGGAAGAAATACTAAACGTTATCAAAGAGACAGAAGATAAACACAATGTAAAAGTAATCTGGGCAATAGAATCCGGTTCGCGAGCATGGGGATTTGCTTCTGAGGATTCGGATTATGACATTCGATGCATGCATGTTGGAAAGCTAGATTGTTATTTAGGATTGAACGCTCCGCCGCAGCAGATTAATATTATGAAGGATAATTTTGATTTAGAAAGCTGGGATATAAAGAAATTTGCTGAGCTGAGCATTAAGTCTAATCCGCAAATAGCCGAATGGTTGAGAAGCCCCATTATTTACAAAGAATCTTTGGTAAGGAAAAAATTTAAGGAATATTTTGATGAGGGCTGTTCTTTAGAATTCCTTAGACAACATTATATCCGAATGGCCAAGCAAAACTATCATAAGTATATGGGCATTGGGTTGGGCAGTTCATGCAAGAAGTATCTTTATGTTTTGCGCGGGATAGCCTGCGCGGAATATATAACAATGGAGAACAAACTTCCGCCATTGCCATATAAGGAGGTTATTCAATATCTGCCAGAATATGCAAGAAGATTTTTTGAGAAGTGTGTATTTAAGAAAAACACTACAGAAAAAGCAGAGATAATGGCGGATGAAAAAATTACCAAGTTTATTGATAAAATCCTAAGCCAGCCATTTGATAAATCCGATGTGAAATTCAAAAATGAAGATGAGTTAAATAAATATCTAATCAGAACGATAAAAGAAACCGGGAATTAATAAGGTTAACTTTATTTCCATAATGTTTATGAACTTGAGCTTCTTTTGGCGCGGATGGAATCAAGATTTTTTAGGAAAAAGCTAAAGAATGGATTGAGAGTTGTGTATGAAAAGAGAGAGCTGCCGCTTGTATCGCTGTCAATTACAAATCCATTTGGGGCAGTTTATGAAAATTCAAAGATTAAAGGAATTGCACATTTCATTGAGCATTTGGTTTTTACAGGGACGAAGACAAGGACGCATGAGGATATTTCGAGGGAAATTGAGAAAAAAGGTGGAATTTTGAACGCGTTTACTGCGCAGGACGTGACGTCGTTTTGGTTCAAGCTGCCGAGCGAGCATGTATTTGCTGGTTTGGATATCATAACAGATATTATGAACAATCCGATTTTTGAGGAGAAGAAATTTGAGAAAGAGAAGAAAGTCGTTATCGAGGAAATTAAGATGTATCATGACATGCCGCAGAAACACGTAATGGACCAGATTGAGTCGAATCTTTACGGAAAGCCATTTGGAGAAGGAATTGCAGGAAGCGTGAAGACTTTGAACGAATTGAAAAGAGATTTTGTTGCGGATTATTTTAAGAATGTTTATACAGGAGAAAATTACATAGTTACGATTGTCGGAGATGTTGACTTTGATAAAGTCTGCGAATATCTCGAAAAAAAGTTCATTTCGAAGAGCAGAAATTTAGAATTGCCGAAAATTGAAAAATGGAACAAGAATAGCGTAGAGAAGAGGGCGGGAATTGACCAGGCACACTTTGTCCTTGCTTTTCACGCGCCTTTGTTCACGGATAAAGAATATTATGACTTGGCGGTTTTGGATGCATATCTTGCAAGAGGAATGTCCTCTAAGTTGTTTTTGGAAATAAGGGAGAAGCGAGGATTGGCTTATACAGTTCGGAGCTCACTAGCGACTGAAAAAAATTATTCATATTATTCAGTTTATGTTGGGACGACTAAGAAAGCAGTTAAGGAAGTTCATGGGCTGATTGTGCAGGGATTTAAGGACGTTGAGAAGATGAACGAGAAGGATTTGGAAGAAGCGAAGGAGATGCTAATAGGATTGAGAAAAGTTTCGAGCGAGGAAAGCAGTGACGTGATGAATGAGCTGATGTATCACGAACTTATAGGCAAGGCAGAAGATTATTATGATTACGAGAACAAGGTGATGAATGTTAAATTGGAAGATGTGAAAAGGACGGCTACTAATGCGATAAAGAAATATTCAACGGCGGCGATTGTGCCGAAATAGCTTCAATTTGCAGGTTCACTTCGTTCACTAATTAATAAACCGCCGCCCAATTTACCGTCTTGTGAACAGGCTTAGAAGATCAATTTGAAATTAGATTTAATGGGTTTGAACAAAAGGAAGGTTATTAAACCGAGTTTAATGATGAATTTTATGGAAGATATGGAAAATAAGTTAATTCGGGCGTTTATTGCAATTGATTTTCCTGACGAAGTTGTCAAGGAAATTGCGAGAGTGCAGGAAGTTTTGGGAAAGAGGCAGTTTACTGGGAAGATGACTGAACCAGAGAACTTGCATTTGACTTTGAAGTTTTTTGGAGAAATTGATGAAGAGAAGTTGAAGTCAATAAGGAAAGAGTTAAAGAAAATTAAATTTGAAAAGTTTGAAGCTCGGCTCGCGGAAGCGGGGACTTTTAGCCATAGGGGGAATCCTTCGATAGTTTGGATTAAAGTCGGAGGGAAGGGAATTTTTGAATTGCAGGAAGCGGTTGATGAAGCGATGTTGAAGTGCGGGTTTGGAAAAGAAAAAAGATTTATGAGCCATTTGAGTATCGCGAGAGTGAAATATGTTAAGGTTCCGAGAGAGTTTGTTGAATATGTTAGGAATTTGGGAGTGAAGGAGCTGAAATGGGAAGTCAAGGAATTTAGGTTGATGAAGTCGGAATTGAATCCGATGGGACCGAATTATACTGTTGTTGAAGAGTTTAGTTCAAGTTGATACTTGCAGGTTTTGCTGAAAATCTCTTTTGTGAATTGTTTGCTACTCGCGACCACGCGCGAAGTATGCTAACTAAATACTCGTCGCGTAATCGCTCGCTCATCCTGCCCAGATAGTTTTGACTTGTAATTAATGTATCGACAAGTCAAATTATTTATCGCAAACAATTCTAATCTCTTGGTAGGTTTAGACGAAATGTTTAGTCAAGAAGCTCTCTAAATTCTTTTGCTCTTTTGCCTAAAATTTCTTCAAGCTCCTCTTCGCTTGCTTGAAAGATATTGTTGAGGGTCTTGAATTTTTTTATTAACGCAGATGCTTTTGCCGGACCGATGTTAGGGAAGCCTTCGAGGATGAATTGTATTTGCTCTTCTTTTGAGAGAAGAATCTTTGAGGCTCTTAATGAAAATTCTGAGGGTTTTTCTTTTTTTGCAAGGACGTAAATGTATTTTGCGGTGTCTTCTTCATTGTGAGTGAAGATGAGCGGAGTTTGGAATTCTAATGCGACAGACAAGAGGAAACCCCTAAGGGCGTTTTCATGGATTCCTGAATTGTACAAATCTTCATCAAGAATTCCCTCGACAAGAAGAAGGTGTTTTGGATATTGCTTGAGTTCAAGAAGTTGTGAGATTATTCTTTTGCTTATTATTGAAGACTTTAAGTCTGAAACGGTTTTTCTTTCTATAGCTATTTCTTTTACGATGTAATCTGCGACGGGAAGCTGTTTGAATTCGACTTGGAAACCACGTTCTTCCAGAAAAGATGGAACTAGAGAATTTTTCTCCCTATTGTCAATGAGAATTTTAACTTTTGTTTCTGGAACTTTTTTTGATGAGAAGATGTTGTAGAAGGGTTTCATCTTGAAAATAAGAATTAAACTTATATAATGTTGTTGCTTATAATGAAGGTGGAAAGAAAAGAAAAAATATCATGGCTGCAGATTTTGGCATGGGTTTTAGGATTGATAGCCGTTGCATTGCTTGTCTTTCAAATAATACGTACATTAATTGCATAAAATGAAAATCTCAAATCAGTTAAATATTCTTCCTCAGATAATAAACTTTCTTGTGTTTATCTATTTTGTACTTGAATTAATAAGAATTAATGCTCTTACTTATTCAGGTCTTTTTATAAGCGCACTGTCTATTTTAATCGCCGTAATTGTGAGTATAATCGCTGTTTTTGACAGGTAGCTACTTGAAATCATCTAATGTTTTTATTTTATTACTTTCCTTTATGTCGGCCCTGACACCTTCTATCGTTTTGTACATCTTTTTTTCTCTTGCGGTTGAGGCGTAATGGTTGATGACGTCGCGAGTATCTTTTGTGACGAGGATTATGAGTTTGCCTGGCTTGAGCCTTGCGGTTCTGCCAGTTCTTTGGATTTTTCTAATCGCGCTTGGTATTGGCTCGTAGAAAATTACTGTTGAGACTTCGGCTATGTCGAGGCCTTCTTCGCCTATTGAAGTTGCGACGAGAACATTGATTTCTCCGGAGTTGAGCTGTTCGATTATTGCTTTCTGTTCTTTCTGCGAGAGACCTGTTCCTGATTTTTTTGCCTGACCGAAGAATGATTTTGCGCGAATGCCTGAAATTTCGTTGAGCCTGCGAGTAAGTGTGACTCCGGTTTCACGGAACTGAGTGAAAATAATTATCTTGGAATTTTCTTTCTCTTTGAATTGGTTTTCAACGATGACTGCGGTTTCTTCAATCTTCGGGTGCTCGACTTTTTTAGTGATGAGATTCTGAAGGAAAGTTCTGGCGAGAGTGAATTCCGGAGACTTGACGAGGGTTTGGACGGCTTTTGATTTTTTCTGGTTTGCCTGCTCGATTAAATTATTGAAATATTCGTTTACTCCAGAAAGGGTTTGTGTTTCTAACAACTCGAGAGCATGGGAGAGCTTTATTGCGGTTGCTGTAAGAGACATTCCAATCATTGCGTTGAAGTCTCTCGAACTGGTGTATATTGCGCCGAGTTTGCCTTGCAATTTAAGCAGAGCGAATTTGTTTGCAGGGCCGAAAAGCAAGTTTCTACGACGCAGTTCGTCGGTTTTTGAATCATGAATTTTTTTAAGGAGGAGTTTTATTTCAAGGAATTCCGGGGGAAAAGGGACGACTACCTTTTCGAATTCTAACTCCTGGAGGTAAGGTTTTACATCTGGAGAATCTCTTGAGCGGATTTCTATTTCGTCAACGGCGAGGTGCTTGCAGATTTCTTTTACGTTTTCTGTTTCACTTCCTGGAGAAGCGGTAAGGCCTAGGATTCTTTGAAGTTCGAGAGGAGTTTGGTGCTTGTAGAATTCAACGACTTTTGTGTAATCGTAATTTTTCAGGCAGCGATGGGCTTCATCGATTATCAAGAGTGAAACGTCTTGGAGAGTGTACAATCCGGCTTTTAGGTCATTGGCGATGCAATTGTGGCTGATTAAACAGTTTGCAATAAAGTTATGGTGTTTTTCTATAGTTAGATCGTACATCTCTTTTATTTTATGATTCGTTTTCTTATCTTTTATCTTTACCCACCTTATTGGCAGGCCAAGGAGCTCTTTAAGTTTTAGAGAGTCTTTTCCATCCAAATTCACAGATAATTTTCTTAGATTATCTAAAGAAAGGCAAGAGAATTTGTAATATTCTGCTTTATTGATATTATCTTTTTTTATTTTTTTCATTAAATCCGGAACAGGCAATATTTCTTTTGAGCGAGTTTCAGGCCTTTTAGCAGCTTTAAGTGTTTCGATTAGTTTTTTACATTTGTTTATATCTGGAGAAATTTCTAGAAATTTTAGAAGGTTATGCCTTCCCGAGAATCTAAACGCGAATATTTCAGAACCCTTGACTTTTCTTCCTTGAATCGTTCCATTGTTCTTTCTTTTTTCAATATTTCCATGTATTCCTATCATTAAAAATAGCCATTTTAATTCTTCTATAAACTTTTTACTTATGCTGGAGACAGAAACGTTGTAACCGGAGGCACTTCCATCGGTGTCAAATATTCCTTTGATAAATCCCTTTACCGAATCTTTGTCTGCAAAAAATAAAAATCTTGGGATTTGGATGATTTTAGCTTTTCTTCCTTTAGGAATCCCGAAAAGCGATAATACTGTTGTAAATGCTGAATTGTAAGCAATGAGACCTTTACGTTTTTCTTTTTTCATCTCGACTCCAAATACATCTTTTACAGCGTTTTGAAATTCATTACTAACAGATTCTCTATCTAAGTCTGAGAAGACAACTTCGCCCCCGTGGAGAAACCGGTCTCCCAAGTGCCCGTCACCAAGCATCGCGCCAAGAATGTATGCTAATTTGAAACTCAATTGTTCTGGAATTTTAACAGGACTGCTTTTTCCATAGTTGTCTGTAACTAACAACGACTTGTAACTCAAACCTGCTTTCTCCGCTAATTCAAGAAAAAGTTTTAAGGGCATGGCGTTATGAAGATATCTTGAATACTTAGAGGTCTTAATTTTATTCTTTTTTAATTGTTCAACCATTTGTTTTATTTTGAGCTTTTCAGATAATTTTAATGAATCACTGTTGGACATTAATTTTAGAATGTCAAAACTCTTTTCTTCGAGATTTATCTCTTTTATAGATGCGACATAATCTCCCACGTTTAATCGAGTAGCTTCTTTCCAATTTATTTCACCGACCGAATTTATTGTTAAAAGAGGATGATCTTTCGTGCATAGGAGAGTATTTCCAAGTTCTGTTTTTATTTCTATTAAACCTTTTTTAGAAGATTTCCATGCTTTTGAGGCATTTACGAAACTTATCTTTTTCCCATCATATCCTAAGACTTTGCTTTTGATGTCAGCAAATTTTCCAGTTCCGTTTTTGTATTTTCCTTCCTTGAATTCAAAATTTTTGAAAAATTCTGAAATCTTTATCGGACCTTCTTCTGTAAAAATTATCGTTTCTCCATCCACGCATTGAGGAGTTGAGAAAATTATGTCTGCGGTCTGGAAAGTTTTTTGACGCTGTTTTGCGGGGATTTCTCCGGTGAACAACTGGAGGTCTGCGAATAATTCTGGAAGGTTTTTCTGGTAGCTTTTGAAATGCTGTTCTACCAACGGTCTTGTGGGGGCGAGCATGAGCGCTTTTTTTCCAGGGAATTTTTTTTGCCGCTCAACTGAAAGCATTAATGCGATGAGGGTTTTGCCTAGACCTGTTGGAAGGACAACTAAAGTGTTGTTGTCCTTTGCCGTTTCGAAAATCTTTTGCTGATAGTCTCGAGGAGTTAGGGAAATTTCTTTCATAACAATGTAATAAACACAAGGAATTAAAACTTATCTAAGACAGATAGAATAATTGATTTGGGCGGGGCAATCCCAGGTCTTCCTCAATTATTCTATTTAGTCTTCCTGCGTTTTCCTTTTCCGATATAAAGACTAACGAAGATTGCTGCTGTTCTCCTGTAACATGAAATCCAACAAGAACGCCATCAATTAGATAACAAGAGTTTCCGTCATATTGAAAAGATTTTGTTCTGTGATTCTTTGCGAGAACTTCTAAGGCTCGACTTATGCCTTGAAAATTCAAGGGAAAATGGCACCTATCTCTTTCTTCTTTTACTTCACTCCCAGAAGCATAATAACCGACAATTTTTGCAGTCATTAAGACAACTGTAATTTTAGCTATAAAAGGATTTATGTCTTTGGTTGTGCAATTAAAACTAAATAGTTTTCAATCTTGCCGAAGTCATGCCTGAAGAATCTGAAGAAGGAAGAGAAGGATCTCTTGTCAAGAATGCTGACAGAACAAAAGTTATTACTGAATTGATGGGGTTGGGTTATGAACGATGGGGAAAAGTTGGAGACGGAAGTTCTTACAATGCCGCGTTGCGTGGTTTTAGGTTTAATGTAAGCTCCAGGCCTACTTTGGAAAGCGGAGTCAAAGTTGCAGTTTATGAAGTTTCATTTTTTCAAATTGTGGGTTCGGATACGCCAGACAGGAAGGTTTTTGAGGGAGAGGACGCGCAAAAACTGTACGAGCATTTAGCCGAAGGAGATAAACGAGGAGAGATAAGAAGATTCGGAAGTTTGCAAGAGTTGGTTGAAAAGAGCGTGTGATTGTTCCATTTATCTACCCAAAATAGGACTCGCAAGCGAGTCTTGATTTATTTGCAACTTCACTCATTCCATTCGCTCGTTGCCACGCTACACCCGCCCGCCTAAAATATCACACTAACTCCTGCCTTGTCATCTTGTGAACAGATTTTTTGCGACAGACTAACTTAAAGTTTAACTTTTTGACAGAATTGCACCATAGGACATAGTATACTAAACGTCACTTTTATATAGTTAGTATGTTTTCTAACAAAAAGGAGGTAAATGAAAGTGAACTTGAAATGTCTTTTTTGTAAA
>JAGVWX010000011.1 GCA_018304105.1 Candidatus Pacearchaeota archaeon | reverse complement strand
AAAAAGCAGGAATAAACTTGAAACTTGGGAGAAATAAATTGTTAGAACTAATCAGATTTGTTGGAGAAAAACTGACGTGACGAGAAATATCCTGTATCGCACCATAGGAGAGTTTATATACCTTGAATTTTTCCCCTTTTCGACTAGTTGAAGGGAGCCTTCACAGCCATATAATGAAACGGAACAGTATAACGCAGGAATTGCCTGCATCGGAGAGAAAAGCTATTTTTAGTATATTAATTAAAGATTCAGGAGGTAAAATATAATGGGTTCATTTGGCGGACGAGATGGCGGCGGACGAGGCGGAGGCGGCAGAGGCTTCGGCGGTCCACGTAGAGACTTTGGTCCAAGAGAAATGCATAAAGCGACCTGTGACGAATGTAAGAAAGAATGCGAAGTTCCATTCAAACCTACAGAAGGCAAGCCGGTTTATTGCAAAGATTGCTACGCTAAGCATAAGAAATACTAATTCGTTTTGCGCAATAGGACAGTAAATTGCTGTCTTGTTTGTAAAAATACGAAGGTTTTTATTTGTTTTGTTATTATTGTTTTGATGAGGGGTGATAAAAAATTGAAGAAGGTCGGTAAGGGCAAGGGATGGTTGTTCTGGACACCGAGGATAGCGAGCATATTGCTTATTTTGTTTTTGGCTCTTTTTTCTTTGGATATTTTTGATGGCAGTTATGGTTTTTGGGGAGTTATATTGGGATTGTTCATGCACAATATTCCTTCAATTGTTTTGGCAATTTTTTTGATTGTTTTTTGGAATAGGGGAATTTTTCCGGGAGTGATTTTTATTTTGGGAGGAATAACTTATATTGTTTTGTTGTTGAAGACGATAGTGACGAACACACCGCATCAATGGTACATGCTGTTTTGGGGCATGGTGCTTGCTGTGCCTGCGTTTGTTGTTGGGATATTGTTTATTTTGGACTGGAAGAGGAGAAAGAAGAATGGCTAAGAAAAGGAATTGGAAAGTTGTTGTTTTGAATTTGCTGGCGTTAGTTTGTGTGGTCTTGACCTTTACAATCAATTGGATGTTTGTTATTTTGGCGGCGATTTTTTCTGGAATTGGGTGGAAGGTTTTGATGAAGGGGGAGAAAATTTCTAGAAAAGGCGGGCAGTAAGAAAATTTAGATTAGAATAGTTTTGTCTGCTTTTACTGGAAATAATTAAAACATAAATAATAAAAACCTCTTTGTTTATCCTAATCTATGTATTTTCAAAAGGGGCAGGTAATAGTAATTACTTTTATTGCAATTGGAGT
This sequence comes from Candidatus Pacearchaeota archaeon, assembly GCA_018304105.1. Lineage (GTDB taxonomy): Archaea > Nanobdellota > Nanobdellia > Pacearchaeales > GW2011-AR1 > UBA73. Next base: position 17,129 of record JAGVWX010000011.1, on the reverse strand, counting down.
GGTATTGTTGCTTTTTTTGCATGGAACTATTAATGGCCGGAGTATTTTTACTTCATTTGACATTTTTGATCCCACGTGCCAGGCAAAAGTGAGCGGAGGAGTTTATTCTGATAGTTTTGACGATGCAGATTGCGTTTTTGAAACAAATAATGTTTCTATTTCAAATGGGAATGTTGTCCCTCAAATTGTTTCTTCTGCTGGGACGTTGGTTAATGGGCTTGTAGGCCTTTGGCATTTTGATGAGATTAGTGGAAGCGCGATTGATGCAGCAGGCGGAAATCATGGAATCCCACAAGGAGTTATTCAAGGACAAGCAGGAAAGTTTGGAAATGCTTATAATTTCAGTAAGTATGGCTGGGTTTTTATGCCTGGGAATGTTCCGAATACATTTAATGATTCATTCACAATAAGCGCATGGTTCAAAAGATTTAGCACAACGGACGATGGATATTTCTTTGATACTAATTATTCTGGAAGTTCATATACAACGCTTCGTTTGTATAGCACATCAATGCAACCTCAAGTCGGCAATAGTACAAAGTCTTCTAAGATAGTTTACTCAATCAATGCTGATACATTATGGCATAATTATGTTTTCATTAGAAATAAGCAAGAAGGGAAGATACATTTGTACTTAGACGGTAAAGATACTGGTGTTACCGGAGATGGTGACCCAATTGTTTTGGATTTCTCTGGTGTTGTACCCTTTGTTGTTGGAAAAAGGCATCAAGACCATCTGCATGATTTCAACGGAACAATAGACGAAGTTGCAATGTGGAATAGGAATTTGAGTATAAGCGAAATAACCACTGTGAACGCGTCTGCAATCAATTATTATTTAACACCAGGAAATCTCACCTCAAAGCAGATATATTTGGATAACGAATATAATTCCATGATTGCGAGTTGGGATGACCCTTCCATAAAGATTGAGTTGACAAGCGATGGGAACAATTGGTGCGAGCTTTCGAGCGGAGTGCGATTAAGAAAAACTACTTGTACACAACTGCCTGCAAATAACTTTACTTATCGCGCGACTTTTAGCGGCAACGTGAATTTAAGCTCAGTGAATTTTGCTTTTGAAAATTATTTTGATTCGGAGAATTGCTGGAATGGATTTGATGAAGACGAAGATGGCGCAATTGATTGCGCAGATAGCGATTGTGTGGATTTTAATGCCTGCAAGAATCATTTGATGACTGCTGCTACGCGAGAAGAATGTGTTGCGCCGTGCGGGGTGTTTTTCGATGCTGTTGATAGGGTAGACCCATTGTACGCGCATTTCTCAGGTGTTCATCAGGAAAGAGGTTATGAGAGAGCTGAAAAAGCAGACGATCTTGTCGGTGTTTATGTTATAGATTCTGGTGGGGGTCAGAAGTTAGGAACAGGAAAACTTTCTTGGAACGGTACGAGCGGCATATCTTGGCAAGCACCAGGTGAATCTTTTCCAGGTCCTTCAGTGGTACCAATGCAAAATGGGGATTTTTATTTGAATGGAAGCACTCCGGGAGAATATATTCATGTTGGAGTTGACATTAATATGTTGCCCAGAAACTTTACACGCAATGAATATACTATTACGGGAATATTTGTAGAAACTGTGACCTATCAAAATCCAATAGGTAACGGCAAACTGATCTGGATTCCTTATGGTAATGAGGATACTGCGGGTCTTTATGATAATATAGGGCAAATGGCATGGCAAGCTCCGGGAGACTCTGCGCCGGGAGAATTTATCCCGATAATCAAACATAATAATTATGATTATATGCTAAAAAGTTCTGGCGGTAGTGTATTACGAGTCAGCACTTTAGGTGGACCTTATCCGAAGATACCAATCAATGAGACTATTAGGATTACAGATATTCCTTATATAAGCGATAATGTGAGCATTGTCTTAGGAGGCAATAATCCACAGCTGAATGATTATATCTATCAATGGGAATTTGGTGATTCAACCTCTGGTTTTTGGACAACTGGAGCAAGGTATTCTAATGGAAGTTTTCCATCGAAGAATAAGGACCAAGGATTTTTAGCAGCACATGTTTATGAAAATGCCGGAAATTATAATGTAACATTGAAAATAACTCTGCCGAATGGCACAATTTATTCTTATTCAGAGAATATTAATGTACTTGCTGAGCCTATAGGGGGTTGGACAACATATTATTTCTCAGGAAGAGGAGACGATGATACAGGAGACGGAACAATCACTAAACCGTTTAGAAGTTGGGAAAAAGCTCTAAGTCTTGTGAACACGAATACAAGATTGTTGTTTGAAAGAGGGTACACTTATCCTGCAATAAGCTCAGCCTCGTTCAATGTCAAGGGGCCGATACTGTTTGGTGCCTATGGGACCGGAGAGAAACCAAAGTTCTTGATTCAATCTGGTGTTTTTGGAACTGCATTCTTTTATCCAGGGCCTTTAACAGAAGATGTGAGATTTGTTGATTTTTCAATTGAAAGTCAAGAAGACCCTATATCTCATTCAGGTATGGTAAATCCAGGAGATAATGCATTATTCTTAAGAGTTGATTTAAAACATCTTGGAGGTAATGTTTATTTCTTGGAATATGTGAAGAATATAATAATACAAGAAGGAACAAGCATCAATAGAGGGATAGAAGAGGCTTATTCTGTATGGACCGCTAAACCTGGAACAGAAAGAATAGCATTGCTCGGAAATCATTTTAAGACTGATGAGGATCCGCTTACATTTGAGACTAATATGTTCAGGTCTTATAGCGAGAAAAACTTGATTGAACACAGTCTTTATGACCAACCGTATGCCGGATCTACTAGCAGATTCGCCTTAAGATTTATTCAGGAATTTAATTACGGGATTGTCGCGTGGAATGACATACGTGACAATGTGGTCAATATTGAACCTGGCGAACGTTATCATTTAGTCAGGAATTTTCTTATTTTCAACAATATATTTTTGTATGACATGAGAAAACCTGGAGTGACTCCGCACGCAATCGCTATCTATGGAGGAAGCTACATCACTGCACGAAATAATATTGCTTATGGATTGAACGTTTTTGGTGCTATATCCTCCCCAGCAGATACAGCGACAGCGCAATATAATCACATCAGCTTTAGCAATAATCTCGTTTATGGAAATACAAAAGAATTTGTCAGATTTATAAAAATATTGCCAAAGTCTACAACATATATTGGGAATATAAGCGTAGTCAATAATCTTGTTGCAGCCCCGTTTGACTCAGATATAGTTGGCTCTTATGTTTTTTCTGTCCCTTCCACAATTAATTTGCTTAGTGGATTCAGATTTGACAACAACTTGATTTATTATCCCGCACTTGCAAATCAAAATTCGCTCTTTCAATATACGTCGAATTGGAATTTAACTGGCTGGCAGATTGCGACGGGCAAAGATGTTAATTCAATTTGGGCGGCGCCGCAATTTACAAATGTGCCTGTTGCGTGCGGAAATCCCAGAACGTTTACAAAAAATATTGATGGATTAGAGCTTTATGATTTTGGCTTCAATATCAGATACCATACCCGGGCATACAAAGGTGGAGCAGGATTTGAAACTCTTAAGATATTCAATTATTATAATTTTAAGATATTGGGCTGTGACCAGGGACCCGGGGTACTTGATTGTAATGTTGACGGAAAAGCAGATATAAACTATAATTCCTGCAATCTTTATGTTTATAATATAACTTCTGATAATCTGATTATAAGTAATCGTGTTGTTTTTAGTGGAATTCCGAAGGTAAATGTTTCTGTGGATTATACTGCAGGTACAAAGAATAAGATTTATGTCAACAATATAAGCATTTATCATGTTGGCGATGTTGTTCAATATAGGCAGAACAGAACTGCATTTGCTGTGACTTCTATTGGAGAAGATAGTGTTTTGAACGGGGATGGGCAAATAACTGCATCTTACATAACAGTGTCGCCGGATTTACCAGAAATTGCTTTACCATTTTATCCGTTATGTAATTTTGGAAATCAAACTTCTTCGGTAGTCCCAGATTTTAGTTTTATTAAAGGAAGTCGCGGAATAGATGGGGGTGTTTCTGTTCTTGGTGGGATGTATGACTATGATGGAAATCTTAGATTAGGAGCTCCCGATATTGGGCCGTTCGAGTACCAGGGTTCGGTTTGTGAAGATGATGAAAATAGGAGTTGCCTATTACAACAAGGTGTTTGTGCCGGCACTAATGAAACATGCTCTGCTGGACATTGGTTTGGTTGTTCTGCAGCAGTCTATCTTGCTAATAATCCGAATTATGAAATAACTGAAACGATATGTTCTGATGGACTCGATAATGATTGTGACGGAACTATCGATGAGAAAACGACATTTTATTATGACAGCGACAACGACAATTATGGAAACGCAACCGACGCAATTCTTGCTTGCAACATCGCGCCCCAAGGTTATGTGAATAATGCTGGAGATTGTAATGATAATAACACAAACGTAAATCCTGGAAAATTTGAAATTTGCGGCAATTCTATAGATGATAATTGCGACGGGATTATCGATATAGGTTGCCCGAATTGCACTGATGGAGAACAGAATGGCTTGGAGACGGGGATTGATTGCGGTGGTTCTTGTACTGCTTGCTCGGTTACTCCGCCTGGGGATGATAGTAGTCCTGGCGGGGGCGGAGGAGGGGGAAGCGGTGGCGGCGTTCTTCCGGGAAAGAATCAGTCAAGGAGTCAAACTAATCTTACTGGAACTGGAAGTTGCCAGGAATTGTGGCAATGCGGAACTTGGAGCGAGTGTGTGAATGGAACGATGACAAGAGCTTGTGAAGATATTAATTTGTGCGGGAGTGAGAAAGAGAAACCTGAAACTCAAGCGTCTTGCGGAACTGACTTTGGGGGAATTTTAGAAAATCCTGTCTCGTATTCCACAATTTTTATTTTAGTAATTTCGGTTGTTGTATTTGGAGTTGTTGCGGTTTTGTTGTATCTTAAAGTTTTTAAAAGAAGAAAATTGAGTTAACGCGGATGATGTGTTTTTAAGATTTTGTTGAGTTTTATTCGTCTTCTAAATCTTCGAACTTGACTTTCCATTGATTGTCCCAGTCCTTTTTTCTTTTTTTGCTGCAAGATTCGCAATATTTTCTTTGAAATCTGGCGCGGGGATTTGTCATGAATTCTTTTCCGCAGTCGAAGCATTTTTTCTTTTTTGGTTTGGGGGTTATATCAATCATATTTGTTAAAGGAAATAAGGGTTATTATTTGTTTAGGTAAACGATGGTTGCGTTTTCGTGAAGCTTAGCTAAGTAGGCAGTTATTTCATCCTGGCTTTCTTTCTTTGCTATTGTCAGCTTAAGCTGCTGCGATATTTGTTCATACGGAATGATTGTTCCGTCGGTGGAAAACTTGTTTTTGTTTTCGTTGTAAAATGCAAAGACTTGTGCGTCTGTTACATTTGGTTTTGCGATTTCTTGGTTTAGATACTTATTAATCAGAAATTGCTGGCGATAGCTTTCCAGTTCTTCTTCATAATCGCTCCCCTGGAATTCAACTTTATTTTGGAAATCACTCAGGGTTTGGTTTTGGGTTGCAAGTATTTTAGAGATTTCTTTTTTTGTATCCTCGATGGTTTGGGTGAAGCCGTGCTTTTGTGCGTCTTCTAAAATCAGTTTTTCGCTGACCACTCTTTTGAGGGCTTCTGTTTGATTTACCGCTTTTCCTGTCTGGGCTTCAATGTATTCTTTAGCACTTTCAATTTCTCTTTGAGTGACGGGCATGTCGTCCACATAAGCGACCACCTTTTCTTTTGTGCCCAAGATGGCATTTCCAGCTAAATTTTCAATTGAACTTCTGAAAAAGAAAAAGGCTGCTACTACGATTAGTGCAATTACCAGGACGCTGAAGAATATTTTTGATGCCATTTGCGAAGTGGCAAAAATGTCCTGCTATTTAATTGTTGCGAATATTTAATCTAAATAAATTGTGCCATGATGAAGTAAGTAAGGGCGCCGACTATTATGGGAAAATTAATATTCTATTTAAGTAGAGATAGGCTTTAGTTGAGGTATGCGTCTTTGTGGAACTTCTTTAATTTCTCGTTTTCTCTAATTGGCTTTAGCAGTAAATTTAATTCCTTTGCCAGAGCGGCTTTTAGGTCCATGGGGTGGAGCTTTTTTTCTATGAAATTTTTTTCAAGCTGTTCGTATGAACTGTAAGAAATGTTTCCGCCGAATTTTCCAGGCCTGGAAATTGTGAGCTTCTGTTTTTTGTCTTCTTTCAATACAAAGATTACAAGTTTGAGGAAACCCATTAGACCATTGTTAGGATCGCCTTCAATGCAATTGGCTTTGTTGATTTTTTTATCTATCGTTTTTTCATCGTCCAGCATGTCTATTTTGGAACCTTCTACGCTTGATGACATTTTTTCGCCAACTAAACCTGCAATCATTGGATTCATCAGTTCGACTCTTGGGGCATGGCCAATTTTTGGAAGGAACTCCCGAGCGAAAACAAATATTTTTCTTTGATCTAATCCACCGAACTGAATGTCTGTCTCAAGATAAACTTCGTCCAGGGCTTGCATTATTGGATAGATAAGATTTCCTAACTTTGGATTTTCAGTCATTTTGACGACTTCTGAAGCAGCTTTTGTTGTGTCTCTTGTTGAAACAATCATACTCATCTTTAAAACATCTTCAAAGTATTTTGGCTTTAGCTGGAAGGTTGAGCCCTTTACAAATTCAAGTTTTGCCAAGGGAACATCAATTGACTTAAGCATTTCCTTTATTAATTCTGTATAATATCTTTCTCTTTTTTCAAGCACTTCCCATGGAACGCCGTCTAAGGCTGCGTGCAAATCCGCTATGAGGACTTTAACTTTTAATCCCGCCTTAAGAAAGTCTCCTAGTTTTAGCAGGGGAAAATAATATGAAATATGCGGACTGCCGGTAGGCATTGTTCCCCAGTAAACTGAAGGGTTTTGCTTTTTGTTTAATAGTTCTTTCAATTCAGATTCTGAAATTATTTCCTGTAAATTCCGAGTTATAAGTTGAAATTTTTCTTCATTGTTCATGCAAAGTGGAAATTCGAAGAAGATATAAAGGTTTTGTTCTTTTTTGGGGTATGCGAAGATTGGCGTTTGCTGTTTTTGTCGTTGGAATGTTTCTAATGTTTGTGCTTGTTAATTTGTCTCCTGAGGAAATTGATGATATAGAAGAGATTGAATTATTGGAATTGAACACGAGAATCAGTGTTTCTGGGGAAGTTGTTAAAGAGAGAATTATTTATGAGGGCACGCGGATTCTTGAATTCGATAATGGAGTTGTTGTTTTGTGTGAATGTGATGGGAGCTTTAAGGGAAAGGACGTGAAAATTATAGGGAAAGTTTCAGATTATGAAGGAGAAAGGCAGATTGTTGCGGAAGAGATTTTATTTTGATAAGCGGGGTAAATAGCTTAAATTTGCATATTAAATTAATAAACGTTTAATTATATTACCAACCCCTAACTTACCGTCTTGTGATGATAATGTCTGGCAAGATGGTGGAAACACTAAGGGATTTGGCACAGTGGCCTGCTGCGAGGGGCGATTCTTGTTTGAGTAGTTGCGGGTGCGAAGTATTTTACGGGGCTTGCTTTGCCGTCATCAGACCAAGCGGTGACGCCGAGTAGGATTAGGAAGATTAGCCAGCCAGCTATTGGAATTATCGAAAGCAAGACCCACCATCCAGGTTTGTTTAATTTGTCAAGGATTTTCCAGAACCAGATGAAGTTGAAAACTACGAAAGCAAGAAGAGAGGGAATCCAAAGATAAGGGATGAAAAGCCCAACTAACAGGAATACGGGCCACCAGTGCATGCCGGCCATTTGAGAATAGAGATAGGAATTTGCTATAGGAATCCAAGCGAGCCAAGAATATCTCGTGCCTGTTTTTTTCGCAAGGAGCATTGTCACGATTGACAGATAAATATAGGTTGCGACGACAATGGTTACCAAAATCCAAATAAATTTAGACAGGAAACCTAGAATTTGAACCGGAATCACCTCACTCATGGTATTTTGTAGAGAAATTTATTTAAATATGTTGTGTTATGTTGGATTATGTTGAAGGTCTTTTCTGTGGGCTGTTTGCACTCACCCAACTCACAGTCGTGTGAAGTTTGTAACAAATATTTTTGCATGTTTTTAATTCACCCACCCAATTCGCAGCCACGCTCGCAATTTATCTATAAATTACTCTCGCGTAACATGCTCGCCCACCCGATGCGATATTCCGCCTATGCCGCCAGCCCAAAATATCGCCTAATGCAAAAATATTTTTCTATTTATCTATTAAAATTTCAATTAGGTTTTTTTAATAAATTTAGGGGAGAAGATGCACGAAATTAATATTGCGGATAGGGTTTTGCGGGAGGCAAGGGGTGCGGGAGCTAAGCATTTTTTCAGAGTTGAAGTTGGAGAGCTTTGCGAGATAACCTCGGAGGAACTTGAAGAAGGATTGAAGAGGCTGACGGAAATGACTCTTTCGGATGATTTCAATTCGTTTGGGAATGTTGTGCTGCAGACTGCTGGAAATATCGAAGATTTGGGAGAAGAGAAAATAGAATTTAAAGTTGATTTTAAGCAGAGCCGAGTCAGATGCAAATGCGGTTTTGTGGGGAGGGCAAACATTGTTGACAGAGGACATGGGTATTGCGTCTGGAATTGTCCCTCTTGCGGGTTAAGCGGGAAAAACGTGGAGGTTTTAGAGGGCGGGGAAATTAAGATTGTTGAAGTAGAGTGAAGTTATTAAAAAACTAAATCATGCTGATTGGTATCATCATAAACAATAAAAACTCAGTTATCTTTGGGAAGCAATGAAACTTAGAAGGGGTCGGTTAGTTCTTTTGCTTGGAATAGCTTCCGTGCTTGTTTTATCTTTAATCTTCTATGGGCAAGTCAGCAAACTGAGCGTTCCGAACTTGAATTTTGAACCTCCAGATGAGAGTGGCAGAGATATTGACTCTGACAATGATGGTTTGTCAGACTATGATGAATATTTCATTTACTATACTAACGAGACCAATTGGGACACGGATGGCGATGGCTATTCAGATTATGGCGAGCTATTTTATTACACTCCGCAAACGGATCCTCTTGTGTCTGCAAGCAAGCCAGAACTTCCTGCTCTTGCAATAGGAGACTTTGCAGTCAATTCAAATAACGCTGTCCTTTTGGTAAATATTTCATCGGATATTCCAGATGCAACGAAGTACAAGCTAGAGATGACAGACCAGAACGGAAATCCCAAACCAAATAGTTTCTATTGTTCTCCTTATTATAGCAGGGATAAACAGATTATTGTAAGCCTTCTTTGTCCGACTGTTGATGGGGGAGTTGAGACAATATATTACAGAGTCAGCGCAGTGCATGAGATATCAGTGAATGGAATATTCAATATCGAACTAAGAGTTAGTAATTATAGTGATGTCATTCCTGCGGTTTTCAATTTCACCTATAGGCAGTTGGATTTTTCATTGCAGGCAAACCCAATCCAATCTTTGCCTGGTTCAGTCATGGTGACAGCAATACCAACGGCACCCGCAGATGTAAATCTTAGGAATAGCCTGTTAAGTCAGGCGGAGGTTTATCTTTTCTGCACATATGGTGGCATTCCGGGAATAAGCAGTGGTGAATGCTGGAGCAGTCATTCTGAGGATGGCGGGAACTCAATGCGATTGAATTTCAGGAGCTCTTCAAATATTACAGTGCGATTATCTGATGTAGGAAATGGCTTCTTTTCTATGTATACAAAGAATAAGGGGCTGGGCTCAATATCTCCCGTTCTTCTTAATGTCTCGCCTCCTGCAAACACCCCATTTTTCCCAAGATTTCCACTTGATAAGACATCGATTACAATTACAGACGGCAGTTATGTAATCCTGCCTTTCTGCAATTCAACAGCAGATACAAATTATCAGCTAGAGCTTCCGATTGATATTCAGGCAATCAATACGACCTATACAACTTATTCTGTTGCAAAGATTTCAGGTGCTCAGCCAGGGTATCAAAGATTCAATTATAGTAAACTTGCCGGGCAATATAATTATTTCAAATTGATTTTTAACACCTCATTGCAGTCTGGCATAAGAGAAATGAAATTGTCCTGCTCAAGCAATTGGAATAATTACCAGACTATTAATTTGACAATAAAGCCAAGGCCGAATGTTGCGCTTCCAAAAAGGCTTGTCACAAGCTTCACATGGAGCAATTTCGGAGAATTTGGAAAGGACTACGCTGATTATCTTTCTATATACAGAGGCCTGGGCTTCAACACAGTCCCCGGAGTTGGACTCCATTATCAGAATCCAGACGTATCAAATACAAAATATTTCCCAGAACCTGCGAACAGGACGGGACCAATTTGGGCCGATATGAAATATGGCGTCGAGCATTCCACATTCCACGGTACACTCTATGACTCGTATAGCCAGTCCCGCATGACATTCGGTAATGCTCTAAAGGCATTTACGTGGCCTCCTCCCAATATAAGTGCATCATTTGTTGATAGCCTTCCTTTAGATAATAAATCGGTTGTCTTGAATGGATATTATTTTGACAGCGGAGAATACAAATTGAATGCCTCTAATACAAGGCTATTGAACTTTTCGATTATTGATATACTTGCATCAAATGATTACCTAAACGATTATGGAAAGCCAGGGTTTGCGTTCGATTCCATTTATATGCCGTCGGGTTATGTTCTTGATACAACAAATGAATATAATTTATGGTCGAAGGCAATAGCGTTCTATTCAAAGACGGAAGTTATAGATATGGCTTACAGGGGATATTTCTTCCAGTATAATCTTGAATTATTAAGGCGTTTGATGGCAAGATACAAGCCAGACTATATTTTCATAGATACAGAAATTGGCTATCCCTCTTTCGAATTACCTTATTCTGAAAGCAAGACGCTTGTAAAGCAAATCAAATACTCAAGCAATTCAGCCAGACTCTATCTGCCTGCATCCCAAAGATATGAGACCGATTATGAATATGCACATAGGATTGCTGACGATTTCCTGGGAGAAACAGTGGATGCTATTCATGATGGAAGCTCTACGACTAAGATAAGCATCTATAGCTCCCAAGCAACAGGAAATGCAGGGTATTTTGCCTTTCCTTTCGATATCTTGGAGAATCACAGCATCATAATTGGTCCTGATGTTTTTACCGAGACAAGATACAAGAAACCTTACTGCGATATGCTAAAGGAGAACAGAGACTTTCTTGATGCAAGGCTGAATCCTGGTGAGCCAAAGCAGGAGATGCTCCCATGGCTTTCATCGGGAACATATGGCCAAGTTGAACCAGAAGTAATGTTCAATGCAGTTACAGAGACGTTACTTTGCGGAGCAACTGGATTTGCTTTCTATTCGAGGACAGATGTGGATGATTTTGACGAGATACTAAAGATGTCAGAGGCAATTGGATTGATAGCGCCGTATGAAGATATTATAATGGACGGCGAGTTTGCTGATTCTAACATACAAGATGTTGTGAATGCAGTTGTCTCAGGATATAAATTGAATAACAATTATCTTCTTGCGCTGATTCCTTTGAATGAAAGCTTGCCAGTTTCGTTTAATCTGACTGTTGACTATGGCAATTATACGGTAACGGATTTGAGATATAATCAGACAGTTAATATTTCTGGTGCCGATATTTTCTTTACTAAGACTAATACAAATAGTACTGTCATACTAATAATAAAAGATAGCAATTGCATTGACGGAGTTCAGAATGGCGGCGAAACCGGAGTAGATTGCGGGGGGCCATGTGCTGTTTGTTCTGTTACGCCACCGGATGGTGGTGGTGGAGGCGGTGGCGGGGGCGGCAGGAAAATAGTTCCTCCAGTTGATTTGCCTGTCGGAGGAGACGGTCTTGGCGGTTTGGGCAGATGTCAGGAATTGTGGCAATGCGGAACCTGGAGCGAGTGTGTGAATGGAACAATGACAAGAGCTTGTGAAGACTTAAAGGTTTGCGAAACTGAAGAAGATAAACCTGAAACTCAAGCGTCTTGTGATACAAATAATGGCTCTTCTGGCTTGGTAAGATATGACCTTATATTTGCTGAAGTGATTTTTATTATTGGTGTGATTGGAATTGTGGTATTATTTATGTTAAAGCTAAGGTCTGGTAAAAGTAAGAAAGAAAACAAAGGCTCTTCTGTAACTTCGTGAATAGATAAAAATAAAAGGTTCGGCTCTTTTTAATAAAGATGTGCTTGACAATTCCGGGAAGAATAATTAAAATTGAAGGCGATGTTGCTACGCTGGATTATGGTTCAGAGACGAGAGAGGTGAAAATTGTTGACGACGGTGAAGAGTATAAAATCGGGGATTGCGTGCTTGTGCAGGCGAAGATTGTCGTCGAGAAAGTGCCTGAAGAGCAGATGCAGGGCTGGCTTGAAGTTCTTAAAGATGTTCAAGAGCGAGGAGAAGTTTAATGGAGCCAGAAGTTTATTTTATGAAATATGCGTATCCATGCGCGCATATTTTGTGCGATGTTAGGGGGGATGTGAGCAAGGAAGAGTTTAAGGCTATGGAAGATGCCGCGGTTAACAATAAAACAATGGACAGGGAATATTTGGAAAGGGTTTTCTTTAGGGCGTTCAATAGAATTGAGAGAATTGCTGATGAACTTGGAAAAGACAAGTGGAATATTGAAGTGATAAAAGAATATTTTGTCGAGAGGCATAATGATGTTCTGGAAAAGAGCGATTATCCGGAGAGTTTCAAAGAGATGTGCTGCGTTTACGAAGGTACGGTTATGAGCGAGGCTGACGGAGAAGTCGTTGTTTCTTATGTTTCAAGAGATGGAAGCGAGAAGAAAAGAAAAGTAAAGAAAGATTATTTTGACGAGCTGAAAATCGGAGACAAAGTAAGAATTCACTGGCAGTATGCGGTTGAGCTTTGTTGAAAATCTGTTTTGTGGGTTGTTTTACTTGCAGCCACGCTCGCAGATTATTTATGAATTGCTCTCGCGTAACCGTTCGATAAAATATTATATTAATTCTGCTAGACTGATGGGCTGTGAGTTCTCTATTAACTTGTTTATTTGACTTTGTTTACAGTTGTTAACAGTCATAAATTCAGTTTTGTTACTCTCTTTTCTAAATAGAAATGATTAAAAATGTCTTCGTGCTTGGGTATTCATGCAAAGAGGTATTAAATTTGTCTTAACTTTTTTACTTAGTATTTATCTTCTCGGCGTGTTGTTGTTAACTGGTGGGCAGATTACAGGATTTTCAGTTTTTGAGCCGCATGGTTCTCCACAATATCAAAGTTTAGTTATGGGAAATAGCATTGCAGAAGACATAGGGAATTTTTTTCAGAGGCTTTTTAATGATGAACATGGCGGAGAGGAAGTTTATTTGTCTGAGCCAGATGTAGCATGCCAGGCGAAAGTGAGCGGAGGAGTTTATTCTGATTCTTTTACTGACGAGGATTGCATCATTGAGAAAAATAATGTTTCTATTTCAAATGGGAATGTTGTGCCACAAATTGTATCTGATGCTGGGACGTTGGTTAATGGGCTTGTTGGGTTGTGGCATTTCGATGAAATGAATGGAAACTTAATGAATACGGTTAGCAATGGGCACACAGGAATTGTTTATGGTGGAACACGGCAAGGAATTTTAGGAAAATTTGGTACGGCCTATAAATTTGACGGAGTAGATGATTGGGTTCAAATTTCTGGAAGTGATTTGCAGTTCGCTACAAGCGATTTCACTTTGAGCTTTTGGGTTAATTATACTGGGGTTGGGGGAAGGATTGTGGGTACTGCTGATACAATAGGCACAAATTTTCCAGGATACGATTGCTGGCTTTTTTCAGCAGGGAATGGAAAAATTCAGTGTGACATTGATGGCAAAAACGGGCATAAAATTGGACTAAAATCTTCAAATGCTTATAATAATGGACGATGGCACAATGTTATTTTAACTGTGAACCGGTTAGATTCTGCTCAGATGTATGTCGATGGTTCCTTAGTCGCATCTAACTCATCTGCAAATTTGTTAGGGGACATAAATAGCGGATATAACTTATCAGTGGGAAGGCTCGAGGCGTACAATTCGCAGTATTTCAACGGTTCAGTCGATGAAGTTGCTGTGTGGAATAGAAAATTAAGTGCAAGTGAAGTTCTCACATTAAATAGTTCAGCAGTTGATTATTATGTTACACTAGGAAATTTCACGTCAAAACAAATATATTTAGACAGGGAATATAATGCAGTTACTGCGACTTGGAGCGATTCTTCGATAAAACTTGAGATTACTAGCGATGGGACCAATTGGTGTGATATTGCAAGCGGTAATCTTTTAAGAAAAACAACCTGTTCGCAATTGCCAGCGAATAACTTTACTTATCGTGCGATATTTAATGGCAATGTAAATTTAAGTTCTGTAAATTTTGCTTTTGAAAATGAAGATTGCTGGAATAATATTGACGATGATGAAGATGGCGCTATTGATTGCGTCGATAGTGATTGTTCTGGGACACGGGCATGCAAGACAACTTTGATAAATCCTTCAAGGACGACATGCACAGCCCCTTGCGGGGTGTTTTTCGATGGGATTGGAAGACTATCTTGGAAAGATATTGAAGAGCACAGGTTTGATTGGGACTTTGGCGCGGGGACGGAAAGTGATGTTTCGTCTGGAGGGAGAAACTTTAGGGGGTATATGGCTGCGCATGTTTATGAAACTCCTGGAAATTATAATGTAAGTTTGAAAATGTACAAGAACAATATTTTTGTGGAAGAGGATAAAGTAACGGTAAATGTTTTGCCTTTCATGGGAAGGACGATTTGTGTTTCTTTAGCGGGAGATTTTATTGGTTGTCCATCGGGAAATGTGGGGGACCACTATACAGATTTTGCAAGCGCTTATGCGCAAAAGGCGTCAGGCATGCGAATCCTTTTCCATAGAGGTGACAAATACTTTATAAATCCAAATGGAAACAATTCGAATCCGAATTTTAATCAGATAACATTCTCAGAAGTCAACCTTGGAGCATATGGGGACAGCAGCCTTGAAAAGCCATTATTTGCAAATGCAACTTTCTCGATAGATAGATTGACTATGAGCGACTTGCATCTCTCAGGCCAGTTCTATCAGATGCCAAGTGGTTATCTCTTTACAGGCTATTCCACCGCAGTTGTTTTGCGCAGTGAAATAGGTCCGACAAATTGCGTGCATGCAGGCATACAGGTAAGCTCAGAAGCGTTTATTGTTGACAGCACTATTCACGACCTTAGTGGAGATGATGTGACTCAAATATGCTCGTATACAGAATCTTTTGGTATGTTTATGGGGGGCGATGGTCCTGCTGCTATTTTGAATTCAAGAATTGACAACACCCAGCGTGCGAATATAAGAAAGTATAAGGATAAAGTATTGCTTGCAAATAGTTTTCTTGGCTATCCACACACAAATCCAAATTTGCGTTTTTATAATAAATGGAACCTTGTGACAAATAATACTTTTTATGGCGAGGGCGGACAAGTCATAGGTACTGGTCAGGGTCCGTTTGATGCAGATAATGACCCAGAGAAAACGGATTCAAATATAATAGTTGAAAAAAACTATTTCATTTCCATGAACCGACCAGGATCTAAATTATTTGCTGAAATGCCAGCTAATAATGAAGTCATTAGGAATAACTTTGGCATTAATCCAAATCATTTTGTTAAAATCACAACAATTTATAATAGCAGCGATTATGTAATGACTCCTGCTAATAATGTATCTGTTTATGGAAACACGGTTTATTCTTATGGACTTAGGTATTTTGTAACTATGGATGACCAGCCAAGGGACAATATTCGCGTCCAGAATAATCTTATGATTTCTCAATCATACGACAATATTAATATAGGAAACCACATAATCGATTCAGCCCTCAAGTCCAGGATATCTTTATTCAATGAAAGCAATAATTTATTCTTCTTCAAGGAAGCGCCAGCTAGTCTGAAAATGTATAGATACAATAATACGCTATTCAACCTTACCGAATGGCAGAATTTTGGATTCGGACATAATAGCAGAGTTATGGATGTCTCTGGATTGTATGGGGTTCCTGTTTATTCGGCAGTGTTGCTAATAAAATCAAAGAGTTTTAATGTTGCAGCTTCAATATCAGGGTCTGCGGGAAAACATTTGACAGTCTCTTCATTAAATGCTGATTTTGTTACAAACGGCATAGTAACTGAAGATGATGGGTCTTTAGTTTCAAATCTCAAAATCATTTCTGCGCAAAATGGACCATCAAGTCTGGACTGCAATCAAAATAATTCTCGTGATACTGATTACAGTTTATGTGGAAGTTTTGAACCGTTTAGATTTTCTCCTGAAGTCATGGTTGTTAAATTAGGTCAAAACCCGAAGGATTCTGGTTATTACCCACCAGTTTTGGTTGACGGGTCTGAAAACTTGGTAGTAAACATGACTTATTTCCCAAGCACGACTACAAGACTTTACATTCCATATCCAGGCAATTTCTCAGTCGGAAATATTATAACATTGGACATTCTTCCTGATGAAGTACAAACAATAACTTCTAAGGGTACGGATGCAGATGGCGCCTATATTGATATTTCTCCAGGTTTGTCTAAAAGGCCAAGACCGATGGTGACGATATACAAGTGGGCAGATACTATCGATACAAAAGTAAGATTATATCCAAAAAGTACGAGTATGACAATTGATGCGGGAACTCCACTGCCTGGATTATTTGAAGACTTTTATGGTAATTTAAGGACGGGAACACCAGATATCGGGGCGTTTGAATATCAATCAGGAACAGTATGCGGAAATGGAATTGTTGAAGGAACAGAAGTTTGCGATGGAAATAACTTGAATGGACAAACTTGCCAGAACCAGGGATTTGGTGGAGGAACATTGGTATGCGCTGGCAACTGTCTAAGCTTTGTAACAACTGGATGCACTTCTTCATGCACTAACGAATGTTCTACTTCTGGAGCAAAACAATGTTCCGGGACATTGGATTATCAGACATGCGGAAATTACGACGCTGATTCATGCTTGGAATGGTCTAGCGCGGCGGCATGCGGAACAACTGACTGCGATTACTTAGACACGCAATGCAGAAATTA
>JAGVWX010000007.1 GCA_018304105.1 Candidatus Pacearchaeota archaeon | reverse complement strand
AACAACAATCTTGTTCACTTTTTTATAATCTTTTTACTAAAAATAGTTTGGGGCGCTCTCATCCCCACCTTGAAAGGTGTAGATTTCCCGCGCCTAATTTAATACTCCTTCTTCAAAAGATCACGAACGCTATCAATATTTCATGAGGATGCTTATTCCTTCGCACGGACTCATTTATGAAGGGCCATTTATTGGAGCATCATTAGATGGGCAAGATATTTGCTGTTTAATTGGAAGAGATGTATTACAAAGCAGAATTTTAATCTATATTGGTTACAATAATCAGTTTACTCTTTCTCTATTGTAAAAAACTTCATGAAGGTAAAAATAAAAAAAGAAGAAGAAAAATAAAAAATAAATAACTGAGTTTATCTGAAAACTTCTATTCCAAGATCAGACATTTCTGGCTTCATGCCGCCCTTCTCTTCTTTCCTGAAGGCTTCTCTTCCCAAAATATATGGGGACTTTACACCAGTCATAATCGTAATAACTCTGACCTTGTTAGCAAAGTCTTTGTTGATTCTTGCTCCGATAATAACCTGTGCATCGTTGCTGATGTTCTCTGTTACGAGTTCACCAACTCCTGCGAATTCCTCAAGTTTGAAGTCTGGCCCGCATGTTATATGGACAAGCGCTCCTGTCGCACCTCTGTAGTCAACATCCAATAATGGTTGTGTCAATGCCTGTCGAACAGCCTCGCCAACTCTGTCTTGTGTGTCAGCCTCGCCAACACCAATAACAGCGACATCGCCGTTCTTCATAATTGCAGAAACGTCCGCATAGTCTAAGTTAATCAATGATGGAAGCGTAATAGTCTCAACTATACCTTTAATCATTGTACTTATCAATTCGTTCGCAACCGCAAATGCTTGTTCCATAGGCAAATTACCAGCAATATCTACAAGTCGATTATTATCGATTAGAATCGCTGTATCAACAACCTCTGTCAATTCTTGTAAGCCAAATTCAGCCTTATCTTGTCTGACTTTCTCGCAGTCAAAAGGCATCGTAGCAACCGCAATAACAACTGCTCCAGACTCCTTAGCTAATTGAGCTATGATAGGTGAAGCGCCAGTTCCAGTTCCTCCGCCAAGCCCGGTAACGATGAAAACCATGTCCGCGCCGCCAGTCGCTCTTTTCAATTCAGAGACAGACTCCTTAGCAGCCTCCATTCCGACTTTTGGCTTTCCGCCCGCACCAAGACCACGAGTTAGTTCCTTGCCAATTAGGACTTTCTCATCAGCTTTCGTAATTGAAAGATGCAGCGCGTCAGTATTAACACCATAAACAGTTGCCCCAGAAATTCCTTTATTGAACAACCATGTTACAGAGTTGCAACCCGCACCGCCAACTCCAAAAACTTTAATATTCGCTTTTCCAGCTCTCAACTCATCAAAATTGATGCTGTTCTTGCCCGCATTGGCAATGGCTTCTTTTGCAAAATCTAGTACCACTTTTTTCAGTACCTCCTTACATTGTTTATTCGAGAACATACGTCCTCAATTTATTGTTAAAATCTCGTTGCTCCTGTTTAAATATTTGATTGTTGTGCAAGAAATAAGAAAAATCACAACCGTTTAAGTTTCTCTTTGAATTTTTCAAGATCTTTCCTCAAAAAATGTCCTCCCGCGGCGGGAATATGCCCTCCGCCCCCCGAATTCTCTAACCCCTGCAAAGCGTTTTTCATCAGTTTGTCCATGTCTTCCCCAGAATTCTGTCTTCTCATTGAGACCGCGCACATCTTCTCATCAATCGGCCTTATCAAAATCACAGTCTTATCGGGAGATTTCATGTTGCTGATAGTGGTAGAAGCAAGTGAGCCAATCTCAAATTTCGGCTCGAACTTAAAAACCAATCTTCCATTAATTTCTTCTTTTTCTTTCTCGAATCTTTTAACAACAGAATTAATCTCATTTTCTACTTCTCTCGCATAACTCTCAAGAATTTTCATACCATTAATATTTTTACCAATAAGATTCAATATTTTATCCAGCTCCTTTTTCGTCTTAAAATAAATAATCGCAAACTCAAGCGTCCTCTTAAGATTCTGAATAGGGCCATTTTCCAAACTCATCGGTTCTATCTTTGTTTTGTCGTTGTATTTCTCAAAAATTTCTTCCATCCATTTCCGATTTTTGTAAACAGTAAAATCTGACAAGCATGCGCAGGCGACAAGCCAATCGTGATCTTCTAAATTCTGAATCTTAGAAAAAAGATAATAACAAAGATACGCCGCGCAATAAAGATTATTTCCGCCCGGGTTTAAATAAACAATTTTATCAGAATTCACGTCTTCCATTATCTTATGATGATCTATCCACAACACATCAAACTCCTTTCCCGCCTTCTTGACAAATTTCATATCGTCCATCGCCAGGTCTGTAAGAATTAATCTTTTTATCTTCTGACTCTTTAATCTCAAAATCAATTCATCATTAAGTTCTTCATAATTAACTAATTTCAATATATCTGCGTCAACAACTTCATTAACAATCTTCGCGCTTGCAACCCCATCTGAATCAACGTGACTAAGCAAAGCGACTTTATCTTTTTCATTCAACCCCGAAATCCAATCATAAAATCTCTTCTCGCTTCCAACCAAAAAATTAATTTGTTCCATCTCAATCCCTAAACTCCAAGATATATAAATTTTTATTAACTGAAAACATTCAATTGATAAGATGGCTCAGTCAAATTGGGAGCTATGGGGAATAATTATAGCAATAATAGAATTTGACATTAATTATTATGTATACTCTGCAACTGGCTCTCTTTTGAATATCCTGTTCATCGCAGTTGCCTCATTGATATTAATATTGGCATTTGTTTTATCAAATGTTTATCTCCAGATAAAGAGCATAAGCCTAAATCAGGAGGAGACTGAGCAAAAACTTATAAGATACAAAGAACTAGAAGATATACGGCTAGACCTAAGGGAAATAAAAAAAGAGTTATTGAAGAGAAAATGAGTAAACAAAACGATTCAACAGAAGCATTAATTAATATTGTCAAAATAGCGTCAATAGCTATAATCTTGTTCATTCTGGCTAGAGCGATATGGCAGGTAAATCTTCTCCAGCATTTCCGCCCTTAATCCCTTTTCCCTGCAAAGTTCAACAAACTTCTTAGCGTCATCAACCGTTCCCGCAATTCCCGCCCCATAATGCATCGGAATCACCAAGTCAGGCGAAATCAGCGAAGCGGCATCTACAGCCTCTTCTACATTCATAACATACTTTCCTGAAACCGGAAGCAAAGCAACAAACTCCATGCCGTGTTTCCCATAACCCGTAAGATTCTGCATTTCAGGAATTTTATCGCTGTCACCGCTATGGTAAACCACTACATCATTGAACTTAACCACAAAACCCATCCAGCCGTCTCGTTTAGAATGAAATTCCTTATCCACATTGTACGCCGGCACCGCTTCAACTTTAATATTCCCAAACTGCAGTTCATCTCCCGGCTCAATTATCTGCATGTCAACATTGTCTATTTTGGCTATCTTTGATTGCGCGTCCGCGGGAATTACAACTATTGCCCCATCTTTCTTTATTTTCTGTATGTCTTTTATCGAACAATGGTCATAATGGCTGTGCGTTATCAATATTAAATCCGCTTTCGGCGCATTGTTTGAAATGTTGTACGGGTCTATCGCTATATCCCTGCCGCCCCCGTTTACAAAAAACCCCGAATGCCCAAGATACTCGATTCTAATTCCCTTAACTTCCATACAGAAATCTATTCTAACTAAGTTATAAGCTTAATTGTTTTCAAACTTAAACCGAAAACTATATAATTGTTAAGTAATCTAAGATAAAATGAAAAAAGAGGTAGGTGTCCTGCTTATTATTTCTCTGTCAATTTATTTCAGTCTGGTATTTTTCCTCGCTTTTTCAAAACCTGCTGACTTTATACCCTCATTTTTGGCACCGACTATTTCCGACGATTATACATGTAAAAGCAATTATGCCCCGTCAATTATTAAAGCTAAAATATGCGTCTGCGATAATTCTCGCCTGTCAGTGGACTTTCGGAAAAATATTTTAGATTGCTGCAACAAAGCTGACACTCCAGATATCGTCAAGTCATATTTGCAATGCCCTGGCCCTGGTTTAGATATAAACCTCGATGATATTATCTACATTATGGGGGCTGTTATTGCAGCTCAGGAAGCACCTCCAAATTCAAACTATACACCACCAGAACCACTAACTTCCCCACCCATAACCGGGCAAGTTGTCGCTCCACCGCCCCCGCCACCTGCAAATATTCCGCCGATATGTGGAGAATCTGGAGCAAATACAGAAGACACGTGCAACGCAGGCAGATGCCTTAATGGATTAACTTGTAAACCAAAATCAACTACATGTGAATGCAATGGCTGCGATGGTAATGGCAAAATAAAATGCGGCGACACAGGAAATCTATTTAATCCTTATAAAACATGCTGCATGGCAGATGAAGAATGCTGTGTTGAAAAGATGTGCTGTGTCAAGTCCACACAAACCTGTACGAAAGTAATTAGTGCCCTGAAAGTAACACTCGGCGGATTCTGTACTGCATCTGACTGTCCAACAGATAAACAGAGATGTCCTGGAGAGATAGTTCAAACTTCTGGGCCAACAACCACCTGGAATATTTGTTGCAAAGTCGAAGAAAAATGTGGTACGCATTACCAGGAAATCAAAGGCCTATTTGGAGAAGTTATAGCCAAAGTAAAAACACCCTATTGCGTAAAATCATCTTGCGATTCTGCGTCAGAAACCAAATGCACAGAATTCGAGGCGTTACAAGGAGGAAAACTCTGCTGCCCAAATAATGCAGCACCTTGTAAAAGGATAGAGATTGGTGGAGGATATGGTTATGTTTGCAAATACTTGTGACGATAATAACGAAGAAAAATGCAAAGGTAAAGATTATTCAAAATGCTGCCCTAAGGGAACTTGCAGAATTCAGGCAAATGGAGTTCCAACCTGCAGAGCATAACTTATTGAGAAATCGGAATAGTTACTGCCGCTTCTATGGATTCAGACATATAATTAACATAAGCCCTGCATGAAGCATACGCTCCTGCAATAAGCGAAGCAGCGATAAGAACACAGGCTAAGACATTAGATTTAAATTTTAAACTATTTTTTCTAACAGGCGCATAACGGAGCGTCTCGCTTTTCTCAGCATTAGGAATAAGTGACGCCTCCCGTTCCAATGCGTTCGTTCCCGGCCTTTGATTTTCTTCCATCTTCGATTATTTTATCCCCTTAAGTTCTTCTCTGAGTTGATCAATAGCTTCTCTAACTGTGATGAGTTTGTCGTTGTTCTTGTCTGCTTTTTGAGCTACATACTCAAAAGAAAGTCTAAAGGGAGGCCAAGTCAAATTATACAAGTATTTTCTTCTAGGATTTTTAAGCAAGTCTGAATAAAAATTATACGCTGGAGCTTCAAAACGAAAGTCGCCTACTCTTTTCTGACCAGTCCAGCGCCCCTTATAACCTCCCACTGCAAACCCAAGCATTGCTCTATCCAAAACATCTTCATCAAATGATACGCCACAAGATTTTAACGAGTTTCCGAGCTGTTGTTCAAGCGCATTTCCCTGACTCGTCAACGCATCATCTTCAATTCTTTTACGGTCAACGCCGCTCGCATAATTCCGTCTCAAGAAAGAATAAAATTCTGATTGCGATTGGGCTAGCGAGCGCGCCTGCAAATCAGAAATATTTAGGCTATCTTGCAACCCAACAATAACTTCTTCAGATAAAGAATCTTGCAACGAGCCATCATAAATCTTTTCTTGAACTGCTCTATAATTCGCATCCGCATTTTGCGCGCAAACCGCCGAAACAATCCCCGCTCGTTGTCTCTGCGCCCAGCGAGCATCTTCGTTCCTAAAAACATTTACTACCGCAGCCGCGCCAGCAGCAGCTAAGCCAGCCAATACAATTACAGCCGCCTTTTTCTTCCAGCCCCACATTCTTGAAGATTTTTCTTTCATACATCTCAAGAACTTTTATTCTATTTAAACCTTCTGTTTGTAGTCACTTGACAATAGTCATATATCAATAAAGAAACTATGGAACCAAAGGTTGTTCTTCCCACCCCACCTCATTCCCTGACCGAACAAAATCATTAACAATATCAGTCTCTGAAAATTTAAGCTATTTATCCATTCAAGACTTCTTCATAGTTTCCCAAAGCCCAACAATATTTCCCTCGCTGTCTGAGAAATAAGCAACATATCCCATATCTCCGATGTTCATCTTCTCCCTAACGACCTTCCCGCCATTCTCTTCAATCTTCTCAATAGTATCTTCGATATCTTTAACATCTATTGTAATAAGCGGCCCCTTCAGCAGCCCATCTCTCTTGAACATCCCGCCATTTATCGCGCCCTTCACCTTTGGCATTCTCTTCTTGTCCACTTCAACTGTCCGAACCATATGATAATTCATTTCCGGAACTGCTTCAATATCCCAATCAAAAACCTCCGAGTAAAATTTTGTCGCCCTCCCTGCATCATTATAAGGAATCTCGAAATGCACAACTTTATCCATCGAGAATTTTAGACAAACTAATTAATAAACCAAATGTAAACGACGTTATCACAGATAATAGCGACCTCAAGAATAGAAACAAATCAGAAAATTTATATACTATATAACTATATAACCTAATGGAAAAAACAACAATTCAGATTAACACAAGAACACTGCAGCTCTTAAAAAAATTAAAGCAGGAGCTGGAAGCAAAATCATACGAAGAAACAATAAATAAGCTAGCCATTGAGCGGACAAAAAAATCAATCGCAGGATTTTTGGGTAAAAAATACGGCAAACTCTCAAGAAAAAGAATACTAAAAGACCTAAGAGACGAAGATGATAGATTCTAAACTAATAGACTCTTCAATTTGGCTTGAGTACATAATCAACGGCGGTTTCAAAGACATAATAGATTCTGAATCTTCTCTCATCCTGTCAACACTTTCCCTATTTGAGATAAAAAAGAAAATGCTCTTGAACAAATACGCTAAACAAGACATTAAGAAAAGTTTAGATTTCATAAAATCCAAAAGCTTGCTTATGAGTCCTTCTGTAGAATTATGCGAGAAAGCAGCAGACATTTCTGTAAAAAATAAACTACCAATGGCTGACTCAATTATTTACACAACTGCCTTAGAAAGCAAATGCAAGGTTTTTACTCTTGACAATCATTTTAAAAACTTAGAACACGCAAAAGTCTTAGACTAATTACCACTCAATCTTCTTGACTCTCATTCGGCTGTAAACAATTTCTTCCAAAGAATAAACTTCAACAGAAGTATCTACTTGATCATCAAAATACCTCACTTGGTAATCCTTATCCGTCTTCGGGTCAAAACACTCGACTGCCATTTCCTTTGTCGTGCCATGGTCAATCAAAATAACTTGCGCATCAACCTCAAGGGTCAAGCCGTCAACTTTAATCTTATCTCCTTTCTTGAGATTACCTATCGGCTTGCTTCCTTTAACGCTTATCGTAACTTCTTCGTTTGAACTCTCAACTTTCTCAACTTTCTTCTCCAATTTTTTCGCAGGTTTTGACTTTGCATATTCAACATCATCATCGTCGGCAAAAGCATCGTCCAGCGACATTCCCTTGCTATCTTCTTCTTTAGCTGCCTTTTTCTTCACCATGACTTTCAGAAAAATTATTACTTAATAAACCTAACTCTCAAGAGTTTTTTATCTTTAATCTCAATCACCGCGCACTTCCCATGCCCGGCATCTCCGGGGTTTATCACAGGCACTCCGTGCAGCTTCTTCATTCCTTGATACTCATGCATATGCCCACACAACGCAAACACCGGTTTCTTTTTCTTTATCGCGTCGCTAAAAATGCTTATTCCCATATTCTCTCCATGAAAAACGTTTTTCCTGTCTTTAATTACATCAAAAACCCCTCGCGGCGTGTAATGAAAAACAAAAATCGCTTTGTCGTTCTTCCCGACATTCTTCAACATTGAGTCCAATTTCTTTTTGCTCCTCGCTCTTCTCTTTCTTCTCCCGACAGTTGCCTCCATCGAATCATAAGACTGCCTCTTCAACATTTCATCAGTATCCATATATCCCCCAAATCCCAAAAATCTGTAACCCTTAACAACTTTAGTTCTATAATTAATACTAATCAGATTCTTCTGCTTCTTCAAAAATTTAAGTCTTTTCTTGTCAACTCCTATTCGCCTGTCAAACGGATACCTATACCAATCATCGTCACCATTCCCATAAATAAAAACCGTCGGAATTTTTTTTCCAATCTCATTCAGCTTCCTAAAAACCATTTTCCCCGCTTCAAAATCTTTCTTCAACAGTTTCTTGAATCTCGCCTTTCCAAAATATTCCTCCGCAGACATTCTCTCACCTGTCGCCTTCAGATTCCTAAAAAATACCAAAATATATTTGTACCACTCTTCAACCGCCGAGTGGTCTCCAACGCTTACAACCATATCAACTTTCTCTTTCTTTATTATCTTTTCAAACTTCCCGGGAAACTTTCCATGGAAATCGCCAATCGCCAAAATCTTCATCCCAAAAACAAGAAAAGCTTTTTTAAAACTCTTTTGTATTCTGTATACTCAAAGCTCATTAAACTTAAATATTTCTAAGAACAAATTTTCCCATGTGCATTCCACACGACCGACCAACCAGATGCTTTATTGAGAATATGCATCAAGCAATCGTCTGGGAATTAAACCAGCAGATAATGCGTGGCCCATTTTTATTCGGGTTTTATTTTGGTAAGCCTCAAAAAAAACAGCCAGCTCCTCAACCAAAAACTCCTCGGCAAATACCTCAACAGCAAATTGAATATCCTCAACGCGACTTAACTCTATTAGACATCTCTCGTTATTTATCTGGACAAAATCCCTATTTAGCAGACGGTTAGCGAAATCCTTAAATACTTCTCTAAAGCTGGATTTTTATGGTATCACGCAGAAGTTCAGTATTGCTTGGTTCAGCAGCAATTGTAGGTGCAGCAAGTGCCCTTTTAATTCACTCTCTTCCTGTAGAAAATCACTCACATATACAATACCCAACAACCCAGCCAACCTCTCGTCCAACTCAAAACATAACGCAAGACCCGCTTTACCTGCGCGGCTTTGCAGACGGAAATGCAGAATCTGCCGTAAGAAAACGTTTCAGGGTAATTTATGATGTCAGTTCAAGAGAAAGAAATTTCACAATGCTCTCAGAATCTTTCTGCCTGCCGGAATTAGGGCGCGGAGAACTTACTCCTTCAATAGTCGTTGTTTATAATCCAAGAGGTACAACCTTTCCAAAAGACCAGCCATTCACTCAACAATCATTCGAGTGTTTAATGCAAAGCGCTTCCGTTCCGGATTATTCAACGAGAGTTTTTTACACCCACGAAGCTTATGAATTGATGCAAAAAGACACGGACCTAAGAGAAACATTCCATGAAAGATGGGCTTCACCAGACATTCCGGAGACTGTTGCTCCAATTGGCGGAGAATTAGAAAAAATCATCTGGGAATCTGCAATTTATAGCACGCTTCAAGATGAAAAATACTTTCCTACTTCCCCCTTTCCCACGCACAGAAAATATACTGGGGCGTCAATAAAAGAATCAAAATAAAAAAATAAATTTCTCTAATCTACTGGAGGGTAAATTTCCGGGTCAGAAAGACAAGCGTCATTTCTTTGATTGCACATATGTGAAAAACTACAAGGCACAGGTCTTTCAACTTTACCCTGCGCATTACACCAATATTGACATGCGCGATCGCCCTCATGCTTACATTTGTCTGAACTTATTTCTGGACAACTTCCACCAAGTACAACATTCAAGACAACGCAATCATTAGCCTGCGCTACTTGTCCGCACTGCGCAACTAAACTCGGCGGCGCATATTTCACATACGAATTCCATATCAGGCAACTAGGTGATGAACCATCAGAACCATAACACGCATCCTTATAGAAGCACCAGCTCGGCGTCGGACTTGGCGGTGGTGGCGGTGGAAGTGCCAAAGCAGCGCTCACAATCCCGACAACTATCACTAAAGAAAATATCAAGCAGATTCCCGCAATTGTTTTGTTCATATTTTTACCTACCTGCGATTATATTTTTCAACGCATTTGAGATATAAATAACTTTCTGCCATTTTACACTACCCTTCAATACTAAATTCCCAGAAGTTTTCCCACTCTTAACAGATGACAACTAAGAAAGAATAATACAATTCAAAATATTTCTATTTTTCCTACCCAATCCCCTACCCTTTTAATTACAAACCAATATTATATCATCTTATTATTAATTACCGTCGTCCTGAAAATTTAAGCTATTTTAAGGATAATATCTCGTCATCGTCCTTGGAAATGCGATCGCGTCTTTAATTGTTTCAAGCCCGCAAATCCATCTTACTAAGCGTTCTGTTCCAAGCCCGAAACCTCCATGCGGTACAGCTCCGTAACTATGAACATCAAAATAATATTGATAATCTTCAAGCTTTTCGCCTTTCGCCTTCAGCGACTTCTTCAGCTCCTCAAGGTCTGTGTCTCTCTCACTTCCACCAATCAGCTCTCCCATCGATTCCGGCCCAAGCATATCAAAGCATCTCGCAACCTTGGGATTTTTCTTGTCCCTAGGTTTGTAAAACGCCATAATTTCCTTCGGATACATCGTACAGAAAACGGGAGTGTCATAACTATCCATAAATTTCTCTTCTTCAATCGTCCTAAGATCCTTCCCCCACGGCACGCTCATCTTGTGCTTGCTTTTCAGCTCTTTCAAAACTTCGTCGTAAGTAACCCTCGGAAACTTCTTCTTCAACGATGGCTCAAGCTTCTTCCAGTCTCTTTCAAGTATCTCAAGTTCCGGCTTGTTCTTCTCCAAAACCCTCGACAAAACATGCTTGACCATCTCCTCAGCGTAATTCATCAGCTCATCTAAGTCCGCCCAAGCCACTTCCATTTCTGTATGCCAATATTCTGTAAGATGCCTCGAAGTCTTTGACTGCTCCGCCCTGAAAGAAGGAGCAATGCAATAAATTTTCTCAAGAGCATAAATCGCCGCCTCCGCATAAAGCTGCCAAGTCTGAGTAAGAAACATTTTCTTATTGAAATACTTCACCTCAAACATCGTCGGTCCGTCTTCCGCTCCTCCCGGAACAAGCACAGGACTTTGAAACTCATAAAACCCTTTGCTCCTGAAATATTCATGCAGCGCTCCAGTCACCGTGCTTCTTATTTTCAGAATAGAACTCATCTTCCGACTTCGCAACCACAAATGCCTTCTGTCTCCAAGCAACTCCTCGTTCAAATCCTTGTTTATCGGAAACTCATTGCTTTCTCCAACAAGAGTAAATTTCTTCGCATGAATTTCGTATCCAGAAGGCGCCCGCTTTTCTTCCTTAATCTCTCCTTCGATCTCAACGCTTGCCTCAACCTGCACTTTATCAATCTCGCTCCATTGCTTCTCAAAATCCTTTTTGTCAAGCACGCATTGAATAATATTCGTTGAGTCTCTCAAAACAATAAACTTCAAAACATTCGAACCGCGCTCTCGGTAAACCCATCCCCGCACAGCTACTTCCCCTTTGGCTTGGCCAAGCTTGGACGAGCCAGACTGAGCTTGCGAAAGTCTTGCTTTTTTCATAGCGTCTTGAATTGAGATGAATTTTGTTGTCATAGTCATTTTTCTAATCTTTCAGGGTTTAAATGTTTTTTGAGCGTCCGAGAGCGGGATCGAACCGCCGACCTCTTGGTTTCAGTGATTTCAAAAATCGATGAATGGGCGATTATCGCACTTAACAGCCAAGCGCTCTTCCACTGAGCTACTCGGACATACTTGCCTCATGTCAGGAGCTCAGTCCGTTAGGACCTTGAGCTACTCTCATGTCAGGAGCTCAGTCCGTTAGGACCTTGAGCTACTCGGACATACTTGCCTCATGTCAGGAGCTCAGTCCGTTAGGACCTTGAGCTACTCGGACAGATTTACTATTTTACCTAAACCTGCAATAATTCAAAAATTAAACCAGCCTCGCCCTCTTTATTCTCTCTCCTCCAAATTTATATTCTAATATTTTATGAATCCCCGAGTAAGGCAAGTGAACAGAAGTTCTATGCGCCACATCTCCAAAACCGCCAATAGAAATATCCACAGTTTCTGCATCAAGCCCAGGAATTTCGTGAATAAAGACCCCAGATAACCGTCCGCCTAATTCAGCAAAACTATCCTCAAAAACAAAAGGCGTGCAAGTCCCAAATTCCATTCCTTCTGGACAGATATGATTACGATAATCTTTCGCCCGCGAACGCGACACTCCTAACAGCGTCGGCAAAACAACCCTTGTGTCCAAATACGTTGGCTTCCAAACTCCTAATTCCGGAAAAACAAAACCATGCATCTCCCCTCCACGATGAAAGAAAACTGCCTTCACAACGCGCGTTGGCAGCCATCCAAGCAGCTCCGCTTTCTCAAAACAAGTGTCTGTCGCAACGTCATGCCGCACTGCCCTGACATCAATTCCCAAAACTCCTGCTGCCTCAACAACATACATTTGATTTCCATGAAGCGCTTGCTCCAGCGGAACATAATCTAATTTTCTTTCCATAACCTAATACTTAAAAAAAGAGCTATATAAAATTATTTCAGAAAAATTGGAATTTATCAACAAAAACTACCATAAAGTATATAAAATATGGAATATTTTTCCATAAATGGAACTAGACCAGAAAGACAAAAAAATCCTTCAAATCCTTAAGGAGAACGCAAACCTCACGACAAGTCAAATAGCAAAAAAGACAGCCATTCCTATTACAACAGTTCACAACAGAATAAAAAAGCTGAACAAAGAAAAAGTCATAAAAAATTATACTCTCAATCTCGACTTCGAAAAAATTGG
The DNA here is from genome assembly GCA_018304105.1 of Candidatus Pacearchaeota archaeon. Classification (GTDB taxonomy): domain Archaea; phylum Nanobdellota; class Nanobdellia; order Pacearchaeales; family GW2011-AR1; genus UBA73. The sequence goes on along the minus strand of JAGVWX010000007.1, from coordinate 87,871 downwards.
AAAGCCATTGAAAGCATTCATTCTCGTAACAATTAACCAAAGCAAAATCTCTCAAAGCGAAATCGGAAAACAAATCAGAGAAATCGACGGCGTCGAATCGGTAGACATAGTTACAGGCTCAACCGACATCATCGTCCAAATTAGAATTAAAGACATGCATTCTCTCAACGAACTCATAACAGAAAAAATAAGAAAGCTCTCAGGCATCGACAAAACTCAAACTCTCATGGTCTTGGAAGAAATTTAATAATGCGTTTTCTCAGCCTTCTCCAAGGAACCTCACCCCAGGTCGGTCTGGCTGCCTCAACGACTAAAAGGAGTTGACTTCGTCAGTGTTGGATGATAACTTTCTGGGCAGGCGGAGTTGGGGTTAGCGTATTACACAGACAATATCTTCAAATGAAATCTCATACAACCAATATTCCCAATAATCTAAATAGTTATAAATAAACGAAATAAGAAAATAAAATGACAACTCCAAGAGAATTATATAATCGCGGTGCGATAAGAATAGTAAAAAATCCACAAGCTGTACCAGTTTACGACGTTCACATCGGAAGAGAATGTTTCCAAATACCTGCCGATAAATTTTACGAGGCAGCCGATGCTTCAGATGAAGAAGTTAGAAAAATATTCGGTCTTGAAGGATTATATCGGGGAAGAATGATTGCTGCCGTAACAGAAGGAGCTTTATCTATTGGAACGCTTCATCTGGCATTTTCACAAGCACAAAATGCAGAAGCTCAAACAAGAATCAAAGAATTAGAAGCAGAACTTTCTTACCAACGAAATGCACCGCTAAAAGATTGATTAATTATTTCTTCTTCCCTTTCTCTTCTTTCAAATCCAACTTAATATTTGCCTCTCGCAACTGCGCCTCGCTAATCGAAGATGGCGCATCCATCATCAAATCTCTCGCTTCTTTATTCTTAGGAAAAGCAATCACATCCCTAATATTGTCCGAGCCAGACATCAGCTGCGCAATTCTATCCATTCCAAACGCAATCCCTCCATGCGGCGGCGCGCCGTAAGACAAAGCGTTAAGCAAAAATCCAAATTTCTCCTGCGCCTCTTTCTCTCCAATTCCAAGCGTCTCAAAAACTTTTTTCTGAATTTTAGAATCGTGAATTCTAATAGAACCTCCGCCAATCTCGCTCCCATTCAAAACTAAATCGTAAGCTTTTGCTTTTATCTTCTTTATTTTTTCCTTTGAAGAAAAATCAGCATTGTCTTCAGGCGAAGTAAACGGATGATGAACCGCGTAAAACCTTTCATCTTCCTCGTTCCATTCAAAAGACGGAAAATCAACAACCCAAGTAAATCCCCACTTTTCTCCTTTCTTCCTCACATCAGGATTATCTCTCCCATACTTCTTCATCGCCTCCGTGTAAGAAATTCTAGGAAACGGCGTCTTTATTTCTTCATGCAAAACTTCCTTCCAAACAAACTTAACCAGGCCTTCCATTTCATTAATAATGTCTTCGACTTCCACAAAACTCATTTCAATATCCAGCTGCGTAAACTCTGGCTGCCTATCCGCCCTCAAGTCTTCATCGCGGAAACATCTTGCAATTTGGAAATATCTGTCAAATCCCGCAACCATTGAAAGCTGTTTGAATATCTGAGGCGATTGAGGCAAAGCATAAAACTTTCCCGGGTTCACGCGAGAAGGCACAATATAATCCCTCGCCCCCTCCGGCGTCGACTTCGCCAGAATCGGCGTCTCCAAATAAACAAATCCTTTCTTATCCATGTAATTCATAATTGCATTGTAAAGCTTATGCTTCAAAATCAACTTATCCTGCAGCTTCTTAGTCCGCAAATCTAAAAACCTATACTTCAATCTTATGTCCTCGTCAACATTCTCGTCATCAAGATTAAACGGCAAAGACGGGCACTCGTTCAGAACTTTAATATCTTCAACCTTTTTAACAAAAATCTCAATATCTCCCGTTTCCATGTCTTTGTTCTTGTCCTTCCTTTCAACAACCTCTCCCGAAACCTGCACACAATATTCAAGCTTCAGTTCATGCTTTCCCAGCACAACAATCTGCGTCTTTCCATACCTGTCTCGCAAGTCAATAAAATTCACTTTCCCAAACGCCCGAATTTTGTCAACCCACCCACAAAGATTAACATGATTCCCCTTTTCAGAAATTCTCAATTCCCCGCACGTGTGTGTTCGCATCATCAAATCCCTAAAGAAAACTTGTTTTTAATTGTTTTTATCTTTGCGGCTTTACTGTTGGAAAGAGACTATAGAGTTTTTTGATAAACTATTTAAAGTTAGAAGAGTAATCATAAGAATTAGGAAGTTTTTAAACAAGCCGCTAATGGATTTTTTATGAGATATCGAACAATAAGTGGTTTGACGCGCATGCTTCCAATTATAATGGCTGGATGTGTTCCAAATATTGAAAACATTATTAGTCAAAATGGTAATAACCAACCGCCCGTCGCGCAAATCAGAGTAATTCGGGGGCAAGTTGAAGGAGAAGTCCCGTTTCAAGTGAGTTTTACTGGTTATGACTCATATGACCCTGACGACCCTGGATGCAGGGATGACGTGAAAAAAACAACATGCTTAAAATTTTCTTGGTCATATGCAGTCCCTCAGAGTGAAGAGAATCCGACACTTTATTGGCCCAGAGCTGAACAAACCGTCGATATAGTAGAACCGGGAAACTATCAGATATGGTTAAAAGTAACTGACAGGGACGGGGACTCAAACACAACTTCTGTTGATGTAAAGGGATATTAATTTGAAATTGATTTCCTAACCAACTTCTTCTCCAACTTCCTGTAAATCAAAAATACCAGGATAACTTCCAAAGCAATCACAACGGCAAATGCAATCCTTCCGTTTCCTTTGCCCAGCTCCTCGGAAATTATAAGCGGATTCGGCGTAAGACTTCTGTTGGAGTTAAATGGCTCAATCACTTCGTTATTAAATGTCTTATTTCCTTCTTCTGTTTCATGACTTTGATTAATATCAAACGAAGCGGTCCCTAAACCACTTCCGTTGTTCCCTGGAGGAGAAAACCTCGCAGCATCCGGCGGCGAAAGAGAGATATCAATTTCATACGCTGAAAACAGCATGAAAGTCGTATAGACCGCAACTCCCGCAACAACCAGCGCGCAAAACAGCAGAACCGCTCTCACAATCCAATCTTTCATTTCGTCGCCCGAATCTTCCTCAGCGTCCTCTTCAGCTCCCCCTTCCATGTCACAATAAAACAATCAGATTATATAAATCTTTAAATAAAAAGTATCCATGAAAAAATTATGGGCAACCGAATATCATTACGTGCAGAGGTATCTAATCTTAGGGACCTTGGTTACAACGGGGTAGAAAGAAGAGAAATTATGGAAGACCCGGAAGAACGTGAAATATTTTCCTCGCCTTCTCATGAACAAAGAAAGAAAAAAGAATCGATAAGACATACAATTTACAGATGGACATTTGAATTATGCACTCTTGGGCAGCATGAGCGACGATATGCCTTGTTAACTTACCAATTTTCTCAAATAAATCAAAAAATTTATATACTTGTGCATTCTGTGTATCTTGTGAAAACATGGCAAACATAACATTATCAATTCCAGGAGAGCTTAAACATAAAATGGAAGAATTTCCAGAAATAAATTGGTCTGGGCTTATTAAGAAATATATTGAATCAAAGGTAGACAGATTCATTTGGAAAGAGCAAATGCTAAAGCAATTAGAACTAGACAAAGAATCTAATGATATAGCACTTGAGTTAGGAGACAAAATCAAGCAAGGTGTTTGGAGCAGATTAAAGAAAGAGGATTAATAAATGAAATTAGTTGTTGACGCCAATATCTTAGTCTCATTCTTTAGACAAAATCCAGTTAAAGACTTGTTCAAAAATGCCAAATCTTTAAACATCTCACTATTCGTTTCAGAATATACAATAAAAGAATTGAAAAAAAACAAATCTGACATATTAAAGTATTCTGGACTAAATGCGGTGCAGTTTGAAAAAGCAATATCTGAACTCGTATCGCTTCTCAAACTTCTTCCTGACAGTTCCTATAAAGAATTTGAATCAGAAGCAAAAAAGCTTTCTCCCCACGACAAAGATATTCCGGTCTTCGCTCTTGCATTAAAGCTCAATTGTGGAATCTGGTCTAACGAACTAGCATTCAAAAAACAATCGCAGATTAAAGTGTTTTCGACACGAGACATGATAGAATTAATTTCATAGTCTTTTCGTTACTAAAAACATAAATCCCTTGCCTATTTACTTAACCAGCTTATTCAAAATCTCCATGGCCTTTCTCACCCCGCCCCACCCAAAACCCTTCCCACCAGCTCCATCGCCTTCTTCGCGTCGAGCTTTCCTTTGAACTTCGCCATCACCAGCCCCATATAAGCATTCGGTCTCAACCCAGGTTTCTCTTTAACGATACGAGCAATCTCTTCTTCCAAATCGTCATGCGAAATTTTCTCAATCTTCAAAGCACTCTCAATCTTCTTTCCTGCAACAATTTCGCCCATAACTTTCTTCGCATCATCTTTCCCAATCTTTCCCGACTTAACCGCTTCCAAAATTTTCTCCAAAACGTTCTCCGTCAGCAAATCTTTCATCTCTTCAAAACTTTTCTTCTCCTTCGACGCAAATTCTTTTCTCCAAAGCGTAATCATTTTCGCAACTAAACTCGCATCCTTCTCATAACCCTTCGTCAAAACTTCAAACTCGTCAAGATTCCCGTCCAAAACCAAATCAACCAACTCATCGCTCAACCCTTTCTTCTTCAGCTCGTCTCTAATTTCGTGTTTCAGCTTCGGCAAAACTTTCTTTATCTGATTAATTTTTTCTCTCCCAATTTTAAGCAAAGGCAAATCCGTCTCCGGATACATTCTCGCCTTCCCGGGCATCGGTCTCAAAAACTCGGTTTCTCCTGACAACAAAGCGTTCCTTACTTCATGACTGTCTTTTCCCGCGGCAAGTTCCGCCTGCTGTCTCAAAATTTCCTTGCCAATAGTTTCAATCATCATCTTCGGCTCCTGAAATCCTTTAATCTCAATAATTCCATGCTTCTTTATGTTTACATTCAAATCTTGCCTTATCGTGCCTATGCCTCGTCTAACTCTGCACGCCCTAAGAATCTCTCCAATCTTCAGCGCCGCTTCTTTTACCTGTTCAGGTTTATTCATCGCCGGCGCAGTCGTAATCTCAACCAAAGGAATTCCGAGCCTGTCAAGCCGATAAACAGAATTCTTTTTGTCTTTCAAAATCGTCCTGCAAGAATCTTCCTCAAGATAAATTCCCTGAATCGGCACATCCCCGAACGAAGTCTCAATCCACCCGTCTTGCGCAATGAGCACAGTCCTCTGAAACCCCGAAGTATTCGAACCATCAACAACTGTCTTTCTCATTATCTGCGCAACAGGATTAATCTCGCAGTTCATCAAAAGCGCAATTTTTATCACTTCATCAAGAGCGCCCTCGTTTATTTCCTTCGGCGGCTCTTCATCCAACTCAATCAAGCACGTCGTATCATCATATCCTTGATATTCAAACGTCTTATCCAATGAAGTCTCATACTCAACAGCGCTATCAACCTCTCCCGTCTCCCCCGCCACCTTGTGCAGTTTCCTCCTCACAATAAAATGCGGCTCTTCTTTCCTCAAATATCCAGGACACCTGCAAAACAGTTTCCCGCAATCCAACTGCTGATGAATCTCAATTCCAACCATCAGCCCAACTTTCTCATAATCCATATCGCTATTCTTATTATTATTCATATCATTATCCGTCTCATTGAAATATCGCATGGATTATTAAAAGTTACTAAACCGACAAATCAGATATTTCATTCTGCTTAAAATTATAGAATCAACAAAATAAAAATAAATAACCCACAGCCCTTCAGCACAAGGTGGCAGTATGATATTTTTGGGCAGGGCGGAGTTAGGCGATATTGTCAAGAATGATATTTTCAAGACAATATCGCATCGGGTGGGTGGGCGGGTAAAAACAACGCCAAAAAATTACAATAAAGAAGTTGCTAACAAATTTGACTCGCTGACTGCCTCCTCAATGCGCAAGCATTGACCTCGTCTCTTGCTGCCTCAATGTGCAAGCATTGAACTCGTCTCTCGCAAAGCATGGCGAGTCATATTGGGGGGTCGGGGACAGGCAATAATCAAGACTGCTTGCGAGTTCTATTTCGACGTGGCAAAGCAAGCCCAATCTGCCAAATATCCTCTCAATCAAGACAAACTTTAAATAGCAGTTTCATCTCTATAAAATAATAAATTCCAAAAGAATATTTTGACATTGGGCGATATTGCTTATAATGTTTGGCAATATCGCATTGGACGGGTGGGCGGGTAGAAAATATTGTCAAAATATTTGTGGACAATACCAAAATGAGGACAAAAAAATTTATACTTTTCAGCATTATTCTAGTCTTCTTAATTTCTAGTGTATCTGCCGTATCAATTTATCTTAACGTTGATGTCAAGAACAGTCAGTCTCCAAAAAGCCCAATAAGTGGCGCGCAAGTCAAAGTATTCAGACAAAATGGGGGGATTTGGGACGGAACAACTAATTCAGCAGGAAGAGCCATCATAACAATACCTTCTCTACCCCCAGACAACACATATGAATTTTATATAAATGTCACCGCAGCCAATTTCCAGAAAAAAGTCAAGGTTCCTTATTCAGTATACGTAAAAACAGGAGAGCCACATGAATATACAGTTCCCACAATTTATTTAGACATTCCAGACATATGCGACGGGGACGAAATTTGTGAACCCGCTCAAGGTGAAAACACTTCAAACTGCCTCGATTGTCCTCCCCCAGCACCAACCTCAGGCATAGTCAAAGACATCCAATTCATCCAATTAGTTTCTTCAGCACGATGCCCTTCGGGTTATACAGAAAAAGAGTCATTTTATGGCACCGGCTTTTACAGCACAATCCTCAGTAAGCTCTGCGTCAAATTTGAAAGCCAGATTACCAATGGCAGTTTATACGTAAAAACTGCATACTTATATCCCAATACGGAAGAACACGAATGTGAAGAAGGAGCAAATTCAGTGTATTCATTTTTAGGCGGCACCCCCTTCAATTTCTGTGTTGGAACAGCAAACATCAACAATCCAACGACTGACCAATATGTATGGGACATAAAAATCTCGGACACGGGTGATTGCGGCTCCACTAAATTCAACAAAAAGTCGGGCCCATTCCAGGATTCTAACGGCGTAAGCCGAGTAATGTGCACAGCAATCAATGGTTTAGCATCAACGTCATCTTGCAACTTAACAGAGCCGAAATGGGTTAACACAAAACTCGAAACTCAATCTGAAGTCACTGGCTGGCTCGGTACAAGCACAGATTCTTCAGATTACGACTACATTCGCGGAATCAGCGACTTGTCTTTGTATGTCAAAGCAGCCGGCTGCCAGCAGGACATTGTAAAATTCGAAATTTGGGAAGGCCAGAGCAATCCAACCTTGAAATATACCTTTTCCCAAAACGAACAACAGCCCATAGACGGTTACAAATACTTCGTCTGGAAACCTGAATGGTTTGAAAAAACAGGCCCTGGAATAAACTCAGAAGGTCCAATTTATTACACTTTCAAAGCAATAGTCGAAGGTTCCAATCCCCAAGTCGCATCACCATTTTCTCCAACATTGACTGTAATAAAACCGGGCCCAGCACAATGCCATTTCAATGAAGACTCCGACGCAGATGATAAAGAATGCCGGGACAATCCTGACATCGGTCCAGGATATTTCTGCACCAAAGACAACACTTGCAAGAAATTATTGGTATGTTCCAAAAACGCAGATTGCGACAATAGTCTCTGCGACCCAGTCACTAAAAATTGTGTGGAATGCTACAACAGCACCCACTGCGCGGAATTCGGAGAAGATTACATCTGTGACATTAACGCTCAATCAAACACTTACAAAACCTGCGTCTTCTCGCGCTCCTGCCAGGTTTCCAGCTTAGGTTGGCAGAGCGCGTCTGATAACCCTCTTGGACAAGACAGCGTCATAAAAGGATGGGTAGGCAACAAAGACTGGATGTGCGGAGACTCGGTCAAGTTAGTTGCAGTAACAGAAGGTTGCGAAAACGCAGGCAACCTCGTCTTCGTCTTAACTGAACAAAATTCTCTTCTCCTCAGAGACCGTATGACTTATACTCCAAAAATTGTAACTGGCGACCAAAAACTTCTCAAACTCGAAGACTTCCGGCCGCCCTGGGCAATGGACTTCTCAAGCTTTCTCGGAGGGGGCAACTTCCAATACAAATTCTACCTGGCAACTGAAGACGACCCATCAACTCCATTGAAAAACGCGCAAGACAGTGATTTATATTCCACGACATTATTCGTAGAAAAGCCTCTTGCAGCGCAATGCGACCCCACTTCAGACAGGGGTAGAATAAAATGTGCAAGATTAGGCACAGGAAAATTATGCGATGAAGAATGCAACAAATGCGTTGACCCCTGTTCCAAAGATACTGATTGCAAAGATGATAAGTTCTGCGCAAACCAAACAACTGGAGGAACTCCAGGGCAGTGTTATGAATGCTTTTATGAAACAGACTGCAATTTAAACGAAGACAAGAAGTTCTGCGCTCCCGCAGGTTCTCCAACTCCATTCACCTGCATCCAATGCATAAACAATTCGCAATGCGATGCCTCAAAAGGTGAAATTTGTAAGAACAACGAATGTACAACATCCTGCGATACTAATGCAGACTGCGCAGTTAACGCCAAATCCCTGACAGAAGACCAAAAACTTGCTATGTCTCCAGAAGCAAGAGCAGAAGCAAAAGATAAAACAATTTGTAATACCGATTCGCATACTTGCGTCGCCTGCAATGCAAATTTAAAAAACGAAGAAGTCTCATTTGGCTGTACTAGGATTCCTTCTGAAAGTACCTGCAGCATCCAAGGCGGCTGTTGCTGGACAGGAACTGCCTGCCTTATTGAGGAAAACAAATGTGTAGAATGCCTGGAAGATTCAATCTGCGGTCCAGGAAGCCATTGTAACACGCAAGATAATAAATGCGAATCCGGATATGGCACAGCTTTTCCAGGAGGAAACTTATTTAGCGGTCTCGGTTCCTTAAGTCAATTTATACCTGGCCTTGGATAAGTAGTAATTACGAAATAATGCCCGGCTCTACTCCTCATATCTACTATCCTCTTATTTTTCCATAACCTAATAAATTTACCAACTAAACATTCTCCTAACAGTATTATTGGCTCAATATTGTTCTTAAAATTTGCCGCTTTTTATTGCTCATCCATTTTATTTGTAAAGTTAGAAAACGGGAAACCCCAAATTTTTATACTCTATTGTCTTTTATCCTGAATGTTCCAATTAAACCCAAATCCAATAGTCCTTCAATTTTATTCATTGAAACTTACATACTACTTATTAAACTTAATTCTGGCATTTTTAACAATCCTGTTTGTACTTCTGAATGCATCAAAAAATAAAAAACTCGCATTATCTGAAAAAGAAATTTATAGTTTTGTCATATTACTTATTCTTGGAACAGTTGTTGGCGCAAGATTATTTTATATCATCTTCTGGGATTTAAATTTCTATTTGCAAAATCCAATAAAAATATTTTATATATGGCAAGGTGGCCTAAGTTTCCACGGCGGTTTATTTGGTGCTACAATCATAGCAATAATTTATAGTAAAATCAAAAAGCTTTCTATTATGAAAGTTGTAGACATTCTTGTCCTACCTTCGGCATTTTTCCTCGCTTTAGGAAGAATTGCAAACTTCTTCAATTCAGAAATCTTAGGAATAACAACAATTCTTCCTTGGTGTGTTGTCTTTCAAAATATAGACAATGTCTGCAGGCACCCCATCCAGCTTTACGCTGCAGCGGGAAGACTTCTTCTTTTCTTTTTTCTACTAACTATCAAAAAGAAATTCAAAAACCACAAGCCCGGCCTTATTTTTTGGACATTTGTATTATTTATCAGCACAGGGAGGTTTTTCCTAGATTTCCTCCGAGATGAGCGGTCATTCCACGGCCTAATGGTTGGTCAATGGTTCAGCATTATTCTAATTGTCATAAGCATTTTAGCATTCAAAAAACTAAAATTGCTAAATTCAACAAATTCTTTAACATAAATAGTAAACTACCTGGGTGCTGAAGCCTGCGTAGCTTGCAACGCAAATTACAAAGACGGCGCTTCGCCTAATGTTTGCGACCAAGGCGGCTGCTGCTTTACTGGAACCGCTTGTTTAATCGAAGAAAACAAATGCGTTGAATGGTTTAGAAAATTCAATCTGCGGCCCAGGAAGCCATTGTAACACGCAAGATAATAAATGCGAATCCGGTTATGGCACTGCCTTTCCAGGGTCTGGCTCAGGCGGAGGCGGCGGATTTTTTGATATCCTCAAGCAAATCTTCAGTTTATTGCCCGGCCTCGGCAGCCTCTTGGGCGGTCTCGGCGGATAAAAATTATAAATTCTTCTGCAAAAACTAAAGAAAAAGTAATCGAAATATAGCCCAATAAAAGTTGTAATAAGATAATTTTGGCGAAGGGCGGCGGGAAGCAACAAGCGAATGAGCTGTTAGGCGATATTGTCAAGAATGATATTTTCAAGACAATATCGCATCGGGTGGGTGGGCGGGTAAAAACAACGCCAAAAAATTACAATAAAGAAGTTGCCAGCAGATTTGACTTGCGCAATACTCAACGGCAAGTCCAATTTAAACATAAAAAGTTAGCTCAAATAAATTCTGACTCGCAGTCCCTCGAACAGCGAGTCCAATTTAGACAAGAGAACAAATGAATTATTAAAGCGCCAAAAGAATTCGTCCCCCTCAAATCATTCACTATATAAACAAGCCTGATACCTTTCACAAGTTACAGTTCATCACTCTGCAGGGAGTCGCTATATAAGCTATGCCGTATGAAAAAATAATCATTATTCTGCATTATATATATTTAAACAACAGCGTTCTAGATTAGTTACAATGAGACAAGAAACATACATGCTGCCAGTGAGGTGCAAAGGTTGCAACACAATGTTCGACCTTTGGCCCATATTGCAGGAACAAGAGCAGGCATCAAAAGTAGTTCTCGCGGGGAACAGCTTCTCTCGCCTCTTGAAGCAGTCGTTCTGCCCTGACTGTAAACAAGCAGTCTTGCTGGGAATGGCTGAACAAGAGGCACTTGACCTAGAAGACACAAATGACCTGGACGAAACGCAGGAAAACCCTGAAAGGTCAGAGGAGGAAACCGAGGAATATGAGATGATGCTAGACTTGGACTAGCTCGCAATTCTTTTTCTTTTTCTTTTTATTATTTTTAATTTTACCTTAACTAGTTCAAACCGATCTTCATTAAACTAAATGAGCCAATAAAATAGAAACCTGTTCACAAGACGGCCTGGTGGGGTTGGTTACATAATTTAAGCGAGTGAAACGAGCCACCAAAGCATATTAATTAATTCAGCCGTATCAAAAAACTAACCTTCATCAACTTTATTAACCCTTTATTTATTTCCTTTCAATGAATGACTTAATTTCATCCTTGCTCCTTGCAATAATTCAAGGCCTTACAGAATGGCTTCCAATTTCAAGCTCCGGACATCTAGTGTTATTTGAAAAAATTCTGAACTACTCTGGAAGCTTAACTTTCGACGTTGCATTGCATTTCGGCACACTCATGGCTGTCTTTGTTTATTTCGGAGAAGACATCGTTGACATAGTGAAAGAAATCATCAGGGGAAATTTCAAAAGCGACAACGGAAAATTAGGATTACTTCTGATTATAGGAACCATTCCCGCAGCAATAGTCGGTTTCCTATTCCAGAAATATTTTGAAGCTGCATTTACTAGCCTAGCTGTTGTCACAGTGGGATTCGCAATAACTTCAGTTATTCTTCTTATCGCTTCCTTGGACTTCAAAATCCCAAGTTTCAAAAAGAAGTTCGGATGGAAAAATGCCCTCTTTATCGGCTGCGCCCAAGCTCTCGCATTATTCCCTGGAATTTCAAGAAGCGGAACAACAATCGCCGGCGGTCTTCTAGCTGGACTAAAAGAAAAAGACGCAATGAAATTCTCATTCCTCCTTTCAATCCCAGCAATCTTCGGCGCAGCAATATTAGAAATAGGAAACAAAAGAATCCCTGCAGAAATGATTTGGGCCACTTTAGTCAGCTTCCTAGTCGGCCTTCTCACAATTTACTTATTATTCAACTATGTTCTTTCCTCGCGCAAAAATCTCAGATGGTTCGCTCTTTACACTTTAATATTAGCTGTCACGATTGGATTTTATCTTTTAGTTTATTAATATCAAAGCTTAAACTGTTTCCATTCTTAAATCAAATAAAATTTTAGTTATTAATTATTCTCTGCAAATTGAAGCTATTTCTTAAAATTATGGGGCAAAACATATCAACCTAATCGTGCCCCTTTATCATATCAATTAATAATTACCGTCGTTATTATGCAAATTTAAGCTATTCCTTAAGGCAGAGATCTTTACCGCAGAAAATCCTCCAGCACAATCTCCAACCAAGCCACCGACAGCCATTCCGACAATATCCATAAGCCCTCGAACAATCATCGGCGCTTCTCTCAAAACATCAACATAATCATTCAACGCATCGGCTCCATACAAACCAGCCACTGCGCCGGCAATAGCTCCTGGCAAAGCACCAGCAACATACGCTGCAAGCTGCGACCTCTCTTCTTCAAGCTCCCTGAAATCAGAAGTTAAAGTTCTCATTGCCATGCAAAATAAACTAAACTTGGGTATAAAAATATTATTGCAGAACCGAAAGGTTTAAATAATACCAGTATATTACTTGAATAATATAAAGGTAATATAAATGAAACCTGAAGACATAAGAAAAGCATTTGAGAAGGCAAAAACAAAGAAGATATCGATGAATGTTAACGAGAAATATCTAGAAATGATAGATGAACTTGCAAGGATTCATGATATGGACCGTACAAAGATTATTGAAGCATTAATCCCTGCAGGAATTAAATTCCAAACAGAGTTTTCAGAGAAAACTTGGAAAAAGTTTCTTGAAGATAAAGAATATTCAGACAAAAAAGAATTAATAAAAAACAAGCTTAAAGAAATTGAACAATTCAAGAAGAAATGGGCCATCGATAAATCTCTAGATATCTAAATCTTCCTAAACAAAATCTCGCTCTTCTTAATCTTTCCGATCTTAAGCTCTTTCTCTAAGTCTTCCAAACTAATGGAGAAACCAAATATTGAGGCAATCTTCTCGCAAGTTGAAGGAATAAATGACGACAGCAAAATTGCCGCATCTTTTATTGCATTCGCCAGCTCGTAAAGAACTTTCTTGTCATGCGTCTCCCATGGCTTCTTATCCTGAACAAACTCATTGCATCTGTCAACAAACGCAAAAATCTCATTCAGCGCCCTGTCAATTTCAAAGCTTTCAAAATACTTTTCAACTTTCTTTCTCGTCTCTTCAATTCTCAAATTTGTTATCTTGCACTTCTCCAGTCCGTATTTTTCCGCAAGAGTCGAAACTCTAGAAACCAAATTTCCTAACTTATTCGCGAGTTCATTATTATGTCTGTCAACTAATGCCCGTTCTGAAAAGTCTGCGCTGTCTCCCGTAGCAAATGGAAACTGCCTCAACACAAAATACCTAATTGTATCTGCCCCATATTTTTCAACTAAAACCTTCGGAGAAATGACGTTCCCCAAAGACTTAGAAATCTTCTGTCCATTGAAAGTCAAAAACCCGTGATTGAAAACAGTCTTAGGCAAGGGCAAACCGGCCGCCTTCAGCATCGCCGGCCAATAAACCGTATGAAACCATGTATTGTCAACTCCAAGAACATGAACATCGGCCGGCCAGAATTTATTTAATTTTTTAGATGCCTGCGTCGCAGTGTAATAATTCAGCAAGGCGTCAAACCAAACATAAACAACGTGTCTTTCATCTCCCGGAAATGGAATTCCCCAGTCAAAACTAGTCCTTGAAATTGACAAGTCCTTCAGTCCTTCTTCGACTCGGTTCCTCACTTCGTTTCTGCTCTTATTCGGAAGAACAAACTCCGGATGCTTTTCATAAAGTTCAAGCAGAAAATCCTTGTACTTGCTCAACTTAAAGAAATAAGATTCTTCTTTCAAATTTTCTAATGGCTTCTTATGCACTGGACACTTAAAATCCGGCGCGTCTTTATCAGTATAATATGCCTCGCAATCAACGCAATACAGTCCCTCATAAGTTCCAAGATAAACTTCTCCTTTCTTCTTTACTTTCTCAATTATCTCCCTAACGATTTTCTTATGATCTTCATCAGTCGTTCTGATAAACCTGTCTGGTCTTACATTAAGTAATTTCCATGCTTCTTTGAATTTCTCAGAAACCTCATCAACAAATTCTCTCGGAGATTTGCCTGCCTTTTCTGCAGACAGTTGGACTTTTTTCCCATGTTCATCAGTCCCCGTTAAAAAAAAGACATCTTCACCCAAAAGTCTGTGCCATCTCGCCAAAGCATCCGCTACTATTTTCTGATATGCATGGCCGATATGCGGCGCCGCATTGACATAGTCTATTGCAGTCGTTATGTAAAATTTTTTCTTTGCCATCAAAACTCAAAAGAAAACGGGTATAAAAAACTAATCCTTGCCTGGAATTTCCCAGTTATAATCCTTTAGCTTGCCATCTCTAGCCGGTTCCCAAAAAGCAAAGTCATCATGTCCAAAAACGCCAATCGCCCTGACCAACAAAAGCGATTTCTCAGCAACATGTGGTTTCCTCAATTTTGTCTTGCCTTCTAAAGTCGGATCGAACATCAGAACATTATTGCAAAGTTTCATATAAAACTCAGCTTGATGTCTGCTCGGAAGCGCAAACGGATTCATCTCCATTGCAGTCATATTATGCTCTCCCAGTTGCCCCTTCACAATCCCCAAATATCCTGCCAAATCGTGAGGATAAAACGTAATTGGATTATCTCCTTCCCTGTCTCCTTCGTATCCATACCTAATGTTATAATTATCGTGCGGCGTTCTTCCAGTAATTGGCTCACCGGTAGCGTCATCTTGAATGACCTGTGGCCTTAAAGTTAAAACACTAGCAAGATTCTCGGGAGTCTGGCTAACAAAAGGCACATTGACTAATTTGAATTTATATCTCGGATTCTTCTTCGTCCTTGAAGGAACGCTCACAACAACACTCGCCCCGCTAGTTCTTACTTTTCTGGCATCAGCATATGGTTCAACTCCAATTCCTCCAGTATTATTCTCTGCGTAACCAAAAAGCCGGACTCCTTCCGGTATCCAAACAAATGGAAAAACTCTTTTCGTTCGGTCTCCCCATTCCGGCCTTACAGAATAACCAAAAAAATTAATGTCCTCTTCTTTCATTTCCCCAAGCCTAGCAAAATCCCTTGCCCTCATCATAAGCGGAATCTCCCTGCTTTCATAACAGTCCTGCTTTGTTTGAGGATGGCTCAGCGCAACCAAATCCCCATGCCTATACGCTTTTCTCGACGCCTGCGCTTGAGTCTCAACCCCTCTGAAAAACCTTCCGGGAATTAACTGTGCTCGGACAACTAGCGCGTCAATTGCAGGATTAAGGTCATCAATTGTTTTAACAAGCCCTCTCTGCCTCATAACTTCCTGTACACTTAAATCCTCAATCTGTGCAGCCGTTCTCTCCGCAAAAAATGATTTCTTGGCCATGCAATCTTTGAACAAAAACCATTTATAATTTTATAGGTAAACTTTAAAAACACCCTTTTTCTCACAGTCTGACA
Source organism: Candidatus Pacearchaeota archaeon (assembly GCA_018304105.1). Lineage (GTDB taxonomy): Archaea > Nanobdellota > Nanobdellia > Pacearchaeales > GW2011-AR1 > UBA73. The sequence continues at coordinate 72,077 of JAGVWX010000007.1, read as the reverse complement.
ATGACACACGGAATGTATCACTATCTAAGTCAAGCTTGGAAAAAACCAGACGAGAAAGTTCTAAGAGAAAGAATGATTCAATGGCGTTCTGAGAATGCCGTCGAGAAAGTTGAAAAACCTTTGAGATTGGACAGAGCAAGAGCACTAGGCTACAAAGCAAAGAAAGGTTTCATAATTCTAAGAGTAAGAGTCCAAAGAGGCGGAAGAAGAAGGCAGAGAGAAGGAGTAAAAGGTCGTAAAAGCACAAAGACAACAATCCGTAAAACTCTGAAGATGAATTATCAATGGGTCGCCGAAATCCGTGCCGCAAGAAAATATCCAACTCTTGAGGTATTAAACTCATACAACGTCGGCAAAGACGGCTTGCATTACTTTTTCGAAGTCATCATGGTCGACCCATCCAAGCCAGAAATCAAATCAGATAGAACAACATCTTGGATTTCCTCGGAAAAAAATAGGAAAAGAGCAGAGCGCGGACTTACAAGCGCAGCCAAAAAATCCCGCGGTCTCCGCTCCAAGTCGCCAAACATGAAAGTCAGGCCAAGCCTTCGCTCCTGGAACAGGCAAGGCAAATAAAACATCTCAAATTCATTTTTATCTGCGGCCAAATTCTAATTTCCACAGCAATCATCTCTTTCGGCTCTTTTATCTATCGCGCCATATTTACTAATTTTTAATTATCGCTTTAATCTTAATTGAAGCTATTTTTTAAATACGGATTTACAAGGATAAATTTATAACATTGAATAATATCATAATAAAAAAGGTGAAACATGAGCAGCAGCAATCACGAAATCTACTCTCCCAGATCCGCCGGAAGAAAGATGATTACCGAATTTCTAACGGCCGAAAGAGATGAAACAATAGGTTCGGTTCTGAACCGATTAAAAAAAGAGATTAGGGGACTAAAAAAAATAGATTACGTTTATGTTCTCGATAAAAAAGAGCATTTGCTTGGCGTTGTTTCGCTTAGGGATATTTTAGCTCTATCAAAACATACCAAAATTAAAGAAGCGATTAGAGCAAAACCAATAACTGCTGCTGCCGACGCAGATCAGGAAAAAATTGCAGACCTTGCAGTCAAGCATAATCTCAAAGCCATTCCAATAACTAAAGATGGAAAGATAATCGGAATCGTTCCTATTGAAGAAATTTTCTCCATCCTAAACAGGGCCCTAAGAGAAGACATACTTCATTTAGCTGGCATTCACAAAGCCCATCTAAAATATGAAAACACTCTTGTCGCCCCCCTGTCAATGAGCGTCATTCACAGAATTCCTTGGCTAATAATCGGATTAATTGGTATTACCCTCGCGGCAACATTTATCGGAATGTTTGAGTCCACTCTAGAAAATTATCTTATCCTCGCATTCTTCATTCCGGCAATAGTCTTCATGAGCGACGCTCTCGGCACGCAGCAGCAAACCCTCTTCATACGCGATATCGCAATTCTCGGAAAAGACCTGAAATTAAGACATTATTTTTTCAAGCAGATGGTCATCGGAGCATTGCTTAGCCTAATCATAAGTTTCTTAATCTTCCTGATAATTTCACTATTCTGGCAGCAATCTTTCATGGCCTTAATCATAGCAATCTCGATGTTCATCACCTTAGTCCTCAGCAGCCTTACTTCTTTCTTAACCACATTAATCATTAGCAAGCTCAAATTTGACCCCGCGTTAGGCAGCGGACCGTTAGCTACAATCATTTCAGACGTAACTTCTATTATAATTTACTTCGTAGTGGCCTATGTGCTTATTGGAATCTAGTTAACACTGGAATAGAAAACTTAATTAATTACCTATCTCTAAGAAATTTATGGATTTTTACAATCTAAAAGAAACAGCAATGCGAATTTACAAAGGCGTAAGAGGAGCCCTTGGCGATCCTTCATCCCTTATCAGAATTTTTCCTCCTTCTTGGATTGAAGATCACCCAGCATCTCAAAGGCAAAGAACAGAAAACAATTGGTTGAAAACCCAGCTCGAGGAAGCAGTTGGCTATGTTGGCGAAGTTAGAAATGATGCAGGAAATGCAATTCAAAGAAGAGACTACACAATAGCTGCTCTTGAAGCACAAGTCCAAGCGAGAGGTGAACAAATAAGGGCCTTAGAAGCAAAAGCGGAAACAGCTGAAAAACAGTATAAAGCAGCTCAGCACTGGAAACGCGACGTCGCAGAAGCAGGTCAAGCGTTATTAAAAACGCGGGCAGAATTTGAAGCATTAAAAAACAGAAAGCGCATTGTGTTCGCAGCAGACCATAACGATAGGACAGTTTACGTCTCCCCGGAGGCGCTTGAATTCCTCGGTTATAAAGACCCAACGCAAATCGAAAGAAGAAATGTTTACGACCTCCTAAAAGGAACAGGCAGCAGAACAACCGGACAAATCAAATCCATCGTCCAAACACAAATAATGAGAGACAGGCCTGAAAAAGTTTCACTTCCGGACGCATTATTAATCCGCTCAGAAAACAGAAACCCGGTAGGGGCAAATCTAACCATTCTTCCAATATTTGCTGGCACAACTTACATTGGTTCTGTAATCCGCGGAGAATCGCCTGAAGAAAAAAAGAGCAGAATAGCAGCCAAAAATGCGGAAGAGCGTGCAAGAGAAGCTGCAGAAAGACAGGAAAGAGAGTCCCAAGTCGCAGAATCTCATGGGATTATCGCAGAAGCATTAGAATTGTTAAAGCATCTCAGACCAAATAACTCCTAAATAAAAAAGAAGCTCCAATTAAACTAAGAATATTAATTATTCTTCTTTCTCATCACAAAGTAAACCACAATTCCCGCAACAACCAAGACACCAATCAGATACCAAACAAACGTATAATCAGCGCCCGCTTCTGAAGGAGAAGGCAAAACTTCTTCGGGTTTAGCTATCACATCAATTGGGAAAACCCTTCCATACGCCGCAGCAGCCCGAATCCCCCCTTCAGTTTCCGGACTCACAGTGCTAAACAAAAGTCGGACATTATAAGTATGTCCAACCTGCGCATCCCCTGGAATCGCATAATTTAACTCGACCTTAACATCACTCCTTCCCAAAGGAACTTCATACCTCTTTTTATCAAGGCTTGTGACTCCGCCATCGTTCTCTTCATAATCCACAAGAAATACTATATCATCTTCCCCAACCATGTTCTGAAGATAAATATCTATTGTTCCATCCTGTCCGGGGTATGCTTTTAGATGATTCTCTTCCCAAATATGAGTTGCCACTCCTGCAGAACTAGTCGACTTTAGCAAAGCAACAACTACAAAAAGCACTGCAAACCAAATACTTATTTTTATCTTACTCATATGACCTTATTGTGAAAGTCCATTCGTCTGGAGTAGTATAGGCCTGTGATAAGATATTGCTTGGCACTAAAGGCATGCAGAAGTACAACTGCTCTTGCCCGGTGCTTCCGTCATTGACTGAATGATTTCCTCTTGTAACGTTTGCATTAACAATTCTCAATTCAGTATTATTCTGCATAGTCACACCGCTCACAGCATCCACAACGCATTCCACGCAAGCCGAACCGCTGCACGCTCCACTAGTTGCAATATCAACAGTAAGGTTATTCACACCGATGCTATAGCTTGTATCCGCCCCGATTAAATCAATTCCTATAACCGTTAAGTTTGAAACCATGTAATTTCCTGTATTATTAAAAAGCATAGGGTCATTATTAGATGTTTGATTCTTCTGCCCGGGGCTTACCCCTGCCCAAGTCAAAGAACCTGGAGAAATTTTCATTGCCTGCGTAGAGCCATAATAAAAAGTGGATGTATTCTGTATATATGTCATATTGCCATTATCATTCGCGATTGCAGTAATAGTCCAAGTGCCGGCCTCTTCAAAATACCACATATCAAAAGCACAACTATAATTTCTTGTAGTCGCAGTTTGCCCCCCGTTATAAGCGCAAGAATCATTTACCTTGGTCGCCTCGCTTGCTCTTGTGACATTTATATCAACGCTTGAATCGTTTATATCCGCGGCACCATCCGCGTCAGTCACGCTAATATTAAACAAAATCCTCGCGGTTGTATCTTCAACAGCAGATATACCTGTAATCGTATAGTTCCAAATAATCACTGAAACACTATTCGTCCCAGACAATGTAATCGTAGCATTTGCCTCTCCAGTGGTCGCCCTTCCGGTAATTCCCTTAAACCAATCTCCAATTCCCGCAGAAACTAAATAAGCTGACATTAAAATTAGAATACCAACAATAACAACTCCAGTTTTCTTATCCATTGTCTCTCTTTTATATTTTTAACAAGAGTTATTTATTTTTAAATGTTGCCCTTTTTCTAATTGCGTAATTTCCTTACTGCTCTGGAGTATATTTTAATCAGTTTACTATTATGGTCGAGGCGAAAAGAGGGGTGTTGGAATTAGGGGAGCATGTTAACGAGAGTAGTCTGAAGATAAATTGCGGGCGTGTTAACCTGTTATACTATTTACTTCTGAAAATTGAAGCTATTAAAAACATCAGCAAATTATCTCTTCATTTTTGTAACTTTCTAGCGGCTCTGGAGTACAAAGTCCATATATTCCTTGGATCCTTTCCTAGCAATCTGGCTATTTCTACGTTTGTAAGTCCTCTATTCCTGAAGTAGTTCACAACTGCTTCCAAGACGCTCAATCTTCTGTCCTTGAACACACTTATTGGAACATAAACTGTATCTGCTCTTACTCTTGTCTTTGCAGCTTTCTTGTTCGCAGCATTTCTATAATTAATCCAAACAGTTCTGTCATCTCTATTCAATGCATCGGCAATCTCGCTGTAATTGAATCCAACATTCTCTTTCAGATACTTGCATAGCGCTTCAGAAGGTCCTATGTCCTGCCTGAATACATCAATTGGAATCTGCAGTGCCTCTTTCTCTCTTCTTACATCGCTCAACATTTCTGACAGGCTCACGCCTTGTTCTTCCTTCAGTTTCTCGTCCAGCAGCGCAAGCTTCTCAATTCCAAGCTCTCCGCGTAGTCTCTTCTTCAATTCGCTTAAGATTTCTTTGCGGTTCTTCTTTCTCTTGAGTTTTCTTACGAAGACTGCAAGAGCAATTTTGATTGTCCACTCAAACGCCTGAGAAGTTCCGGAATCGTAAGTGCTATACGCCTGAGTTGGCAGATTCGGAACGCTTGGAATGCAATAATAAATATTTTCCTGTCCTGTAGAATTGTCGTTGACTGAATGATTTCCTCTCAGCAGGCTTGAGCCAGTGATGTTAACATAAGAGCCATTGATTAATCTTGTAGCGGTTCCCCCGGCAACATTACATGAAGGCGGCGGAGAGCCTTCGGCCGGATCAGTTCCTGCCGTAAAGTTCTCAACAGCAAAAACAACGCTGCTATCGTCTTGCCCAAGCAGATTCATTCCCATAATAGAAAGATTAGTTGCGTTATAATTTCCAGTGTTATTCACCTGCGTGTACGGCCCGATTACATTAGCCTGCGAGCTTCCTGCATTTCCAAAATTAATATTGTTTGGCGACAATACCATTGCAGACAAAGAACCGTAAGAGAATGTAGTCGTGCCATTAACCGCACCAAGTCCGCCTTGGTCACTCGCCCCTATTGTGATATTCCAATTTCCAGCGTAGTCAAAATACCACATCTCTATTGAACAAGAGAAGTTCTTGGACGTTGCTGTGTCTTGTCCGCTTAAATTTACGCAGGTTAGGTTTTGTCTTAACGCCTCTCCAACACGAGTGAAGTTTGCATTCACGCCGGTAACATTGATGTCGCTCGCACCATTCGCGTCATTGACGGTTGCAACAAATGTTATCGGCGTCGCATTATTTTCTATTGGATTTGTATCCGCAATCGCAGACACGTAAGGAATTGTAGGAGCTGCGCTTAAATCAACAGTTACTTGTCTCTGCTCCGTCTGATTCTTATTTCCTGCCGTATCAACAGCATAACCTGTAAAATTATGGCCTCCGGAACTCAATCCTGTAAAGTTATTATAATATTGATTTGCAGAAGCGTTATACAAAGCAGAAATCTCCGAGATGGACAATGAACGGTTGAAAATCATCGCATCATCAATAGAACCATTAAACCACAATGTTACCCCCGATGCAGACGATTCAACTCCAGAACCAATCGTCAAATTAAATGTCGATTCGCTTCCCAGACTTGTAATTGGAGCGCCGCTTCCTGACGCGACTCCATTAATATAAAACGTCATCGCTTTATTTGTATAATTAACCAAAACATGATTCCATTGATTTAATGTTACAGTTCCCGTGCTTGTTCTCACTGTTGCAGTATAGTCGCAATCCCCGAACACAACATTCCTGCCAGGATTCAAATAAATAGAATACCCTTTCTGATTAGAGCCCGCAGTTGCAGCACACTTCCCAAATACCCCTCCTGTATTCGTTACGCCTTGTGTAATTCCAATCGGATAAACCCACGCAGACCAAGTATAATTTCCTGTCGCATTGAACGCAAGATTGCTTTCATTCTTTACTAAAATATAATCTCCGTTCCCATCAAATGTAAAGCTCTCCCCGAACGCCCCCGAACTGCTCTGCGCCGCGTTCCCCTGCTTGCTTCCGTTATTGCTCCAAGAAGACAAATCATATGGGTCATTGCTCGCATTCAAGTCGTCCATCCTCATCCACAACAAAAGTGACTTGTCAAAATCAACAAACGCATAATGCTCTGAAGAATCATTTGTTGAAACATTTACATAAATTGAATTCCATGTTTGCGTTGAGGCATTCGTTGGAGTAGGATTTGTGAAATTAATATTCGGAGGCGTTGTGTCTGGAAGAACTACAGTTATCATTCTGGTTTCGGTCTGGTTCTTATTTCCCGCTCTGTCAATTGTATATCCCTTAATTGTGTGCGCTCCGTCCGCAAGGCCTGTGAAATTACGATAGTATTGGTTTGCAGAAGCATCGTACATTGCCAATACCTCTTGGCTTGAAAAAGAACGGTTAAACAATAACACATCGTCAATTTTTCCAGTCATATCATAACCGAAAAAGTTCAGCTCAAAATTAGTGTCCGTCTGAACATTCGATGTCCCGTCAGAGCCAATTTCAACTCCATCAACATAAAATATCACGTCTGTTTTATTGTAAACCGAAATAAGATGATGCCATCCTCCCGTCAATTCTGCAAGGCTCATTCCCGACTTTGTGACAGTAAATGCATCATTATTCATTTCTCCATAAGCTGAGAGGCTGTACGTTCCCAAGCTTTCTGCGACTCTGAAAAAGAAGGCGTCAGAAGTTCCTGCATAAACGTAGTCTACATAATCCGTCTGTCCTGCGCTAGGGGGGCTGTCAAACTTTGCCCACATCGAATGAGTGAAGCCGTTTATTGTAAAGTTCATATTGCTTATCGTTGGAGCCGCGACATAAACAGAAGAAGGTCCGTCAACGCTAAATCCTTTTCCAAAATATCCGTTGCTGGTCTGCGACGCCGCTCCGACTCTGCTTCCATTATATGAATTGAAAGATAAATCAGTTGGGTCTCCACTGGAATTCACATCGTCCATCGTGTAGCGCAAAAACAAATCATTGTCAAAGTCAACAAAAGTATAATGCTGCGAAGAATCGCTCGAGCTGACATTAACATAAATATCTGTGTTCGATTGCGAGCTTCCGTTGCTCGGCGTAGGATTCGTGAAATTAATTTGCGGTATCGTCGTATCAATCGTTACTGTCCTCTCTTCAGTCTGGTTCTTGTTTCCTGCAGCATCAACAGCATAACCTGTAAATGTATGCGCCCCACTAACTAAATTAGTGAAATTATTATAGTATTGATTCGCTGTTGCGTTGTACAACGCGGCAACTTCCTGCGAGCTCAAATTTCTATTAAAAATACTTACATCATCAATCATGCCGGAAAAATGTAAAGTTGCGCCTGTATTCGCAGATTCAACGCCTTGCCCAACGTACAAAGGAAATTGATTCTCGCTTGTAAAGCCTGAAATAGTGCTGCCCGCCGACCCCACCCCGTTTTTGTAAAAGGTAAACTTTTTGTTAGAATAGCTGATTGCGAGATGTGTCCAGGTATTCAAAGAGACCGCAGGTCCAGCGTAGGTTGTAGCAACCCAACCACAATCCCCAAAAAAGAGCTTAACTCCTCCCTGATTTTCTAAATAAATACTATATCCTTTCTGGCCACTGCCGGTTGCAACACATTTTTGAAGAATTCCGCCATGTGAAGCGTCCACTGTCGTCGGATACACCCACATAGACCATGTATAATTTCCTGCGGCATTGAAAGCCAGCGATGCGCTATTGGAAACATTAATTAAATCGTTGCTTCCATCAAAATAAGTCCCATTTCCAAATTTCCCGGAAGTAGAATTAATTACTGCTCCTCCAACTTTGCTTCCGTTATTGCTCCATGAAGAAATATCTGTTGGATCTCCAGAACTATTCGTATCATCCATTCTCATCCACAGCAAGACATTTCTGTCAAAATCAGCAAATGTGTAATGGTCGCTTGCGTCAGATGAAGAAACATTAACATAAATTGAATTTGCCGTCTGCGCTGTTCCGTTGCTCAGCGTCGGATTTGTGAAATTTATATTCGGTGGCGTAAAGTCTTCTCCTCCGCCAGAACCGGTTAGATTCTCAATCTTATACAATGTTCCTTCCACGCTCGCCAAAATCCCACTCTTCCATGTTCCAGCAGAAAGTTCCGCATAACTAAAGCTTAGTTTATTCGGACAGCTGACGTTTAAATCCGAGAGAGTTTTGGCTGACGGGCATATATCAACTCCTGCATTGCGGTTGTTTGGAATAAATATCGTATGGTTCGTTGCAATTCCGGAAACCGTAGATAAATCCACAACCGTTTTTGTATCAGTCATATTAAGAGTCATATTCGTTAAGTCTACATTTCCCGAAGAAAATTGTCCATAAATCTGCAGTCTTTTTCCGTAAGTTGCGTTAGTGAAATTAACAAACTGGTCGTCAGTATACGAGGAGCCGTTTACAAGCGATACATTAACAGAACCATTAACTTGGAAGTTAGATGTTATATAGGAAGGAAGATAAAGTGAATATGTCGTACCCCCTCCACAAGCAGTTGTATTCAACCAAATTACATCGGGATTAAAAACAGCGTTCGTGAAGTTTGAAGAACAGTCTGTATAATTCAAAGTTATTCTGCCTTCGCTTGTTCCTGCAACACTTTGATTTATCCTAGATGCATTATATATTCCTGACAAAGTCAAAAGAGGAGCAGTAACATTAATTGTCTGCCCACTTCCAGAAGTTCCATTTCTTCCCACAACAGAAATATTTCCAGAGATTATTATTGATGTGCTTGCATTTATGTAGACCGTGCCGCCTGAACCATCTTTATTCGAAGTTGAGATTCCACCGGTATTAAGTATTATTCCACCATAATCTATAATGTTTGTTGAAGTAAGTGCAATTCTTCCTCCTCCTCCTCCGCCATATATTCCGCCGCCAACTGCAATCAAAACTCCAGTTCCAGTAATATTACTGGCTTTTATCCAGATTGAACCGCCAGCACCATTGTAGGCTCCACCATTATCTGTGCCCGAAACATTAATTTTTCCATCCATTCTTACAAAACCGAGTGCTTCTATTGTCACTGCAGAACCTCCAGAAGTTCCCCCCCCACTTCCTAGGCTTACCGGCATTGTTTCATTTCCATAAGTTGAACCACCAGTAACCGCCTTGCCTCCGTAAGAACCCCCCGTGCTAGTTCCAGGTCCAGTAGAAGCTGGGAAACCTAATCCAATCCCATCTAACATTGAAGAAGATGATATTGTGATATTTCCACTTGCATTAAGCCAAATTCCTTTTCCATCTGATGTTGTATTATGGCACGTTATTGGATTTGTCTTATTGTAAAAGCAGTCTCCATAGATTGTCACATTAAAATTATTTGTATTGAAATCTCCCAAAATGTTTACAACGCTTCCGTCGCCATAATTCCCTCCAAGCAACCCTATATTTCCTTTTAAATCCCAATTAGAAGGCCAAGTGTTATTAGTAAATGTTAAAGTCCCCTCTCTTCCTGAAGTAGTTCCAACTCTCGCCCCCATCATAGAAGTTGTGCCCGTGTAATTCATTGAATTTCCATATTCCAATCTTATTCTTCCACCACCACCACCCCTTATACCGCTTGAACCGCTATCTGCTCGCAGAACTCCGTTACCTACTATGGAATTACTTTTTATCCAAATACTTCCGCCAGAAGCTGAATCTGCGCTACATGAAGCGCCGCTCATATTTACTTGCCCATTTAATTCAATATTTTGTGAATCCAATTTTATTGCCGCAGCACCAACGCAATCTCCACCGCTTCCTAAACTTGTTGGGGCAGTAGCATTCCCATAGGGGTCTGCAGTATTTAAATTTCCCCTGCCCCCGTATGTACCTGATTTTCCAGATTGTGCTCCCGGTCCTATCCAAGGTCCAAATCCCAAACCAACCCCTTCAATTTTCCCATTCGCTTCGATTGTAATATTCCCGTTCACTGAACGCCACTCTTGTCCATGTCCATCATCAGTTATATTATGCATACCGGGATTATTCATCCAAGTTTCAGTGATATTATATCCATCGCCATAAACATACATTGTTCCGTTTGAAATGTTAATATTATTTGTAACATTCCACAACAGCGTTCCCGCATTCGAACCCCAAGTTCCTACGGCAAATAAAGGCGCAAAATAAATCTTTCCGGGATAATTATTTTCGACAGTGAATGAATTCAAATCCTGCGGCATTGTGTTGTTTGTGATATTTACGCTCCCTATTCCAGTTCCATTGAATATTACATCGTCACCGGCGACTGGCACGCGCCCAAGAGACCAAGCAGTCGCATTAGTAAATAATTGAGCAGATGCAGATATCCAGACATTTGTTCCAGTGGCGCTGCTTGCATTTACAGTATAACTTCTCATTCCAGAGGTATTGTAAAGATAAGAAGTTCCATTTCCCCAGCTTCCCCAATAATATGAATACGTTCCGTTCGTCAATGAAACAGAAACATTATAAACATTTGAAGTAACATTTAGAGCAGTGTAGTTCGTATTGTTAATCTCCAAGAAAACAGTTCCGTTTGTATTCGTAAGAGTAACATTGAACAATCCTGTTCCGCTTCCAGTCAAAGTTGCGTTGTTGTCGTAATAAGCAGAGAATATCGGATAAGCTGTGTCTTTCAAAAAAGTTACAGAACTTACATTAACATTATTCGCGCTGTCGTTTGCCCAAACTTTCCAAGTATTGCTTCCTTCTGTAGAAGTCAATCCTGTAACATTATCTCCACAGGTTATCGTCGTGTTCGCCGCCCCGCCATTCAAACTATACCAGCATGCGCTTAATGCGTCAGTATCGCTTACGGTGTAATTTAATGCGCTAACATTTATATTATAAGTTATATTCAAAGGATAAGTTATATTCACGTTAGGAGCAGCCGTATCTGCGCTAACAGTAATGTTATAACATTGCGGGCTTACAGCAACACGTGTACCTTCTGTTGAATTACATCTTACATAAACTGTCCCTGCTGAATTTGCATAAATTGTTGCGGTTGTTGCCCCACAGCTTGCGCCTGAACCAGGATTAACAGAAAGATTTGTCAGCACCCCGCTTGAATTTATGTTTATATTGCTGCCCGCACACCATGCTGTTGTTGAATATACATAATTGTTTGTAACAGTCGGAGTCGACCCAGACCCTGTACAAGCTGGAGTGCAAGTCATTGTGAAATTGCCCCCAACAAAAATGCTCATGTTCCCCGATGGCGAAGTTGACATTGCAACAGAAGCTAGAGTTTTCGCTGCATCATGAATATAATCATAGTTTACATCACCCCCAACTGACTTTAAGTCAAACACTGATTGCGAGCCGGAAAAATTCAAAGAAGTGTAATAAAATCCTTGAGTAACGTTTTCCATTTTACCAACTAAAACATTAGAATCTTTTTCATAAACTTCAATCGTGGTTGAATTAGAGCTGTTTACAACAATATCAATAACGTTATCACTGGTTAGCTCTCTTTCAAAATATGCTCTTGCGTAATGATTTTCAGGAATATTATAATTTATTCCGTCTATCTCATTAACATAGTCAAAAATATTTTCTACAAAGTTCTTATTTTCATCAAGATGTTCTGCATCAGTTATTATTATCTCAAATGTCTGATTGCTTAAGTGCGGCACAACCCATTCAACATAATCAACTCTTCCGTCGCCGTCAATGTCATAAACTTCCCTGCCCATTGGAATAAGATAATAATCCTGTGTTCCTTTAACAGGAACATCTCTAGAATTATCCCCGCCGGATTTTTTATCATTTCCCGAAACAGCAAATCCCGTAAGGAAAGAGCTTCCATTTGCAATTCCAATATCGGCGTTTTCAGAAACATTTTCTTCAGCATCTTCTTCCGCAATATTTTCTTCCGTGCCTTCTTCAGTATTTTTCTTAACTTTCTTTTCCTTAGTTTCATTGATATACCCGTAAGCAACTGCGTCTTCGTAAGATGCATGCCAGTAAACTTTCAAGGAATTAGAATTTTCCATCTGCAGAGAATTGTCCAAAGCCGTATAAGCCAGAATATCTGTGTAGCCAAGTTCATCCGGAGCTGAAACTGTAATCCTCTTTCCTCGTGTTATATCTTCCTCAATCGCGCCAGGCGCCTGCGTATAATACTCGACAGCGATTTCATTCTCGTTAGTCTGCTCGGCTATTTTCTTAACGTCAATAATCTTGCTGTTGCTGCTTTCAGTTATTCTCCCGCCCAGCTCATCTTCGCTGATTACGTTTCCAGTTATTCCAAATCCTTTAAACCATTCTATAATTCTTGTGACAATTCCCTTTCTTCCTCGCAAGTCGCTAACAACATTTCCAGTAATTCCTCCTCCAACAATTTCTTCCCGTTCAGCATCGTTAACAGCTTCTTCATAATCTTCTGCTTCCTGCAAAGCCGCTTCTGCTTCCTCTCCAGTCTTAATAGAAATATTCGTAGACTCCTTAGGAATTTCCAAAATCAGATTGCCCGCGTCTTCCAAATTCCCAAGTTCAATCTTCTTCACCCATTTAACAGGCCGATTGATTATCGCTTTATACTGTCTCGTTGTAAGATTAAACGTCGCATTGCCTGTAATATTTAACAGCTCTTCAACAGCACTTTCATTTTCAGAAACCGTAATGTTAAACAAATTGCTTCCGGAACTTCCAAATTCATTAACAACAACAATTCTGCTTTCCCTTATTCCTATAAAATTCTCGCTTGGCTGAATTCTAATCACGCTGCCTGAAACACTCGTCGAAAGGTTATCTGTTTGTTTCAAATAATATTCGCTCGCTCCGGTGAAATATTCATTAACATCCAGTTCATAATATCCGTTCTTCCCAACAACAATATTCGGAATTTCTTTTGTCATAACCGGCGGCTCGGTTATCGTGGCATTCTCTTCCACGCCGGCTTCCTTCTCAACACTAATTTCGTAATTCAACTCGCCCAGTTCAAACTCCGCGTTTTCAATTTCAATCCTCAATTTGTAAGAACTCTTGTTCAATCCGAGCTCTTTCAAGTCACACGATTCCTTGCAATAATTTTCAAGCTTTATCTTTTCAACAATCTCTGTTTCTTCTCCAGGCTCTTCTACAACAGTTTCATTTCCAGCAGTTTCTGTCTCATTATTCTTTCCCGCAGGTTCTTGCTCAGTTTCATTCGTCTCTTCATTTGGACTTTCGTTGCTTTCGTTGCTTCCAGTTTCAGAACCGGTCTGCATTGTCTCGGTTCCTCCAGAGATTTCTCCAGTTTGACTGCCTTCCTCCGCACTAGGCCCTCCAGTTGGTTCTTCTCCTGAACTACCAGCAGATTCTTCTCCCGAACTTTCTGTGCCTGAACTTTCACTCGCTTGCTCAGTTGAACTCCCGCCATCTGAACTTCCAGAATCAGCACCTTCAGAACTAGGGTCGGTTCCGCTATCGGCCGCATCGCTTCCTTCACTCGCAAAACCACTAATCAAACTTCCAGTAACAGAAAATTGTTCGTCGCTTTCCAAATCTGCCGAATCCAAAATTAAAATATCATCCAAATAAACTTTCACTGTTCCTTTCTTGCTTATCGCCCCATTAAACTTAATCCAATTCAAACTTCCTTCATCAGACAAATCAAAATCATAAATCGTGCTTTCATTCAAGACAGCATTGTAAGTTGTCGTATGAACTTCATCAACCATCTCAACAGTCAGTCCGGTAAACTGCGGTCTCAAAACAAAACCAAACAAAAAGAAGATTGCCAATCCAAAAATCAAAAGCAGAGGCAGCACCATAATTAATTTAGTCTTTACTTTGCTCTTTCTCGGCTCGTAACTGCTCAAGCTCTTTGCTTTCTTTATATAATCGTCATAATAATCAACAAGTTTCTGCGGCTCATTTCCCTGGTAAAGTTTCTTCGTTTCGCTTTGATACTGCTCATAAGTCAGCTCTCTCGCGTTGTACTTCTTTACAAGTTCCTGAACGTTCCCAATAACGCTCTTCTTGTATCCCTCCGCCGTTTGTATCCTTTCTTGAATCGCTTTCTGCCTTTCTTCTTTCTCTCTTTCAGCTAGCGCTTTCTTCCCAAATCGACTTCTCGCTTTTCTGATTTCAGAATCATACCAATCCAGCTGCGCGTTGCAAGACTTGATTTGGATATTGTAGTAGTTAGTCCACTGTTCCGGTGTCTTGTCCTTGAAAATTCTCTTATACTCTTCTTTGTACTCATCAAACTTTATCTCCCCGATATTGTATCTCGCAGTCAGCTTCTCAATCGCAGACCTAACAAATTTCTTCTGCGCCTCAAACTGCCCAATTTTCTCTTGCAGTTCCTTCCTCTTTTTTTCCAAATTATCTAAATCAAAATGCATAATTCACCTCCTGAAAGAAAAGGAAAACAGGGCTGCCTAATTCTAGGGTGTGTGTTTTCCCAAGGTATGTGTTGTGGCTAGGCAGCCCGTCCAAAAAATATGATAAAGAAGAAACAGAGAGTCGTCCAACTAGGGTGTGTGTTGTGGTTCCTAGGGTGTGTGTGGACGACTCCTGTTTAAAAAATTTGATAGAAAAAATGCAGCGCATGACGAGCGCAGCGAGACCAACAATTAAGACACCAGCCGCAAAAATTGGTGTCCAATTGCGCTGCATTAACCGTTTAAAATTATCACTAGTAAGACTCTGAAAACTACCTAATTCGCTAACTGAGTCTTCTACTTTTGTAACTACTAATTCAGTTACCACAACACACACCCTAGGATACTTATTTTGTGTGACTTTTACCTTATAAATCTATCTGTTTTACACAGAAGTTTACTTAATATGTATGATAAAGATTATCAAAAGAAAGAGAAGAATCAAAAATTCAGAAAAATAAGAAAAAATTTATTGAAAAAATCAAAATATTGGTTTACTAATTTATTGGGGTAAAGTGGCATAGTGGATAGGGCGAGCATGTTACGCGAGAGTAATGTCCTGATTGATTTCGAGCGTGGCTGCGAGTTGGGATTTTCGCTGTAAGCGAAAAGTTTGTGGGAATCCTAATGCGACAAATGATTCGATTTGAGAGATTTATTAATACAAATCGAAACTATCTGGGCGGGTGGGTGGGTGCAACCAACTCGAAAAAAGATTTTCAACAAATCAAAAAACAAATAATAAATAAACCAAAACTAATCCAAACTAAATCTTAAAATTGCCCCAACCCCTTCAGTCAAATTCCAAAACTGCTCCCCATCGGTATGGTCTGCCCCAATCAATACAATACTCGACCCAATATTCTCCGCCATCTGCTCAAATTCTTTCTGTTTATCTCTGTCAAACTTTTTAGAAATTAACAAGACATCAACTGCTCCTCGTTCCAAAGCAAGCCGAACTTCCGGCTCTTTGTAAGCCGCCTTTTTCCTATCTTTCCCAAGAGTCTCAAAAAATCGTTCAAGAATTTTTTTCTCCTTTACCAATTCTTGTTCTTGCATTTCTTCCTGCGAAGCTTCAACTAAAAGTTCCAACCCATGCTCATCAACATACCCAAGGTCCTTTATCGCAATAATCTTCTCCTTCAGCTTCGTAACCAACTGTCCCTCATCAAGAAAATCTTCTTTCGTCGGAATCGGTCCTCCAACCAAAATCCCTTTCAGCTTAGGCATGTCAAAAAAAATCTTTTTCATATCTTCAGCAACCCGCCTGAAAAATTCTTTCGCCAATCCTTCAGTAATACGATGAAATCTCTGGCTTGAATTGTGCACCAAAATTCCGTTTGCAATAAAGTTATGGTTTTTTGTTTCGATATCGACTGTCTTTTGGAAACCACACGACTTAATAGAGGATATTTTAACCGCAATAAGATTGGATAAATAAAACAACTCTAGCCTTCGTCTTAATTCAGAGTCTTGAATTTTATCCAAAATATTTTTCTTAAATACTTCTTTGCTCATTTGTTTCTTATTGACAAAGAAGTCTGGGCAATTAAACTGTCGGGTGTTCATGCCAGAATTATGGATTATCTGTGCAATTTCTCTTCCATTGACGACAATTTGCCTTACTTTATTGCGGTTGCCTCTGATTGAAATAAGCCCGGCAACCTTTTTTTGTTTTTCACCCGAAGCAAATCCTATTAGCGCGTAGAACTTTTTAAGAGACTCCAAATCGTCGATAGCGAGAGTATATCGTGTTTTTTTTGAATAAGGATTTTTTCTATTATCATATTCATTAATTGAAGATATAATACCCAGTCTTAATAATACAAACTGCACCTGCCTTGCGAGTAATTGGTTGTTAATTCCAAAAGCGACCCTGTTTTTTGAAACGTACCCCTCAGCATCGAAAAAACCACCAATAAAAGAAGCTACAATTTCATCTGGAGATTTTAAAACAATCAAGGGTATGCTTGCATTTAACGTTTTTTCTTTTTCATCGAATACATTCCTAAAGAACTGGGATAAAATTCTGCTCCCTGCTCGTAATTGGTAGTAACCTTTATTTTCTCTAAACTTTATTTTTACTTCGGTTTCGAAACACTCTTCAATCAATTTCTTATAATATTCTGCAACTTCCTTTCTTTGTTCTGAAAAAGAAATTCTATCTAATTCATAATTACCATCGCCAAGGTAATAGCCGAATATTTTAGCAACACCGGCAGTTAGTTTTTCTGGTATATTGACTTGTTTCATATTAAATTCTTGTTTAATCAATGGCTTAAAATCTATCTTCTGCTCTTCTAGGTTGAGATTTATTTTTTCAGGCATGAGCAGATAATCCCCTTCCTTAATTTCCGAAAGAACTTTTTCTATAACGCCCTTTTCAGTTCTAACAAAAAAAGTGTGGTCTTTAGACGCTCGAATATTTAATTTTGGATAGGCTGTTGTTATCTGATAAACTTCTTTTTCATTTTCCCATTTAGCAATTATGGGAGCCTCTTCAGTTTTTTCTTGATTAAAATTTTCCGTGATAATAATCATAGGGTTATGGACATTTTTTATTGGCACTATCCCTCCGTCTTCTTTCATTATCAGAGTATCTGGCGACAAACACTGTCCTCCAGCCCTAACTTTCCCCGGAACTCCCGAAGTCAGCTTCTGCAAAACTTTTATCTGACTTCCCTCGAGCAAGCCAATCGTCGCCTGCTGCCGGTCAATAACAATCAATCCATAAACTTCATCAATCGCAACCATTTCCTTCAAAGGTTCAATAATAAATTCCTGATCACATCTGTAAATCTTTACATTCAACGGCTTTGGCGGTTCATAATTCCACAACTGAATGTCTGGAAAGCCTTCTTTCTCTGAGATGTTCCCGCAAAAAAGCGCAAGCCCATTAGGCGGCGTTTGCCTTATTCCTTTCATCTCTCGAATTATCATATCGAGCGCAGAAATAACATTCTTCCTCGTCGAAGCAGACTTAATGTTCGAAGCCGTCGACTTCTCGCCTTCGAGCTGTCTCTGAATCAAGTTAATGTTCGCCCCGGCAGGAATCAAAACAGTAACAAGCTCCGTGTGTCTTCCTTTTATACTTCCAAGTAGTTCAATCAAATCTTCAAGCTTCTGTTTTTCTTTCGGGTCAATAACATGTGTCATTTTAGTTTGTTATCGCATCACACGGCAAATGCAATGAGCCAACAAATTAAGACTCGCAGCAATTCCAACGGCGAGTCAAATATTTGTGACACCAGCCACGAATAGGGGTGTCCTATTGCGCCGCGCAACATCGATATTTTATATTAAGAATTAACGTTAATAAATCTAAGCGTCACGCGTCATAACTTCGGCCGTTCTCATCATGCAAAACTCTTCCGGCAAATAACATTCGATTTCCATTTATGTCAACTTCAGGTTCCTGAAAAGGAATATACCTTTGTCCAGCAGCATCCGCCCTTGCCGACTCAACATAACCACTATTGTCAAAAACAGAATCTCCGGTCCGCACCGCCTGCTGTCCAAATAATCCTTTAGGATGAACGTCGCCAAATAGAAAACCATCGCCCCTCATACTAATTAAAAACAAGAAGAGTTTATAAAATTTCTTATTCCACAAAATCCACTTTAAACTCTCCGCTCTTCAGCTCAGCAATATTCATCACCGATTTAAAATCTTGCATAACATCTTTCAATTCATCCTGCTCTCTTTGGTTCAAAGTCAAAACAATTTTAGAATTCATCGCCTTCTGATTCTCGGATTTTGCCTGCCTGACCCTCGCAATCAGATTCAAAAAATCGTTCCAAATTTTCTCATCGTTCTTTCCCTTACCTACTTCAATTTTCCCCGGCCAACTCGAGATATGAACAGACTTTTCCTTTTCGTATTTCTTAAAATGATTCTGATAAACTTCTTCAGTTATGTAAGGCGTAATCGGAGCCATTAATTTCACAATCGCCAACAGGCCCTGATAAAGTGCATAAAACGCCGACGCTTTTTCTTCGTCGCTTCCGTTATAAACTCTGTTCTTTACAATCTCAAGATAATTATCCGCGAAAACCTGCCAAAAAAATCTTTCCGTGTCAAGCTTGGCTTTAGCATAATTATAATCTTCAAAAGCTTCACTCGCGCCTTTTACCAATTTGTTAACCTGCGTTAAAAATAATCTGTCTGCTTCAAGCAACTTCGGCTTCTTGCTTTGATGTTTCAAATTCATAAAAACAAATCTGCTTGCATTCAAAAGTTTAGTAACGAATTTCTTTCCGGCAACCAAATCATTTTCCTGATAATCTACGTCATCTCCGAGTTTTGCCGTAGCCGCCCAATACCTCAATGCGTCGCTCCCAAAACTTTCAATCACTTCTTTTGGCTTGACAACATTTCCCTTAGACTTCGACATTTTCTCTCCTCCAAGCGTAACAAATCCCGAAATCGCAATTTCTTCCCAAGGAATTTTCTTTTCGTGATACAGTGACTTGACAATTGTATAAAACGCCCAAGTCCTAATTATGTCATGCGCCTGCGGTCTCAATGAATAAGGAACTTTAACTTTTTCTTTAACGAGTGAAGAAACAATTTGCGGCGTCAGAGATGAAGTCGCCCAAGTGTCCAAAACCCTAGTCTCTGGTTTAGCATCAATTTTGCACTTAGGACATTTCTTATTTTTCTGCATCGGATCAACAGGCAATTCTTTTTCCTCAGGCAAAATTATTTCGTTGCATTTCTCGCAAATCCAAACCGGTATCGGAATTCCAAAATGCCTCTCTCTCGAAATGCTCCAGTCCCATTCAAGTCCGTGAATCCAATTTTCATATCTCTTGAACATATATTCCGGATGCCATTTAATCTTCTTACCCTGCTCAATCAATTCTTTCTTCTTGTCAAGAATTTTAATGAACCATTGCTCCGTCGGCAAAAACTCAATTCCGGTTCCGCACTTGTCATGAACATTTACGGCATGCGTTATGCTCTTCTGCTCCAAAATTAAATTTCTCTCTTTCAAATCCTGAAGCGTTTTCTTCCTTGTCTCAAGAATCGTCAGCCCAGCATATTTCCCTGCCTTGACTTTTCCATCCAGCGAAAAAATAACTCTCGGTTCCAATTTGTATCGTTTGATTGCATCAACATCGTACTTGTCTCCATAAGAACAAACCATCAAGACTCCTGTGCCTTTCTCAATATCCGCCGACTTGTCAGCGATTATCGGGACATCATACTCAAACAACGGAACTGTCGCCTTCCTTCCAATTTGATTTTTATATCTTTTATCGTCTGGATTAACAAAAATCGCAACGCACGCTCCCAAAAGTTCAGGCCTTGTTGTAGCAATCGGTAAACTAGTTCCGTTCTCCGTTAGAAATTTCAAGGTAGTAAACAAAGTATCCTTGTTCTTGTCTTCAAGTTCTGCCTGCGCAACCGGCGTCTGGCATTCTGGACAATAAATCGTCGGAAACTTTTCTCTGTAAACCAATCCTTTCTTATACAATTCAATAAACGAAGCCTGCGACATTTTTCTTGAATGCTCATCAATTGTTGAATAATGCACGTCGTAATCACAAGAAATTCCAAGATTCTTCCAGTCCTGGACAAACGCCGGTGTTATCTCTTTCAATGTTTTCAAACAAAGTTCAATAAATTCCGCCCGCGACATATTCTTGCTTTTAACATTCTTTAGCCTTTCAATTAATCTTTCAGTCGGCAGCCCGTTATCGTCCGTTCCGAAAGGATACAAAACTTCAAACCCATTCATTCTCTTATACCTCACAATAAAGTCATCATGCGAATAAGATGACGCATGCCCGATGTGCATATCCCCCGAAACCGTCGGCGGCGGCGTGTCAACAGAATAAACTTTCTTTTTCGAGTGCGGATTAAACTTGTAAATCTCTTCTCTCTCCCAATACCTTCTCCACTTTTCTTCAATCGCTTTTATGTCAAGTTGATTCTTACCCATAATAGAAAACTCAAGAAGTGCGTGGTTTTAAGGTTTTTGTGTTAGATTAGTTTTTTGAAAAAGTCAGAATCCTTAAATAATCGCCAGTAAAAGACTATTCGCAAGTCGGTCGGCTGCCTCAACGACTGAAAGAAGTTGACTTCATCAGTATTGGCTCATTAGCTTTCGTATTATCATCACTAAATTAAAAAAGAGTTAGAAAATATTATTTAAACTCGATTAGCAGTTTCCATTATCCCTATCTTTATTAGGAACATATCTTTTCAGAAACTCTTGAGGCTTTTGACCCGCCACTGATTTTGCACAGTAGAATAACGCTCTCGCCTCGCTCGGAGGCACTTTATAATCTGCAGCCACTCTACCAACATCTATCAGTTCACCCTTCCTTACCCTGTCCGCCACTTGCTCAACAGCATCCGCTCGATTGTAATCTCTCGGCAAATTCATAGCAACAATAAACACCGGTTATTTTTAAACCTTTTCCAAACACCAAAATTCAACAAAGTTTATAAACATAAGTTAACTCAAAATAAAATGAAAAAGAGGATAATATCATTCCTAATTCTTACAGTCTTCCTAGCATCTTTCTCCTCAGCGATTGTCATCAACGAATTCACAACCGACCCTCAAACTGACCGGAACGGTGATAACAAAACAACTGGCAGCGATGAATGGTTTGAATTATACAATCCAGATAGCAATCCTGTCAATCTTTCGGGCTGGACATTAAACCTCACAGATGGTACAAATGTAACTGTACATTTAGAGGGAATAATTCAGCCCAATAAATATTTTACAATTTTAAATCCGACAGGCGACCAAAAAGATGACGGACAAATCACGCTTTACAATTCAGAAGGAGTTTTGGTTGATTCAGTAGCACACGGAACTTGGAATGATGGCAATATCACAGATAACGCTCCCGACGGCAATGCTGACAGTTTCTCAGATGAATGTTTAGCAAGAATTCCAAACGGCCAAGATACAGGAATTGACAAGAACGATTTCATAAAAACAGAATGCACTTACAATGCAGAAAACGGAGTCACGCCCCAGAATCAGCAAGACCTCAATGTTACCATAACTGGAACAGTCGCATTCCAAGTCTTGCCGAGGAATTTAGAATTCGGCTTTGTTCAGCCCGGCTCACAAAACAATCCTGCCACAAACGGTCCAATTATATTTAACATAACTGGTTCAACTGCCGATGCCCAGGTCGAAATAACAGAAGTCTTTGGTTTTCCATTCAACCAAGGATTAAAAATCGACGGCCAACCAGCAACCGGAAGCTTTTGGATAATCAATTATACTTCACCAATTCAAATAGCATTCCCCACGCTCGACATTCCCGAAGACGCACAACCGGGGCACAATCAAGGCATCATAACTTACACCGTAACAGGTCTGCCTCCGCAATGAGAAAATTAATTTTTCTAATTCTATTATTAATCCCCATAACTTCAGCATTACAATTTTCCCCAACAAGTCTAGAATTCAATCTGGAAAAAAATCAAATCTCATGCAAGAAAATAAACTTTGAAGTAGAATCCCAAACAACAATCAAAGACGTCTGGGCACAATTTTCTTCTCAGGAATGGTCCATTTCAAATTTTCAAACTTCTTCTCAAACCCACAGAATAAGCATAAGTTATCCAAACGAAATAAACCCAAACCAAAAAGAAATAGAAGTCTGCTTGTCCGGCTCAAAACCAGGAAGTTACCGTGGCACATTAGTCTTCCGCCAAGGCGAAGTCGGCAATTCAATCGTCCAGTTCGCAGTCTGGCTTAAGGTCTCAATTTCCGGAGAAACCAACGAGCGACCTATTGAAAACAAAACTTCCTCGTCTAAAAGCTCTGGCAGTTCAGGAGGTTCATCCAATAATATTGTCTGGACTTCTCAATCTTCAACAGAACCGTCCAAAGAAAACTTCCAGGAAATAAATTACAACTTCCCGCAAAATGAAATTAAACTCTCGTCCAAGAACACAAATCCTTTGCCGCAACAAAACAAACTCGCCCCAAGTCTTCTCCTGGCTCTCTCAATGCTCTTGATAATTTTTTTGGTTCTTCTCTTCGTGAAAGCGAAGCGCTAGACAAACCTTATTAACTTCTTTTTTCTTTTTACCTGATGAATTCCAAACAAAAATTCCTTCACATCTTCAAGCTCGCCCAAAAAAAATATTCCAAATCCAAGAAGCGCCTAGCTGGAGAAGGCTGGAAGCACGACTGGCAAACTCTCATAACGACAATCTACTCCGCCCAAAGCAGGGATGAAACCACAATTCCTGTAATGACAAACGCATTTCGCTCTTTGCCCACATTAAGCTCCTGGAGCAAAGCTCCATTATCAAAAATCAAATCACTAACAAAAAAAATCAACTACTACAAAACCAAATCCAAAAATTCTAAAGCCACCGCGCAAATGCTCATTAAAAATTTCAATGGCAAAGTTCCAAACACGATTGAAGACCTCGTCACCTTGCCGGGCGTCGGAAGGAAAACAGCAAACTTAATTCTTACAGAAATACACAAAAAACCAGGAATCACCGTCGACACTCACGTTCACAGAATTTCTAATATTCTCGGCCTTGTTCGCACTAAGACACCTCATGAAACAGAACTCACCTTGCAAAAACTAGTGCCAAAAAAATACTGGAGCAAAATCAACAGAATTTTCGTCCTCTGGGGCAAAGACGTTCCAGGAAGAGATAAGAAGAGATTTCTGGCAAAACTAAAAGATTAAAAACAAAGATATTCTCTTTTACCAATGTCTCATGTGGATTATCGTGAAATCCTTGGAAAACAAATTTTTGCCCTTTCTGGAGATTTCACATATAAACGCCGAATAGATCTCGCTGGCCACACCATTCCATACATTAAACCTGGCGATCGTGTTGTTTTTGACTTGGGAGGCGTTACTCATCTCGACAGCACCTTCATCGCGGAAATGGTTTTGATTGTGAGAAATTTGCAGAACGTAACAAGCAGAATCTCTATCATAAGTGCTCCGGAAAAATTTGAAAGGCTCCTTGAAGTTACCAACACAAGAGACCACTTCTATAAAATAGGCGTAGAGCTAGCAGAACCAGAATTAGAAAGAAAGGTTGCATGAAAAACTTTTTATACCCCCCCTCATTCTCCTAATCATGGCAAAAGACAATAAAATCCACATGCCAGGCGCCTTCGGCGGCCTCATGAGGTACGATGAAGAATTCAACTCTAGATTCATAATCACGCCCGGACAGGTCATAGTATTTTTAGTGGCAATCCTTCTGATTGTTCTGGGAATGAAACTCTTTTTCCCGATAGTGCAATAACTTTCCAGCACAATTATCCTTTTAACCATTCAAATTATGAAGTTTCATGCGTGCATCATCTTACCAAGGCGGATTAGATATAACATTATATCTTGCTGACAAAGAAAAGGGCGAGAAAAAAAAGAGAATAGAATACGTAATGCCCGAATGGCAGAAACCAAGATTAGTCGTTCACATCGTAAGAAATGTTCCAAACTCTTGGTACCAGCTTGGTGAAGAATCTGGATTTCATGTTACCGCAAAACCAAGAAACGCATCTCCAAAAGAAAGAACAAGATACGACGTCTGGTTATCTGAAGAAAGATTCCATAATCTGACAAACCCTAAGGAAGATCCAATTTCAATGGGCGGTTACTTTCCAAGCAGATGCAGATTCGACAGAGTAGATATCAAATATTTTGCAGTCTAGGCAAAAATATAAATAACTCTCATTCTCATTCAAATTATGTTTCCAGGATTAGGCGGCATGAATCCCGCAAAAATGAAAGGCATGATGAAGCAGCTAGGTATAAACCAGGAAGACATCGATGCCGAAAGAGTTACTATTGAAAAGACAGACGGCTCAAAAATAGTAATCGAAAATCCGTCAATCCAAAAAATAACGATGCAGGGTCAGGAGTCATTTCAAGTCACCGGCGACATAAAAGAAGAATCAGCGGAATCTTTCTCAGAAGACGATATAAAACTTGTCGCAGAAAAAACATCAAGTTCCGAAGAAGACGCCCGCTCCGCTCTCGAAGAAACTAAAGGCGACATCGCCGAAGCAATTATGAAATTATCTGAAGATTAATTAGAATAATTTTCTTAAAAGATGATGCTCTGTTGAAAAAGTCCAAGTTGCAGGTTTTACTATATTGATTGGAAGTGCGTGGATTCGGATGATTAGGGCGAGCGCACTACGTGACGAGTATTTAGTAAATTATTTCGCACGTGGTCGCGAGCGAGCATGTTACGCATTACCAATAATTTATTCAATTAAGATGCGTGGCTGCGAGTAGGGTTTTTCACACCAGCCCTGAGCAGTATACTAAGGGAAAATTTCATAGAAGAAACCGTAGGTGTCTTGTATAGTGGAATTGCGACAAATGATTCGATTTGAGAGATTTATTAATACAAATCGAAACTATCTGGGCGGGTGGGTGGGTGCAACCAACTCGAAAAAAGATTTTCAACAAAACCAAAAGACAAAAATATCCAAATTAATCTCAAAATACTGGGACATCTGACAAGAACGTTATCAGTAATTACCGTCGGCATTACAAATATTTTGGCTATTTTGTTCTAATTATCTTCATCTCAGAATTACCAATTTTTATAAACTCTTCTGCTTTCATTAGCAAATGGCTCCTCAAATAAAAACATCTGGACGTGTTTCCATCGGAAAACGTCGCGAAGTTTGCCCGTGGCAAACATCTTGGGATCTTTCCCCGCTTCTCAATTCAGACAACGACCCAAGAATAGAAACAGAACTCGAGAAGGTAAAACAAGCAAACTCCAAGTTTGTTCAAAAATGGTCCAAAAGGCAAGATTATCTTCAAGAGCCAAAAATCCTAAAACAATCTCTTGATGAACTCGAGGAGCTTTCAAGAAACTTCGGAAACTCCGGCTCTCCTGGATTTTATTTCGCCCTCAAATACGAATTAGACCAGGCAAATCCGGAAATAAAAGCAAAGCTCAACAAAATAGAAGAGCTCGAAAAAGAATTGAGAAATTCAAAAAAGTTCTTCATGCTTAACATTGCTAAAATTCCAGAAAAAGACCAGCAAAAATTCCTTTCTTCAGAAGAACTCAAAGATTACAAGCATCATCTAGAAAGAGCTTTCCAGGAAGCTAAACATCTCTTGTCAGAAGGCGAAGAAAAAGTTTTAACGTTAAAAGAATCTACTTCTCATGATTTCTGGGAAAGACTAACTTCTGGCTTGTTAGCCAAACAAGAAAGAGAAATAATGATGGAAGGGAAAAAACAAACAAAAAATTTCTCAGACCTTCTCGGATTGCTTGACGATACAAACCAAGAGACAAGGAAAGAAGCAAACAAAGCGTTAATGGAAATTTTCGAACAATACGCCGAAATAGCAGAACCTGAAATCAATGCAATCCTCTCAAACAAAAAAACAAACGACTCGCTGAGAAAATTCTCCCGTGCAGACCAGGCAAGACATCTGGACGACGACATCGAAACCGAAATCGTTGACACGGTGATTCAAGCAGTCACTTCCCGATTCGACATTTCAAAAAGATTTTACAAGCTCAAAGCTAAATTGCTCGGTTTAAAAAAACTTCAATATTACGAAAAAAATATTCCTTACGGAAAGAAAAAAGCCAAATACAAATTCGAAGAATCGATTGAACTTGTCAAAAAAACTTTCTCATCTTTAGACAAAAAATTCCTGGATATTTTCGAAATGTATCTGAAAAACGGCCAGATTGACGCATTTCCAAGAAAAGGAAAAAGAAACGGTGCTTTCTGCACTCACATGCTCATAACACAGCCGACTTACATAATGTTAAATCACACTAACTCCCTAAAAGACGTTACAACAATCGCTCACGAAGTCGGTCACGGCATCAACAATGAGCTGATGAGAGAAAAACAACATTCGCTGTATTTCGAAACTCCGAAGTCAACGGCAGAAGTCGCTTCAACTTTCATGGAAGACTTCGTCTTGCAAGAGCTCCTTAAAGAATCGGACGAAGAAACAAGGCTCTCAATTCTCATGGAAAAACTCAACGGCGAAATCGCTTCAATCTTTCGACAAACTGCATTTTATAATTTTGAAACCCAACTCCATGGAGAGTTCAGAAAAAAAGGATACCTCTCAAAAGAAAACATTGGAGAATTATTCAAAGAGCATATGTCCTCATATCTGGGAGAATTCGTCGACACTTCATCGTCGGACAATTGGTGGATTTACGTCCCGCACTTCAGATACATTTTCTACGTTTACTCTTACGTCTCGGGCGAGCTGATTTCAAAATCCCTCCAGTCAAAAGTCAAACAAAATCCTAAGTTCATAGAAAAGGTCAAAGAGTTCCTTTCCGCGGGAACTTCAGACTCTCCAAAAAACATCTTCTTAAATCTTGGAATTGACATTTCAAAAAAAGATTTCTGGCTTCAAGGACTAAACGAAATTGAATCTCTCTTAAACGAAACAGAAAATCTCGCAAGAAAATTAAAGAAAATCTAAAATCTCCCAGAGTCTTTGTTGAAAAAGTCACAGACAAACATATTATTTTGCAATGAATTACCGAAAAGCGATAGCTTTGCGGACAATCTGGGCGGGAGGGTGGGTGCAAAATAATTAATTAAAAAGATTTTCAACTAATCTCCTCTTCGCGAAAACTATTTAAACAACTATTACTCTAGTATTCCTACCTAAAAAATGGATTTTTTGTAGAGATATCTTTCTAATGGAAGCAATCATAAAAGAAAAAATAAGCGCCGACCATCTTCTTTACGTAAGTCTGAAATACACAAAAACTTGTGACGTAATTATTAATTTACTTTCAAGATGGAAAAATATGATAGAACAAGGCATGGACCGCCTAGTCGCAAAAGCCAAAAAAGATAAAAAATGGAAACCAATTCCGGATGCGCCGAGAGCAAAACTAATCCAGCTGAAAAGCATTTTCCGCGAAAACGAATTCAGAAAAGGCGTGAACCTCAAGGTAACTTACCGAGATAAAATCGTAAATATAAATCTCAATCAACTGAAAGAATACGCAGCGACGCTAGAAAGGTTTATAAGCTATATCAAATAAGTTGTCTTACTTCTAGGTAGAACTAGTATACAGAATGAGCAAACTTATAACGATAACATCTGGAAAAGGCGGCGTTGGGAAAACAACTACCTCTATAAATCTCGCAGCTGCCCTTAATTCCTTCGGAAAAAATGTAATAATTGTAGATGCAAACCTAACAACTCCCAATGTCGGCCTCCATTTAGGCGCACCAATAGTCCCGATAAGTTTAAACCACGTCCTTCTTGGAAAAGCAAAGATTGAAGACGCGATTTATGAGCACGAATCAGGCACAAAAATAATCCCCTCTTCTCTTTCAGTAAACGAACTAAGGAGAATAAACCATAAAAGATTGAAAGAAGTCGGGAAAAAACTAAGAAAAATGGCAGACATCATAATTTTCGACTCCGCTGCAGGCCTTGGAGAAGAAGCAATCGCTGCGATGGAGGCAGCAGATGAATTAATAATCGTCACAAACCCTGAAATCCCAGCAGTCACTGACGCTCTAAAAACTTCTAAATTAATAGAACAGCTTGGAAAAACAGTCAAGGGAGTCATCGTGGCAAGGGTAAAATACAATTCCAAAACCCAAATGCCTATTTCGAACATCGCAGAAATGCTCGAGCTCCCAATTCTTGGAGTCATTCCTGAAGACGAAAGAGTCCAGCAATCTCTCGTCATGAAAGACGCTCTCGTTCATACATTTCCAAAATCCCGCCCAGCTCTTGCTTACAAAAGAATCGCCGCGAGAATGGAAGGCATTCAGTACGACGGTAGGCCAAGCTTCTTCGACAGATTATTCGGAAAATACTAAATCCCTGGCACCCCAACACGGTCTTGATTCTGTTTCAGCGCAAAACCTAATGCATGCCAACAAAGGTCATAATTTCTTTGAGCCCATTCTCCTGCAAACCTGTAATAAAAATTTCTGCTTCCGGAATTATATCTTGCCCGCACCCTGCATACAAAAACCTGGCCATTCTCCCCAAGACCATTTGCCAAATAAGATCTCAAACGAAAATAATCATCTTGCAATTCTCCTCTTGCATCTTCTAATTTTTTATCTGCCCTTAAGACTGCTCCAGCAACTTTCTCAACAATATCTCTCGTTGGTTTCAATATCATGAAAAACCCACAAGATAATAATATAAAAACCTAACTAATCCTGGTCCCAGGCTCCATGTCACCATCAACCATTAATATTTTAACTTCAGAATGGTCTTCGTTAACTGCCGCAAGAATCATTCCATTGCTTTCAATTCCGCGCAATTTAGCGGACTCTAAATTCGCAACAAAAATTGCTTTCTTCCCAATAAGCTCGTCTGTCTCGTAATACTTCTTCAATCCAGCAACAATCGTTCTTTCTTCTCCCTCTCCAAGGTCAACTTTGAGCACAAGCAGCTTGTCCGCATTCGGGTGCGCTTCAACGCTTTTTATCTCCCCAACTCTCAAATCCAGCTTCGCAAAATCCTCACGTCCAATTTTATCCGCCATAAAAAAACTAATTAGAAACTCTTTTTATATTTTGTCTTTAACGACTTTTGAAAAACTCGCTCTTCCAATATTGAAGCAATAAGCGCGTTATGTACCACCAAAATCCAATCAATCTCAGCATATGACTGCAAGTTAGTATGGTATCTTTTCGTGTAAGGCTAGGTGGACGAAACTCGTAGAACAAAACGTTTATATATGAATACATATAAAATATAATATGGACTTATATAATAAAAGCATAATCCATTATCCAACATTGAAGACAATGCTAATGGTAGAAAAAGTACTGAAAGAAGCAGATACTTCCATAGACAGAGAAGAAATAAAAAGAAGGCTACCCGTAAAGATAATGCACCAAACTCTTAACTTAATCCTTCAATATTTGGAAGAGAAGGGCTTTATTGCTGATAGCCATAAAGGAATTCTCTGGGTTTACAATCCAAGCCCCAAACTCAAAAAAGAAATAGAAAAAGGAAGAGAAATATAATGTTTCAAGGAAAAGAGGTTATTGTAAAACTTTCTGAAGAAGCAAATGAAATGTTTGAAGAGCTAGATAAACTTGTTAAAGAAGAGAGACAAAAAGGAATCGAAAGCTCGTTTCATCAAACTTTGCTTAGATCAATTTTAAGAGTAAGAACTTTGCTTAAAGAAAATCCGTTTGCAGGAGACCAAGTTCCAAAGAGGCAAATGCCACGCAAATATTCTGAAAGATACGATGCGGAAAATATCTGGAGAATTGAGTTGGCAAATAGGTGGAGATTGGTTTACACAATAACGGGAAACCAAATTGAAATAATTACTTTCGTTCTTGACATCTATGACCATAAAGACTACGATAAAGTCTTTGGATATAAGCATTAACACAAGCACACGTTGTTTCCTTCATTCAACAACTCAGAACAACAACCAACAATCCAGAAAAACTACTTTTCGCCTCATATCATTGGCTCTTTCCTTCAATATTTATTAACGAATTAAAAATAAAAAATAAATTAAATTTATGCCTTTCCTGTGACGGTCCCTGTTGTAGTCAAAGGTATAGTAGCACCAGGCCTTGTGTATGTTATGGCTAAGTCTCCATCAATCGTAGTCCCTGCAGTTTGCGCAGCACTATAAGTGCAACGTATAAACGCTGTTTGTCCAGACGTCATCGTTGTTACTGCCGTACCACCTTGGGTAGCTGATAAAACCGGCGTCGGCACACAAGTTATTGTGCTTGGACTATTGAAAGTAAAAGCAACACTCATAGTAGTATAAGTTTCTCCACCCCCATTTCTAAATTCCACATCGAATTCAGTCGGTGTGACAACTTGAGAGACCACATTGAATGGCGCATTTAATAAAGCTGTCTCCGAAACAAGATTACTAGGCCTAAAGTAAATAGCCAGAACTCCAATGACAAGCCTGTCCTTTTGTTTTCATATTTACCTCCTTTTGATTATTGATTATCTGGTTTCCAAAAGGATTTCCAGTTTATAAATATTTTGATTTTTCAAGAATGAAAAAATGTTTCTATCGTCTTCGAGCTTTGTTAAAAAAGTCTAAGTTGTAGGTTTTATTATATTGATTAGGGGCGAAGGAATTTGGGCGAGGATAGGGCGAGCAGTTACGCGAGAGCACTCAATAAATAAATTTCGAGCGTGGCTGCGAGTAAAATAATTCTAAAAGATTTTCAACAAAGCTGCATCATTGAAAACATTTTTTAACCGCCTTTCCCTCAAAAAACAGAAAGAGATGAGAAAGTCATATGTTATTGTCGGTTTAGTGTTAATAATCCTAGCTGGACTTCTTTACATTTCCCTGAAATTAAACCTTGACGAATCCATACAAAAAGTGTTTTCTTCAAAAAATGACGGCCAGGATTCCTTGAGCAACTCCAATTCAGGCAATGAAAACTCAGAAGATGGCTCGCAAAATTCTGGCTCGGGTTCCGGCGGCGGGGGCGGCAGCAGTTCAAGCGGTAGCAGCAGCGGTGGTGAAAGCTCTGGCAGCACTGCAAGCGACTCCAGCTCTTCATCAAATTGCCAGGAAACATTAATTTCATACTCACTTACAAATCCTTCAAAATTCTCAAATTGCACAGAATACCAAGGCCCAACATGCGCTAAAAAAACTGTAGACTGCGCTCTTACTGTGCAAAATCTGGACCGCGATGCAACAGGCCTGTTTGAAATAAGATTCAACTTCTTTGAAACAGAAAGCAACATTCTTGATTCAGCCTTAGTGTCTCAAACCCTTTCTCCCAGGGAGATTGAAACATTCAGGAAATCTATGGAATTCCAAGGAGAGAATGCAGACAAAAACTTGACATGCAACTCAATAAAAGAAACAATTCCAACAAAACTGGTTTGCACAACTTAGCGTAAAACTCAAAACAATTAAGAGCAATCACTCAGAGTAAAACCATAATCATCCAGATGCTCAGTGTCCAGCCAAAACCAGGAATAAACCCCCGGAAGAGAACAATCTCCAGAAGTAGGATCATTGAAATAAAGATAATCAACCACCGACCTTGAATTATACGGAGGTCCTGGTGGATTCGGAAACGCCGGGAAATAAACGAGAGATTCTATCCCTTCATTCGGATATTTTAGAACCAAATAATTGCCTTCAAGTCTGTCAATGAAGCTCGGCGCTCCAACGCGGGCCATATAATAAGAACATTCCGCCCCGCAATCGCCCACATGCTGTTGCAGTTCCGAAGGAAAATTCAGATAAGGCGTCTCAATAATTTTTCTTTCCTGAAAGCCGTTCAGCAAATAAAGCGGGTCAGAAAAATTGCTGATTCGAATATAAGAAACAGAATGCAGTGTTTTGTTCCATGAAGCCAGATGATTTATATCAGAAGCATAAAAGCCAGCAACAAAATCTATCTTAATATTCCAAGGATCTTCCTGGCTGAGAGAAACACTTGCGTTGGAAAACTGAACATCCGCGCTTATCTCCCTCGCCCGGCTCTGCACATCAGAAACCAAATCATCATACGTTGCTCCAAACAGAATGGGTTCGGCATTGCCTTCGACAGTTCCATTAAAAAATGCTTCCTTAAAAGTTTCCTCAACAGTTTCACTCGGATAATTTCCGCTTGCAACAATATTTCTCTGAACAACAAAAACCGTCCTGAATCCTGTTATGAAAAGCTGCCTTGGCAAATCGTCTTCGGTTGCCTTGACAAAATCGCTCAGCGTTTCAACTCTTTTCTGCACGCTCTTTCTCAAAGCCATCTCTGAAAAGAAAGTCACCGACAAAAGAAAAAGAGAGATTATAATCAAAGTCAGCATCAAAAAGAAAATCCCTTTTTTATTTTTCACGACCATGTTCTTACCTGCACCTCCGTATCAAAAGGAAAAGGAATTCCGTCTATCTCGCTCAGCGTAATATCCAAATCTCTTTCGTTCAGAAATATGTCAACCATCCCATCATCGTCTAAATCAACGTCCCTTAAAAGAGAGAGCACCGCCAGTTGATAAACGTCGTTGCTATTGGCTATTTCTCCAAGGCCTACGCTATCATAAACGCAGTTGTCCGCGTCGAGATAGTCGGAAGGAACTCTTAAATTAGAAAGATAAGAACCGTCCTCGAATTGTATATTCCATATGCAACCCTGGGCTGTTGGCTTAATTTCAGAATACGAACTGGCATTTTTCAAGATTGTATAAATTATCTTATCGAACGCCGACCCAGACGACCTGTTAGTCACCGAAACCCCTGTTGTTATATTAACATAGTTATTCGAACCAGGCAAGACTATCGAATCCTTTAGAGTTATTTGATAAGGATCGCCAATTAAAACATAATTAGTTCCATATTTAGTCAGATTAAACACAGAGTTCCCGTTTAATTTGGCTTCTGCAGTCCACCTTGCTCCAGAATAAGAAACGATTGTTGTTTCTAAAGGCAAAGAATCAGCCGGAATGGAAAAACTGCCTCCGTTTTCGTCATCAAACAACACTTCTGATGTAACAAACAGCCCAAAGGGAAGAGTGCTCGCATTATGCGAAAACTTGACATAAGAATCCGGATATAATTTTGTGTAGAGCCCTTCAGCACTTACTGTCTGTTCAGCATAAGAAGTTATCAAATCCTGGGCGATTGTTTGGTAAACCTGAACAATCTGCGAATCTTCAGAATAATAATAAGAGCCATCGCACCCCGCATTAGCTATTGCTATCATAACTGTTTCATCAACGATGGGCCCAAATCCAACAGTGTGCGTCACAATCCCGTAATACTCGCAAGCCTGCCTTGCGGCTTCTATCGCATCGGTATCCGCGCTTCCAGTATTCTGCTCTGCGCACATTCCTTGCGGCCTTCCGTCGCCCATCACCACCATAATTTTTTTAGACCCGCTCGATTCTTCGGTCAAACCTTCAACCGCCCGGTTAATCCCACAGCAAATGCAGTTATTATTCACCGTATTCCAGCTGTTTATTGTACCATTCAGTGATTGCGTATTGTTTGAAAGGCTATGATAAAATGCTGGATAAGCTTCATCAGAATAACCAACCAAGCCAACGCGATTGCCGCTGTAATTCAAGACGCCTCTTATGAAAGCGCGGTTAGCATCCTTGGCAAGTTCAAATAAGGTCGGCTTGGGAGAACTGCACCCGCCGCAAGGTCTGTTCATGCTTGAAGACAAATCAGTGACTGTAAAAACATCTATTGTCCTATAAAAATACTCCGTCAATTCTTCCAGCCCGAGCCTCAGAGGTACCATTTTTCCTTCAATGTTGCCGTAATCACCAATCAAAGAGGAAATTTCGGAGTTATCAAGCGTGATATACTGCTCCCCTATTGTAGTTCCATTGTAAAGCGTGACATTTCCGAAATTAAAGAAAAACGGATAAGTGATATTTGCATGCAGCATAACTTCCATTCCTTCCAAATCCTCCGAAACATAAAGAGCGTCATACAAATTTACCAATCCGTCTATTCCGGGAAAATTATAATCTTCTCCAGCAGAATAATTATCTGTTCTATAAGATATTTTTACATATCCTCCGGCAATAAACAGCCTGTCTCCCCTGAATTCTAAAATGTTCGTTCCGGGCGAAAACAAACTGGTATTAACAATATATCTTTCTGGCTCATAAACCGAACTGGTCGTCTTGTCAAAATGGCCATACGAAATATTATTGATATACAAATCAAATTCTTTATTCACCGCAATCTCAATTACCAAATTGTCAGAAATTTCTCCATCGTAGTTAGCTAAGACTGAGATGTTCCCATCGCCTACATACCCGCCAAAATAAAAATACTTCGTCCTGGAATTGCTCGACAAGAATGCCCTCGCAGAATATCCGACAGAACTTTCCCCCGCCTGAACGCCTGAAATTCTTCGTTTTGCAACATCAACTTTCGCCGCTGTTTCAATTGCCGTCATGTTTTTAGAAAGAATTAAACTGTCTCCGTACCAGATTCCAAAATTCTGAGTGGTGTTTATCTCTTTCAAGGCAATTCCAGCAAGATTTCTCGCTCTTGTCATGTCCGGGTAATCAAAAACATAAAACTCCCCAATTTGCTCAATCAGAGTTTTATCAGGATTCTTGATAGTTCCGTCAGAAATCATCGCCTGAACGCTCGCATCGTCCAGCTCAGAGACCTTCAGCGTGGACAGCGCAGTCAAAATGTCCGAATTAATTTCTGAATCCGGCTGGACATAATTAAACAAAGGTCTCGCAGCCAAAATAATAAAAAAGATTATTATCAATGCTATCAAAGCATCCGTGCTAAAAAACGCGCCAGCCCTGTTAGAACGTCTCAAAAAGTTATAAGAAATTTTGTTAGAAAATAACCTGCGAGTAATATCTTTTTTCATAGAAACCTCCATCGAAGTCTATCGAGTTTACTAACTTTATGGAGGCGGGGTTGGGATGGAAGAGTGAGCAAGTTGACGAGCCTGTTTTGGGAGGGTGGGCGAACAACAATTTGCGAGTCAACTTGTGAGCAGAATTTTTCACCGAAGGTGAAATCCTTGTCAGACTCCAAAACCTGCTCATCATTGAATCTTTCCAAATCACTAATTTTCTTTTTCAATTCCATGAATAAACATTCAAAGTCGTAACTTTCTGATCATATACAATAACCCTCGAAATCTTAAACAAATTATTTGCGTTCGATGAATCTCTTCCGATTCCGCCCGCAAAATCATTATCAAGATAAACAAAATATTCATTATTTATTCTGAACAAACTTTTCGTGCGGGCATAGTCCGCGCCTGCTAACGTCCTGAAACCATCCAGCTTCGTTTGGTTTATTCTGTCTTCAGACAACAGTCCTATTCTTACAACATTCCCTGCGTTCCAGTCCAATGGGCTTCCTTCAGACATCAAACTATCTGCAATCAACTCCCCGTTCTGCTCCAACTGCTGAATTACCTCGCCCCCGCCTCCAGAAAGATTTATAGTATAAAGATAAAAAGAAAAAATGCCAATTATAAAAATGACCATTCCAATAACTAAATCAAATCCCCATGCCTGTCCCTCTTTTTTCATATATTACCTCATAATCAGTTAGAAACTTCAGATATTAAAAGTTAATCCTTAGAACAATTAATAGAAAACCCACAACCCTTCAGCACAAGATGACAGTATGATAATTAAGCGAACGAAGTGAGCTAATAGAATTAAGACTCGCATCTTCCAAAATTGCGAGTCCAATTAAAACAAAAGAAGCAAGTAAAATAATCAAGACGCCAACCATCAAGTCTGGCGTCCAATTAAAAAAATAAAAAAATAAAAATTTATGATCTTTATGGTGCAATTATAACCTTGCTGACTTTC
The DNA here is from genome assembly GCA_018304105.1 of Candidatus Pacearchaeota archaeon. Classification (GTDB taxonomy): domain Archaea; phylum Nanobdellota; class Nanobdellia; order Pacearchaeales; family GW2011-AR1; genus UBA73. The sequence goes on along the minus strand of JAGVWX010000007.1, from coordinate 35,881 downwards.
GCAACTCCGCAATTCGCTGGAACTGTAAAGTTCATCAGATAGTCGTTGTTATATTCATTTGATTCGACAACATTGCCCATTGCATCAGCATATGCAAGGCCTGAGTGTGCTCCAGGAGGCAGAATAAAGTATGTGCTTACTGCGGTAGCTTGCTGTGGGGCCAAAGGCACGGTATAGACATATGAACCCCCATAATCGGCCTGCAGCCAAGTATAGCTATAATTTGCGCTTGCATTTCCAATATTTCTAACAGCGGCCGACATTCGCACATTACACATAGTATCATTCCCCGTAGAGTTTGCCTTGCCAACTGTCGCAGGCACATATCTTTGTGCAATCAAGTCTGGATAACTCCAGGTTCTACTTCCACTGCTTATATTACCTGTCGAAGAATTCCCAGTATAGTTTGAGCTCAAATATACGTTAGAACCACCATTTGATGCAACGCCCAGCGAGACAACCAGTGAGACTACCAATGCGACAACCAAAGAAATCGCAACTATTGTTAAATTTTGTTTTCCTTCCATCTCATCCTCCTTTCAATTACCTATCATCAACTAGCTTAACACTAGTTACTTTCTTCAGGCAAAATAATATATATATATATCGGTTCTAATACACAAACCAAGATATTATCCAAAAACTCTCGAAACTGGCGAATTCCTTATAACCAATCCTTTCTTTCCAATGCTAAATGGATAAACTTTGTTAGAATGATTTGTTCCCCTCATTTTTAAAATCTCTAGATACCTTTGCCTTTCCCTTGCTTCCCTGACATAATAAATAGTAATAATCGAATCGACTTCAAACTCAAGGGCATTTGAAGTTGACTTATTCTTGTCCAGCGGATCTTCCTCCAAAGTCAGCAGTGAAGTGCAATCCCAATCTCTTATCATGCTGAAAAGCGCAAGCGCTGCCTCTCTCTGGGAAAGCTCATCGCTGAACAGCAAGGCAAAGGAAGTTATGCTGTCAATCACCATCCTGCTTACTTTCTTGTTTACAATAATGCTTTCAATAGAGCCGCCGCCTTCTTCAAGCATAGTCTTAACTTTTATCGGAGTATATTCTAGAAAAGTAAACAACCCCTTTTTTTCGTAATCTGCCAGGTCCCAGCCCAAAGACAGCATATTCTCATAAAACTGCTTTTTCTTTTCTTCAAACGTAACATAAAGCCCTTTCTCTCCACGATTCATCGCTTCAACAAGAAACTGCGTTGCAAAAATTGACTTCCCGCTTCCGCTCCCCCCAACAAGAAGATTCGTGGAATCTTTCACAAACCCGCCCTGAATCAAATGGTCAAATTGCGGAATCCATGTCTGCACTCTTTTACCAATAACATCTCTGTGAGCGAAATGCAAATGCTTTCCGGCGTGCGAAGCATGCGTTATGTGAGCAGCATGATGTTTCACTTCATGCCCTGCCCGATTATGTTTATGTCTCATACTCTTTTTCATTCTTAGCTTCCTCCCAAGTTGAATGGAAAGCGTGGGAAATTTATTTCACTCTTTTTCATTTTCATAAATTTATTGCGGCGCTAGCGCGAAGCGCATCAGCAAATCAAGACTCGCATCTTCTTGAAAAGCGAGTCCTATTGCGCCGCACAACGCCCGTATTTTATATACTACAAGCCAGAAACAATATAAAAACTTAACTAACCAGACGATTCTGTTGAAAACCAACCATTGCCGATAACTAAGGCAACAAGCGAGCGTACCAAGCGTCACAAAAATAAGATTACTTAGACGCTTGATCGCGAGCAGAATGAAATGAGCGAAGTTGCAGATAATTAAGACGCCAGCCGCAAAAATTGGCGTCCTATTGGGCGGAGTTAAGCGAGCAATAATTAAGACTTGCAGTTTCAGAAATGGCAAGTCTAATTAAAGAAAAGGCAAACAAGATTAACAAAGTCTAACCAAACGCCCTGGCAAAATATCCTGCCAAAACCATTCTTGACGAGAAGAAAACAACAAGTCCTATCAGGATTAGAGGTATCATATATTTCAAGCCGTCTTTCTCGTTCCCATTGCTCACCAGCCCAAGTATCAGCGAAGCCAAAATCGCAGACACGATTATGAAAGCCGCAGAAAAATAAATTACAAAATTAAGCGAAATATTTATCGAGCTGATTGTGAATGGCATGTTTGTAGCCGTTTCACTCATGGGAACATCCGCAAAGATAGTAGTCATCATTTCAACCAGAACAGAAGAAAGAGAAAACAGCATCGGCGCCCCGATTGCAACAGCAAAGAAAATAAAAATAACATACATCAAAACATTTGAGGCTGCCCTCTTCTTTACAAATCCCCTTTCCCTCATGTTGTTCGACGTCTGTTCCAGCAAGACCGACAAATTCCCTCCAGACCTTATTCCTGAAATCAGCAGCTGAATCGTCTTTCTAATTTCATCAGAGCCTATTCTCTGGCCCATTTCATACAACGCCCCGCTTATTTCCCTCGCAGTCAAAATATCCTTTCCGACCTGCATAATTTCCTTGTCCAACGGATAAAATTCCTTCCGAGCGCTAAGAATCAAAGCCCTGTCAACTGTCATTCCCGCCCTCAAATTCGACGACATCAGAGAAATAAAGTCTGGGAAAACATCCTCCATTTTTTTAATTTCGTAATATCTCTTCAGCCGCTTTCTCATAACTAAATAAACACTAAAGAGCAAAATCGCCACGGAAAAAATCACAAACGAATTCCGAGCATTCTTCGTAGCAAGATAATAAAGCATAGTCAAAACCAGCATTGCCATCAAAAAATAAGCAAATAGTTTTAGTGTCGTCGTCTTCTCAGAATATTTTTTTCCAAATTTTCTAGCCGGAGCCTGATTCTCCAGGGTTTTAGCTTTAACTGCTTCAGGAATTTTCTTTTCAGAAGCTATTTTTTCTTCAGGTTTCTTTTCAGGTAAAACAAATTTGTCCTCAACTTTTTTATTTGCCGTCCTGTCTGCAATTTTTTCATTAAAAACTGTTTTTTCCGCAACTTTCTTCACTTCGGCTTTTTTATCCGCAGCTCTTTCTCCTTTAGCTTTATTCTTTTCAGCTCGCACTATTTCCTCCATTAGCTCGCCCATTTTTTTCTCGTGCTTCTTTCTACCTTCTTCCTTTTCCATTTACAGCAAACTCGGCCTCACTGATTTTATAACTCCCAAAAACAATATTTGAATAACTACAACTCCGACAAACATTCCAAGAAAAATCATCTGCGTCAGCGCCTCAGAAAGGCCAACTATCGAAGAGATAATCGTAAGAAAAGTTATAGCCAGCGCTGGCAAAATCACCGAAGACAGCATATAAAACATAATTGCCGGATTCAGCTTGTTTCCATATTCCTGAATCTGGATGTACTGTTCCTCGCTCAAAGACTTCACTGTGTCTTGAATAACAATCGAAATATCGCTTCCTGCCCTCATCCCATTGCTTATCTGCCAAAGTGCTTTCTTGAAAAACTCAGAAGGATTATCCTTTCCCAACTCTTCCAAAACTTCTATCTGCGGCCTTCCCGCATTTATTCCTTTCACCGCTTTCTTGAACTGCTCGCTCAATTCCTCATAATCCGCGAGAGAAATATTAATCATAATCGTGAACAAAGGAACTCCCGAATAAAGCTGAACCAGCATGTCCTGCAATGCCGGAATAAGATTCCTCTCGATGTTTCTCTGCTTTCTGTTGTTGTAAACCTTCGGATAAATCAGTCGGCTGAAAAAAACAAAACCCCCGAACAGAAAAGCAAAGCCCAGAGCAAGAACTAATGCTCTCTCAACCTGCATCACAATCAAAAGAGTCGAAGACAAAATGAACAAAGATAAAAACGAGATAACAAATCCTCCGACGCAAATTGCGAGATACTCTTCTCTCGTCAAATCGACTCCGGCATTTTTCAAATTCTTAAAAAGTAAAGTGTCTCGCTTGTATCCGGCAAATCTCTTAAAAACAGCAGAACGCTTTTTTAGCTTGTCTAATTGAGAAAAAGAAAACGGCACTCTAAAGGGCATCCTCTTCGGCTTCTTCCCAACCAAAAAAGAACTAGAACTATTATTAAATTTCATTTTATCACTTCCAAGCCAATTTTTGTTTAAAATCTTTGCCTAGAATTTTTTCAACTGCTTTCTGCTCGTCAAGCTTGGCAATTGTCTGTTTATTCTCTAATTCACCAGAGCTTTTCTTTTCTTCTGCAGGCATCTCTTTCTTTTCTTCTGCAGGCATCTCTTTCTTTCCTTCTGCAGGCATCTCTTTCTTTTCTTCTGCCAAAACAAATTTATCTTCTCTCTCAATTGCAATTATCTTATTCGCCTTCTCCTCTTCCTTCTTAACCTGCTTCATAACCAAATTTTTATTATTCTGCTGGATCGCTTTCATCAGCAATTCTTTGTTTCTGTAATAAAGGTTCGTCACCCTTCCCATTTCCTCCAGGCTTCGCAAGCCATTTTTTATCATCCATTCAAGGATTCGCATCTTTTCCTTCAGCGCTTCATTGACTTCTACATCAGACATGCCCGTATTTCGAGTCACATCTTCAAAAAATCTCGAACTCTCGGCGTGCTTTACAATTTCATCCCTGTCCGGAATAAGCCTATAAAGAATATTTGCCTTCGCCCCGCCCTTGTCCGCCTCAAACTCAGCAACTTGCAAAACTCTCCTTTTATTCATTCTCCTATCCCTGAACATAACAACATTCAAATTCACGGACTTCAGCAGATTCGGCGGAACATTCAGCGGTGGATTTACCAGCCTGGAAATAGTCTCGGCAGCAGAATCCGCATGAACTGTAGAATAAACGCTATGCCCTGTATGCATCGCCTCAAACAGAACCATCGCTTCCTGCTGTTTTCTCATTTCACCGAGGACAATTCTGTCGGGGCGCATACGCAAAGAATTTACCAATAAATCGAGCATGCTGACCTCGCCCTTTCCTTCTGGATTCGGAGTTCTCGTAACTAACGGCGCCCAATACAAAAATTCCGGCAGCATCAGTTCCCGCGTGTCCTCAATGCTTATGATTCTCTGGTTCGGCGGAATGAAAGGCATGCACGCATTCAGGAAAGAAGTTTTCCCGCTTCCGGTTCCGCCTGAAATCAGGACGTTCATCTCGTACTCAATCGCCAGCCACAATAGTGCCGCAACTTCAAGATTGCAGGTCTTCCCGGTTATCATGTCAATCATTGTGAATGGATCTCTCGCGAACTTCCTGATAGTAATCGTGTTTCCCTTCGTGCTCACGGGATACAAGACGGCGTTGATTCTGTCTCCTGTGACGAGATGCGCGTCAAGCAGCGGATTCAACACCGTTATCTGCCTTCCAATTCTTCTTGAAATTATATTCGCATAATTAACAATCTCGTCTTCTCTGTCAATTCTGATATTCGTAATCAGCCACCCATATTTCTTAAAATAAATTCTTATTGGCTCTTTCGCAGACGGAATGACAATCTCCTCAAGATTCGGGTCCGAGATAAGATATTCTATCTTTCCCAAACCCAGCATTTCCTGCATCAGCGTCCCAACAAGAAAATCTTCAACCGCTTTTTCAGTATGGGGCAGTTTCTCCTTGAGCAGCTTTCTTGAATCTTCCAAAAATCTTCTCTTAATCCTGTAAAACAGCGTCGGGTCGGTAAGCTCTTTCATGCTGACCGTCGTCGCGCTTATAAGTTCATTCCTTATCTCATCCAGAAAAATAGAAGTTACCGTGCTTATCTCCGGAATAGAAAGATGGTAAGTCAGCCCTTCTTCATCTTTTCTCAACTCGACATCTGCATAAGCGCCATCAACTTCCAAGCGGTACCCTTCGACCTTTTCGCTGTTCTTTGATTTCTCTGGCGCAATCTTTACCAGCGAGCCTTTCTTAACAAACGCCTTAGCGCTGTTCGCTTCCAGCTCTTTTTCTTTTCCGTGCTCATTCCGCTTCTTCTTTTTAATTTCATGGCCCAGCTTCTTCATTTCTTTTTTAATTTCGCGGCGTGATTTCTTAGGCAGCTTTCTCGGCATATGTTTCAACTTCTTTCTTTTAATTTTATGACCCTTCCCTGCTCCTCTTTTTATCTTCTGACTTTTCTTAACCTCTTCCTTTATTTTATGACTTTTCTCATGTCTTTTTATAAATTCATCATCCGGCTTCTTAAACAAAACGCTCTTTACTTCCTTTACCGTTTCTTCATCGCTGCTCTTTGGCAGTGATGGCAACTTCGGCAATCCGGGCATCTCAGGCATTTGCGCTTCACCTCTCTTGTTAAAAAAATCTATTCCCATTCACCTACTTTTTTGCCTCCTTTTCCTCTTCCGAACCTTCTTCACTTTCTTCATTCCTTGGTAAAGCTCCTTCAATTAATTTAATTTCCGGCCCGCCAATTCTAGGATAAGTCAGCTCTGCAACCTTGCTCGACTCAAGACTCTGCGCCCAGTCTTCTACAATTTCCGTGTCAACATCAAAAACTTTCGCAGCCGTCGCAAGCCTGAAATGTTTCATTTCTTTCAAAAGTTCGTAGAACCTGTCCAACTCAGTTCCCCCGGAAAAATGTTTCTTTTCTTTTAGCAAAGCCAAATAAGTGTACTCCTTCTTCAAGTCAATATTATGCTTCGCGTAAACAAAAACCACTCCCAAAAAAATCAAGCCCCATTCCAAAAACAAAATAACCTCCGAAATCGGCAGCCCATTCGCCTCACTCCCTTCAACTGCCAGCCCAGTTATCCCTTTCTCCGCAAAACCCTTATATCCCGTTCCGTAAAAGGCAATCTGAATGAACATGTGGGCGAGCGCAACAATTACCAAAAACACTAAAAATACACTTAAGAAAGTCAGCCTGCTTTTCATAATTATTAGTAAGCATGAACCTTTAAAACTTTAACTAATTGCATGTAAATGCATGTAAACATTTAAGTTTTATTTTAAAATCTTAACTATAATTATTATAGGATTTCTTAAGTTTTATTTTAAAATCTTAACTATAATTATTATAGGATTTCTTAAGTTTTATTTTAAAACTTTATTGGTAAACTAACTTCGTTAAAGAACTAATAAAAGCAAAAATATCGTATGTTATCGGCTAAATCAAACTTAAATAATAAAAGACAGCCCACAACTTATCGGTTAACGGAGTCGGCATGATAACTTGCGAACGAAGTGAGCCAACTAATCAAGACGCCAGCCATTCTCAATTGGCGTCCTATTGAGGTATAAACAATCCTTCGGACTAATCACTAACTTTAATAATCTCTTTTCCTTCCGAGAGTTATGCAAAACAAAAGAGGACAAATAAATAATTCTGTTGAAAAACCAGAATTGTTTGCGAGAAATAATTTAGCTTGCCTGGCTGCCTCTCACGAAGAATATCGTGAGACTTCGTCAGTTAACTGCAAGTCAAAACTATCTGGGCGGGCGAGCGCGTTACGCGAGCGAATTAGCAAGCAACCCGAGCGTGACCGCGAGTTGGGTGGGTGCAAACAATTCCAAAATATCTTCAACAAAGGACAAATCAGCACAGAATATCTCATAGTAATTTCTTTCGTCCTTTTCATAGTCTTAACCGCTCTTGGCATCGCACTCACATACTCATCACAAATAAAAGACACAATGAAATTCAACCAGATAGAAAGTTTCTCACAAAAAATAGTTTCCCAGTCAGAAACAGTCTTTTACTCCGGCTATCCGGCAAGAACAACCGTCAAAGCATATCTCCCCGACGGCATCAATGAAATCAGAATAATGGATTACTACATTGTCTTCAACGTCTCGACAAGTTCAGGCAATTCCGTCACAGCTTACAAGAGCAACGTCAACCTCACAGGAAACATCAGAACAACTTCCGGCTTGAGAGTGATTTATTTGAACGCAACCTCAAACGCAGTCGTCCTTTCTGATTAAGATGAAAAAAACCAATCTCGTGCCAATAAAATTCAATTCCTTTTAAATAAAAAACTGTTCTCAAGTCTACCTTTTCCCACTCTTCTCGGTCTGGTGGATTTGGGATGATATTTCTTGGCGGAGCGAAGAGGCGGCAAAGCAACGAGCGCATAACGATTTTTTGGCATTAGGCGATGTTGCCAGACGCCAAGATATCTAAGGCAACATCGCATCGGGTGGGCGAGCATGTTACGCGAGTGCAAATAATTAGCAAATTTCGAGCGTGGCTGCGAGTTGGGCGGGTAAAAAACAATGCCAAAAATCTGCGAATAGGCGAAGTTGCAAATAATTGCCGCAGCCTCAATGTTTGCGGACAATTGGGCGGGTAGGACATCATAATTTATTATCCTTGCAAAAACAATATATACGCTTAGATTCTAACAATCTTATGAATAAAAGAGCCCAGTCCGCAATCGAATTCATGCTCTTAGTTGGAGCAGTCTTTTTTTTCGTGATAGTCTTTGTAGGAATTTTCCAGGGAAGAATCGCGGAGAAAAGTGCAGAGCAAAGAAACATAATAATAACCGAATTAGCATTAGATATTCAAAATGAAATAAACATTGCAGCAAAATCAACAGACGGTTACACCAGGGAATTTGACATTCCAAATACAATTGCCGGCAAAGAATATTCAATAGGCCTTTACGATGGCTACGTTTACCTTAACACATCCGACGGCAAAAATGCCATGGCCCTCCCAACCTTCAACGCCACAGGCCAGCTGAAGAAAGGCGCAAATCTCATAAGAAAAATCAATAGCACGATTTTTGTTAACTAGTTACTTAGAGAAATCAATTCTTCTTATCCATTTTACTCTGTCGAAATCAATATCCGAGCTTGCGATTACTTTAAGCTTTTTAATTTGCATGCAAGCCAAATGTATTGAGTCTCTCGGGTCCAATTTCTCGCTCATATAGATTTCCAGTGCTTTTGTTATTACAGAATTATCGGCAGGCACAAATTCAAGATTCGCCAAGCCCAAAAAATCCCTGGCTATGCCTGCAGCCTTCTCTTTTCCAACAACTTTTTGAATCTTCCATAAAACCTCGTCAACCGTCAGCACCGAAGTGAATCCTTGATAAACTCCATTTTCAATTTTTTCTAATATTCTTCTAGCGTTGTTTCCAACAAAACTATCGTCCAAAATAGAATAAATAAAAACATTCGCGTCCAGATACAAATCTTCCAGCTCAGAGTCCTGCTCTTTTTTCTCTCTTTTCATATTGCTCATAAAACTCATTTTTATTATAAGAAAACTTCTTGCCTTTCCTCTCCTTCGATACTTCCGTCGCAATTTCCTTAAATTTCTCGGCAATCCTGCCTTCTGTTTTCTTAATTACAACCCCTTTATCTTTCTCAAACGTGATTATTATCTCGCTGCCTGGGTGCATCTTGAACATATTTCTGAATATCTTTGGAATTACAACCTGCCCCTTTGGCCCAAGTCTTACCTTTAGTTCTACCATTTCCTACCCAAAGTAGGAAACTATTTAAACTTTTTGAGAACCAATAACTAATCATTCAGTCCCAATGTCTAAACAACCAACGAAGAGCCCCGTATTGACTTCTCTCGGCATAATGTTCCATGAATAAAACAGAATTCTCAAACTTCTGCCTAACCCCAACCAACAAATCTTTAAAATAAAGTTTTGTTTCCTGTTCATTAACAAGTCTCTGATAAACGCAAATAGCAAGATATTCATAATAATTAAACAGCAAGGTGTCGTAATCCAATTTTATCTCAATAAAATCTTCTTCCTTTTTGGATTTGCTTTCTCTTTTATGAATCTCTTCTCTATACTCACTTAGTTTAACCCTCAGTTCTCTTTCTTGTTTTACAACCTCATTAAAAAGAAGCCTTTAGTTAATTTTCCTATTGCTGTTTATCGTCAGATAAAGCACGACAACTGAAATTAGGGCTATAACTGAAGACGTCGCCTGAATAATCAGAATGACAAGGTCAGTATCCATAAGAGCGTCCCCATCCTTTTTTGGGTCTCTTCACGCTCTTTTTTTAGCAGAAATTTTGCTCTCCCTTGACGATTTCTTAGAAGACTTTCTTTTCATTTTAATATAATAAACAACCACTCAATTATAAATCTTACTCCACAACACTCTTAATCCTTCTCACACCAGCACTCACACTTTCTTCTTTTAATATTTTAAATTTCCCTAACTCTTTCGTATTATGAACATGCGGTCCTGTGCAAATCTCCTTGCTGAAATATCCTCTTGGTTCATTAGGATCAAGAACCGTGTAAACTGAAACAATGTCTGGATACTTCGCTCCAAATTCTCCCATCGCCCCAGAGCTAAACGCTTCCTGCAATGGCAGCTCTTCCCTTTCAACTTCCAGCCCCGCGCGAATCTTTCCATTAACCATCTCCTCAACTTCTTTCCTTTCTTCATCGCTCAATTTCCTCTCGTAAGAAAAATCAAACCTCGACCTTGTAGGAGTAATATTCGAACCTCTTTGCCTAATGTCTGAATTCAAAACTCTTTTCAGCGCCTCAAGAAGCATGTGCGTCGCAGTGTGCAGCTTCTTCGTCTGTTCAGAATCGTCTGCCAATCCAGACTTAAACTGCCCAGCGCTTGAAGTCCTCGACAAATCCTGATGTCTCTTAAATTCCGAATTATACTCTTCCAAATCAATCTGCGCGCCTTTCTCATTCGCCAGCTCAACAGTCATCTCAATCGGAAATCCATACGATTGGAAAAGCAAGAACGCCTCTCTTCCCGTGATAATATCATCATGCGCAATCTTCTCAAAAATTTTAAGCCCTTTCTCAAGCGTCTTCCTAAATCTCTCTTCTTCCGCTTGCAACTCGTCGCAAATCGTCTTATGATTCCTATGCAGTTCTTGATAATCCGGATAAACCGGTAAAATCGCCCTCGCAATCTGGACAGTAAAATCCTGCTCAATCCCCAGAATATTTCCATACCTAATCGCTCTTCTAATCAACCTTCGCAAAACATAACCCTGCCCAAGATTTCCCGGCTTCACTCCTCTTTCGTCTCCAAGAATAAAAACACTCGCTCTCAAATGGTCCGCAATAATCCTAAACGCTTTTTTATTTTCATCATACTTCTTTCCTGACAATTTCTCAATCTCCGCAATTATCGGCGTGAAACCGGGCGTTTTGTAATTATCATCAAGCCCGAGCAAAACTGCAATCGTCCTTTCAACTCCCATTCCAGTGTCAACATTCTTGTGTTCCAAAAGTTCGTACCCTCCGTCTTTTTTCTTACTGTATTGCATAAAAACATCATTCCATATTTCAACCCATCTTTTATCTTCTGGCTCAAACTTTTCTGGCGCGTCTCCCTTCCCAACCCAATAAAACATTTCCGTATCTGGCCCACATGGTCCGCTCTCTCCAGCCAGCCCCCACCAATTCTGCGACCTGCTAAGAAAAGCAATTCTCTTTTCAGGAATTCCCATCTTCAGCCAATGCTCCGAGCTCTCAATATCTTTCTTCACTCCCATCGATTCTTCTCCGACAAAACAGCTAACCGCAAGTTTCTCTTTTGGAATCCCAAGCCATTCTTCCGAAGTAAGAAATTCATAGCTCCATTCAATCGCTTCCTTTTTCCAATAATCTCCAAGCGACCAATTCCCAAGCATCTCGAAGAAAGTGTGATGAACTTCGTCTCCAACATCTTCAATATCGCCCGTTCTAATGCACTTCTGCACATCAACAAGCCTCTTCCCATGCGGATGCCTTTCCCCCTGCAAAAACGGCACAAGCGGATGCATTCCTGCAGTCGTAAACAGCACAGTTGGATCATTCTCCGGAATCAGCGAAGCCGAAGGAATTTCATGATGCCCCTTGCTCCTAAAGAACTCAATATATTTCTTTATCAGTTCCCATCTCGTTTTTATTTCCATATTAATCTATACTCTCTCCACCGTCAACGCTTATTGTCTGACCGTTCACAAATTCATTCTCGCAAAAAAATAAGGCCGCATGCGCTATCTCATTCGGCTTTCCAACTCTCTTCAATGGTATAGAGTCTTCGCAATCTTTCAACTCCTTTCTGCCATTCCTGCCATACATCTTTTCCCATATTCCTGTATCAACTACTCCTGGAGCAATACAATTAACTCTAATTTTTCTCTGAGCTAATTCTAAAGCAAGAGTTTTAGTTAGGCTGATTACCGCAGATTTAGTCGCACAATAGATTCCATATTTCTCAAAACTTTTTAATCCCGCCAGAGAGCTAATATTAATAATACATCCGCCATCCTTAATTTTAGGAATAGAATATTTAGACATCCAGAAAATACCCTTGAAATTAATATCTATCATTTCATTCATATCTTTAGTAGACATTTTTTCAACACTCTCAATCTTTGCAATGCCTGCATTATTGATTAAAAAATCAATATTCTTGACTTTAGATAACGCAAACTTAATCTCGTCTTCTTTGGACACATCAACCTTATGAAATTCCACATCGGTCTTGGGCTGGTTCATTCCAAAAACTATAACTTTAGCCCCTTTCTCTAAGAAAGCTTCCGCAATTGACCTGCCTATTCCGCTACTGGCTCCTGTTATAACAACAGCCTTATTTTTTATCTCGCTGCCCATAACCAAGAAAGCTCAAAGGAATTTATAAAACTGTTGGACATTTTATTTAATTAAAATCTAGGCAATTTTCCATTTGTCTTCCAGTTTAATCCCCCTAACTTTCAGACTCTTCTTTATTTCTTCAATTTTCTTTATTCCAATATTTTCAATGCTATAATCAATCCTTCCTAAATCTTTTCCGCTAAAATCGAAATGTCTTTCTTCAATTAAGCCGTCTTGTTCCATCTCATGCAAGAAATCCGTTAAATCACCATTCTCCTTAAATTCACCAACTTTATTGAACTTAAGAAAAGTCCTTACCTCTTCCAGAGTATACCCAAACCCATCAAAATTTGAATTGTCTCCTTGCAGCAGATAAAGTATCCCCTCAATTATTTCTTCCTTTTCCATATAAATTTAGAATAAAGGGTTTTTATAAAATTATCTCAAGAAACCTAAATCTCATCTCTCAACATGCTCAGCTTCGCTCGAACTTTTTCAATCTCTTCTTCGAGCGACAATCTTTTATGCTTCTCAGCAGCATTCTCAGAATCGTCCTCGCCCCGATCTTCCTTGTAATCCGCCTTCGGCAAAAGCCTTTCCAACTTAACAACTTCCTTTGACGTTCCTTCAAGATAATTCTTCAAAGTAATTTTCAGAATAAGCTCCTCATCTCTCAATACCCTGAACTTATGAAAACTCTGTATCAACTTCAAAAGTTCCAATTGCGCGCCAAGAAGATTCGCCTGTCCAAAATTACTCTCTGATGGAGACAGCTTGACATATTCTGCATTTGTCATCTTGCCCCCCCGCCAGCCCCAAAAATAGCCCAGGAAATAAATCTAAAATTATTAACTATTATTAAATCGTTTTGATAACAATCCACATTCAATTTTACTTTTCCAAGATGCTCAAGGCATTTTTTATTTAACATCCTACTACTCCACCTTCTCAAAAATATTTTCTGTTACGGTCTGCACCTTGGATTTAATCTGCATCAACTCCTTTTCCCAATTCGCCAGCTCCTGCTCTTCCTTTAGCTTGGTATCCCTAATTCTTCTAACCAGCTCATCAATATCGTTAAGTTTGTTCTGGATCTCGCTCAAAGATTTTCTCGCAGTGTGAAACTTGTCAATCCTTACAAAAACATCATCTACTTGCTGGGGCTGAATCGTCTTGTGCTGAACATACATTCTCCTCGACATCGGCAACTGTCCCATTGGCCTGCGGGTCATTTCAGATTCTGACTCAGAAATTCTCGGCAGATGTGGAACCTCTGGAAGCTCCATCTCATATTCCTCATCCGATTCTTCCGGCTCCGAACCATGCGGATGCCACTCTTCCATTTCAACAACCTTAACCTTCTTTTCTTCCATTGGCTGATTCAAAAAAGCATCTTTCCTTCCCGGAAGCTGCATCATCCCAAAAGACGACTCCCCAGGCGACTCAGGAAATTCGGGCACTCCCCCGGCGTTCGAAACAACCTGCTGGTCCTTCCTCGGCAAAGGAGGCAATGGCGGTAAATCTGGAAGCTCGGCTTTATTCTCTTTTTTTCCAAAAAACATATTCATAAATTTGGAATTTTGTTTATATAAGTTTATATTAACTTTCAAAAGGTAACAAAAACGCAATTCACGCCGACAATAAAAACAGAAAGCTTTTTAATTATTCTTTTTCAAGGATATATATGCAAGAAAAACTTCTAAAAAAAATTATCTCGGAATACGCGGGCATGGATGCTGAAAAGATAGTCGACCTTCTTTACAACAAACAAAACGTAAACGAGTTCCTCATCGCTAAAAGGCTCAACCTCACCATAAACCAAACCAGAAATATGCTCTACAAGCTCGCCGACTCCGGCCTCGTCCAGTTCATCAGAAAAAAAGACAAGAAAAAAGGTGGATGGTATACTTATTTCTGGACCCTCAAGGTAAAGCGCTGCCTTTTAAAATACAAAGAAAGGCTCCTTGAAGAATCCAGAAAATTAGAAGAGCAGTTAAAGAAACGGCAAAAAGAAAGATTTTACTACAGCCCTTCCGCAGATTTAGAATATACCGAAGAGGAAGCTATCCTCAACGACTACGTCTGTCCCGAAACCGGCGAAGTCCTCCAGCTAAAAAACAACCTTCCAGAAGTAGAAAAAATAAAAAATGAAATAAAAGAAATAGAAAAGCAAGTCCTGGTTATCGACGTTGATGTTGCAGAAATAGAAGCAAAAGAAGGAAAAGTAAAAGAAAAAAGATTGAAAGAAGAAAAGAAACAAAAAGAAGAAGAAAGAAGGTTAAGAAAAGTTCAGAGAGACAAAGAAAAAGCAAAAGAAGCCAAGAAGTTAAAGAAGAAACCACAAGAGAAAAAAAGGCAGAAGACAAAAGGTAAAAAGAAAAAGGCCGGCAAAAAAACCATTAAGAAGAAAAATTCTCCGAAGCATAAGGCGATAAAAAAGCATTCTAAGAAAAATTCTCCGAAGCATAAGGCGATAAAAAAATTCTCAAAGAAAAAAACTATGTCGAAAAAATAATAAACGCAGGTTTACTATTACCGAGGGCAGCGAGCGTAGCGAAGTTGCAGATAATTATGATGCCAGCCGCAAATACGGGCATCCAAATTCGAGAAAGAGAAAAGGAAAGTAAACCTGCTAAAGAAAAATTTGGCATAGCTAAGAAAAAATGAACCGCTATAAAATAAAAAAAACCGGAAGCAGCCTTTCGGTGCTATTGAATTCGTTTTCAACAGTAGCCTGGCTTATCGTCATCACTATATTTATTTCATTGATTGGTCGAATCATCTTTGCATTTTTTCCCGATTATATTGACTATCTCGCTCTAAAACCTTCAAACATAATGCAAGGCAAATTCCTCTGGACACTTATCACTCATATGTTCATTCACAGCGGAATCGGCCACCTCTTGATAAACATGTTCGTCCTTTTCTCCCTCGGCAGTTTATGCGAGAGGATAATCGGCAGAAAACGCTTTCTTTGGTTTTACATTCTTTCAGGAATTTTCGCAGGTATACTTTCCGTGGCTCTCTCAGCTCAATTTGGCAGTACTCTTTGGGGCGAAAGAATATTCGGCTCTCCAGACATGTTCATGGTCGGGGCATCTGGCGCAATCTTCGCAATCGCAGGCCTCTACGTAATGCTCCTGCCAAAATTAAAATTCATGATTATCTTCCTCCCGTTCTTCTCTCTTCCCGCATATATCATGGTTCCGCTAGTCCTCTTCGTGGTCTGGGCGATTTCCATTTTCGCAAACTGGCCAATCGGTAACGTCGCCCATTTCGGCGGCTTCCTCGCTGGCATCGTCTACGGACTATTTCTTAGAATGAAATATCAGAGAAAAGTCGCCAAGCTTCAAAAGATGTTCAGATAAATTTTATAATTTACAATTCCAAAATAAAATTAATTAATATTAATATTGTCAAGAAACCTATTCCCAAGTCGGTCTGGTAGGTATCATAACTTTCGGCGAGATGAAGGGGGCATAACAACGAGCGAGCACTGCGAGCGAAGTTGCAAATAATCAAGACTCGCAGCAGCAAAAAATAGCGAGTCCAATTGGGCAGGTAAAAATCAACAACTTACAAATCCTTTTATACACAAAATCCCATTAAGCTTTATTGAAAAAGTAGGAATTGTTTGCGAAAAATAATTCGGCTTTAATTATTTACGAGCCGAAACTATCTGGGCGGGGGGGTGGGCGAGCAGTTACGCGAGAGTAAACCGGCAAACAAATCACGAGCGTGGCTGCGAGTAGCAAACAATTCACAAAAAATTTCAACAAAGCCAAAAATAATCACAATGAAAAAGAAAAAAATAAATAAGTCTAAACTTCCCGCAAAAGAGCTCTCGTTAAAAGTCCAATTCAAAGAAGCAACTTCTTACATCAGAGAGTCAAAACAATTCATCTTCATCTCACTAATCTTGTTCGTCCTCGGCATCTTTATCGGTGTCTTATTCCAGAACGAACTCGCCGTGATGATTAACGAAATTCTCAAAGACCTTCTAAACAAAACATCCGGCCTGAACACTTTCGAAATGACTTTCTTTATCCTTCAGAACAATCTTCAAAGCTCTTTCCTTTCAATGCTCGGAGGAATTTTTTTAGGAATCTTCCCAATCATAAGCGACTTCACCAACGGCATAATTCTCGGCTACGTTCTCTCGAAATCATCTGAAGTCGCAGGCATAGCTTCCTGGTGGCGCATCCTCCCTCATGGAATTTTCGAACTCCCCGCAATTTTCATATCGTTCGGCCTCGGCATAAAACTCGGCTTCTCGTTTTTCATAAACAGAAAACATCGCGTTGCTGAATTCAAAAGGCGGTTCTACAATTCAATAAACGTTTTCCTAGTAATAATCGTCCCATTACTGATAGTCGCAGCAATCATCGAAGGAATTTTGATTGGGTTGCTGAGTTAAAAACCGTAAAATAATTCAGAAACACAATAAAAATAGAATCTCACAACAACTCGGTAAGGGACAGTTGGTGTAATAACTTTTCGGGAGGGGCGGGGGCAATAAACAGATAAATCTTTCATAACAAAACTTTAAAACTTCCCTTTCCAGATAAAACAATGGAATCCCATTTAACAGAGAGAAATGTTGAAGAATTAGACAGCGAAATAGAAACAGAAAACCTGCGGAAAATAGAAGCAGCCCTCTTTCTTTCTGGCAGGTTTATGACTCTCCAGGAACTAATCACCTTAACAGATGTCAACCCAATCCTCCTAAAAAAACTCCTTGCCGACCTCCAGGATAAGTACAAAGACTCCGGAATCAATGTTGTCCGGCAGGAAAACACTTGGAAAATGGACATCGCTGAAGACTTCATTGACATGGTAAACAAGCTCGCAACGGGCTCAAGCGAATTCGCAAGAGCAGAGCAGGAAACTCTCGCAATGATTGCTTTCAAGCAACCGATAAAACAATCAGTCATAATCAAAATCCGCGGCAACAAAGGATACGACCACATCAAGCGATTTGTCGAACTCGGTTTATTAAACAAAAAAAAGACAGGCCACACCTCAGAACTTTCCCTGACAGAAAAATTCTACGATTATTTCCACCTCAACAAAGGAGACCCGCTCTCCGAAGATTAAAATGGACATTATAAGAATCCTAATTTATCTCAGCATCTTCATCGGATTTTTCACTGCAGCGTATTATCTTCTCAGTTTTTTAGACAGAAAAAAAAGTTTCAAACCAATAAAGGAACTTCCTTTTTGTTCAATTATTATTCCGGCGTACAACGAAGAGGATTCTCTTGCCAAAACAGTTGAAAGCGTTCTCAAACTAAATTACCCAAAAGAAAAATATGAAATCATAATTGTCAACGATGGAAGCAAAGACAAAACAGAAGAAATCGCCAAAAATTTAGAAAATAAATACGGCAATGTTCGTGCATTTACAAAAAAGAACGGCGGCAAAGGTTCTGCGCTCAACTTTGGAATAAAAAAAGCAAAAGGCGAAATTGTTCTAAGCTTAGACGCAGATTCTATGGTGACTGAAAATGCTTTGATATATATGATTCCGTATTTTGCAGACCCTGAAGTGATGAGCGTTGCACCCGCATTAAAAGTTTACAAACCTCGCGGCATTTTACAAAGAGTGCAGGCAATTGAATACGACCTTGGAATCTTCCTAAGAAAAGCGTTTTCCAATTTAAATGCCATTCACGTAACTCCCGGTCCATTCTCTGCCTACAGAAAAATCTTCTTCGAAAAACACGGCGGTTACGACGAGAGCAACATCACCGAAGATATGGAAATAGCAATGCGCATCCAAAGCCTCAATTACAAAATCGCCAACTCACCAAAATCGCTGGTTTACACAATTTCTCCAGGCAAAATAAGAGAATTGACCCGACAAAGAAGGCGATGGTATTTCGGAATGCTCTTCAATTTCAACAAATACAGAAACATATTCGGCAAAAAATACGGCGAGCTCGGCGTCATCATCCTTCCTCTTGCTCTCTTTTCAATACTGACAGTTATGATTATAACCAGTTACTTCATTTTCAGGGGAATCTCAGACGCAATCGAAAATCTAAGCCTTTACTCGTTAATCAACTACGACTTCATCAATAACTTTGAGTTTAAGTCCTACATCTTTTCGTTAAGCTTTTACAGGCTCCTTTCTGAGACACTAGTCTTATTCGGGTTATTCTTCGCTGTCTTCTCCGTCCTGCTTCTGATATACATAAACAAAAAAGTCAAATCGGTGGACCGCCCCGTCTCAACATTTATAAACTACATATTTTTTATGATTTTCTACAGTTTACTATTTTCCTTTTGGTGGCTGATATCGATAGTATATTACTTCACAAGCAAGAAAATAGAATGGTAAAATGGAAAGAAAATTTAACTGGCCGAGAATAACATTAGCTTTTTTAATAGCCGTGTTTCTTTTTGCATTTGGCTTGCTCGCCGGTTATGTAGCAAAAGAATACATTCAGGGAGCATCATTAACATTAGAAGAAACAGCAAGAAATGAAATAATCGAATTAGAAACAATTTACCTTCTTGATTCACAATTCCAGTGCAACACCGAAGCGCTTGACATCACTTCAAGCAAACTCGACAATCTTGGAGAATTAATAACAACACTCGAGCAAAAAAAAGGAAAAAATGACCAGGAAGTCCTAGGGCTTAAAAAAATTTACACAGTTTTAGAAACAAGGCACTATCTGTTGATAAGCCAGCGAAATAAGCAATGCGCACAAAAATATTCCGTCTTCTTCTATTTTTACTCAAATGGTGAAAAATGCCACACTCCAACAAAGGAAATATCTACAATTTTGGCATACATCAGGAACAAATACGACTTTGTGAGGGTTTACTCATTTGACATAGATTTGAACTCTGACATTATAGACTTTCTAAAAAAGAAATACGGCGCAGATTCTTGCGTCACAGTCGTGCTGGATGAACAGAAAATTAATTTCACTCCAGCAAACGCGGCCGAACTAGAGGCATATCTCCTTAAATCCAGAAATAATTTATAAACTGAAAAGAATAGACTAATTAATGAATTTTCAAAATGCGAAAAGCTTTGCTTCAAAAAATAAATTTTTACTTCTAGTCTTTGTTTTAACTACAGCTTTTTTTCTTGTTCAGCACTATTGGGATTTGAGTTGGGACTTCGCCGCATATGTCATAAATGCTAAGTATTTTTTTCATGGCGGCGACTACATGGAAGTCTATCGCGCGCCGCTCGCAAGTCTTCTTCTCGGTCCGTTGTTAATATTCGGCAAACTCGGTGAATTCGTTTACGTCTTCTTTGTCTCAGTGCTTTTCCTAATCGCAAATACTAAGCTAAGCGATTCTCTTCATCAAAAATATTTTTACAAATATAACACATCGAAAGAGCAGCTCAGGACCATCTTCTATATTTTAAGTTTAAACGGATTTGTTATTTTCCACGGCACATTGGTCGGCACCGAGCTTTTAGCGCTCTCTTTCTTCGAGCTCTTTCTTGCTTACTTCATAGCAAACAAATACTCCGGTCATTTTCTGGCACTCGCAGTTTTGTCTCGTTACAACTTCATGATATTTTTCCCATTGCAATTATTCAACAAAAAACCAAAAAAAATCATCTTGAACGTCCTTCTTTTCTTCGCGGTTCTCCTTCCATGGCTTGTATTTAATTACGTAAAATGGGGCAATTTCTTCACAAGCATTGTAGATTCATATTTCCTGAATGTTTTCTCAAGACAAGACCTTGTGCAGCCATTCAACTTTTACGACATTCTTCTCTCGCTAAACTGGACAATCCCGCTTATGATAATTGGAATATTCATTGCGCTAAAAAGCTTCAGAACTAACAAAAAACAATCTTTAATCCCCCTTTTATTTTTAACAATTCTTGCTGTTATAATTTACGATTATGCCACAACGCCATTTAAAATTGCAAGATACCTCTTCAGCATTTCGCTTCCCGCTGCGTTCTTCTCCACGATGGCCATTCTTTACCTAAAAGAAAAATTTCCAAAAATAAACAAGCTAGTAGCGTCTTTTCTTTTCCTGATTTTCATATTCTCTATTGTTTCTGTTATTTCAATATACCAAATAAAAAACCTCGACGATTATGGAAAAATTTATGTTGATGCCTCCGAGAAAATAGAAGAACTCAATCTGACTCACTGCGCAATTCGCACATCCCACTGGATTCCCATGTATTACTACACAAATAATGCGTATTATCTTTATGGCGTGCGCGCTGCTATGTCTGACAATCAAGCCGTGCTAATCTTCAAAAACAATCTCGCATCCGAAGACCATCTGGATGAAATCAGCGCAGAATCAGACAAAACAATATTTGAAAACGATGACCTGCTAATTGTCGCAAATAAAAATTACAGCTCGTCAAACTGCTTAAAGAGATCGGGTTGGGATGGACCGATGCTGCCTGAAACCTGTGAAATAGTGGACTTAAAAATTGAAAATCCATCGATTAAAAACATCTCAAAAAAAATCTGTCTTGCATTTAACAAAAAATGAGACTTACAATTATCGTCCCAGTTTATAATGAAGAAAAAACAATATTGGAGATACTTTCCAGGCTCGAAAAAACAAAGCTTCCTGTGGAAAAAGAAATACTTATAATTGACGATGGCAGCACCGACAATTCTTTCGCTAAAATAAAAGAATACATTAAAAATAAAAAAATTTACGGCTTAATAAAAAAAGAAAATGGCGGCAAAGGCTCTGCAGTAAAGCTCGGATTCAAAATTGCAACCGGAGACATAATAACAATCCAGGATGCAGACCTTGAATACAGCCCTGAAGACTACAAAAAACTGATAAAACCCATTATTGAAAAAAAAGCGCAGGTAGTTTACGGCTCAAGGTTTCTAAAAAAACACCACCCGCTTTACAAAATATATTTCTTGGGAAACAAGTTCCTGACTTTCATTACAAAAATCCTTTACCATGCGAAAATCACAGACATGGAAACTTGCTATAAAGTTTTCCGCAAAGACATAATAAAAAATCTGCAGATAGAAGCAAATCATTTTGATATCGAACCAGAAATAACCGCAAAACTTCTGAAAAAAGGAATAAAAATAAAAGAAATTCCAATTTCCTACAGCCCAAGAACAATTGAAGAAGGCAAAAAAATAAACTGGAAAGACGGCCTTCAGGCAATTTGGACTTTATTGAAATATAGATTCAAAAATTAATGTATCCCCCACAACAATAAACAATAAAAAGCGAACTTACCGCCATCTGGCATGGAATTTGAGCAAAAAGACCTTGTAGAAGCAATTGAAGAGGGCCGCATAGTCAAAGTTCCAGAACAATACGCAAGAAGAGAAGGCCTTTTAATTCTCAAGAAAGCGCCGATAGAAGCGCAGAAAACTCTTACTCCGTCTTACATGCTCGAGAAAAAAGAGCGCCATACTTCCCACGCCGTCCCTCTAGACAATTACATTCGCCTCAAGCCTGACTGGAGAGAAAAACAAGTAATCTCCGAATTAGTTGACAACTTCCACTGGCAAATCCGTTACAATAGAAGAGTTCGCGGCCTCTCAAGAAAACAATTCGCGCGAATGATAAATATTCCAGAAGAGCAGGTTCAAGTTCTCGAGTCCGGCAGGCTTCCGTCAAACGACTTCGTCCTCATAAACAAACTTCAAAAATTCTTCAACATCAATCTAAGAAAAGACGGCAAGCAGTTCGACCTTTCAATGGACGAAATGATGCAAAAAGCAGCAACCGCAGACAAAGACAACAAAGACAAAACCTCACAAGCAAAATCAAGAAGCAGCACAAGCCGCGTGGAAGCTTATAAGGACATCGTAGGCAAAGATATTGATATTATTGATGACGACGAGATTTAACCACAACCCTCTTTACTTATTCAGTTTATGCAATTGAATTTAGAAAATCCTTTGTTAGATTCTTGCTCGCATTTAAAATTTCAATACCTATAAGCTTCCCATTTACATCAAAGTCTAAAATTATATCTTCATTAACTTCAATAGTCTTGACGGCCTCGCCCTCGCCTATATGTGATTTGGCATAGATATATGCTGCATCTACTTCTCTGTCTATTTCTATTTTCATGGTAATTGGTAAACAGTTATTATCTTTAAATAACTTTTTAGTTTTGAAATGGGCAAACTTTTTCTGGAACTCACCCCAGATGTGACATCCCCTTCTTCGCTTTCTCAACTTCCATCTTAATGTCGTCCAAAGTAGCAATATCCTTCAAATGATAATCCGGTCTGTAATTAGTTATTCTCGGAAACCTCATTGCAAAACCAGAATCATAACTCGGACTCCCCTGAATATTCTGATAAGTAACTGAAACAATTATCTTTGGTTTGACCTTCACAACCTTTCCTTTCTCGCTTTCAATCAGCGGCTTAAGCAATGCTGTCATCTCTTCATAAGTCGTCCCACCCTCTTGCTCCAATTCCTTCAACCCAGAAGAAACTTTCCCAACTTCCAAATACTTTTCGCCTTCACGACAAGCAACAATGTATGAAGTCAACATGCCTCCCCTTTTCCCGCTTCCATACTCCGCCCCAGTTATCACAAAGTCCAAATCATTCGCAGCAGGCTTCATCTTTACAATATATCCAACTCTCCTTCCTTGCTGGTACCCTGCGTTTAGGTTCTTTATCATAATTCCTTCCTCTCCCGCTTTCAACGCTTCATTGTAAAACTTCAAAGCAACTTCTTCGCTATCAGTCACAATCTGCATGCTCAGCCTTATCTTCCATTTTTCATACGGAATAATCTTCTCCAAAACTTTCCTTCTCTCGCTAAACGGCTTCTGCATCAGGCTCTCTCCGTTATGATAAATAATATCAAACACATTCACTTCAACAGGAAGTTCTTTCTCCAATTTCTCAATATCATACTTTCTCTTTATTCTCTGCGAAATCGCTTCAAACGGTCTCTGCCTTTTCGTCTTCGGCTCATAACCAACAACCTCGCTGTCAAGAATAACTTCCTTCGCCTTGATGAACTTCTTTATCGTTTGCACAACATCAGGAAACTGATTTGTTACGTTCTCCAACCTTCGAGTGAAAAGCTTCACATCATTCCCTATTTTATTTATCACAACTCTAAATCCATCGTATTTATGCTCGATCGCCGCAGGCTTCCCGCAAATCCTAAATGCCTCTCCAATTTCAGTCACTTTCACAGGCAGCATTACATTCATCGGCCTTCCAACGACAATATCTATCTTGTCAAGTTCCTTTTTTCCCTTCGAAGCCGCTTCAAATACAATCGCAAAATCATTCGCCATGTCATAAGCAACTTCAAGTTTCTTTCCCATTTCCTGCTTCTCTTCCGGAAACAACGCTTCTGCAATCGCTTCTCTTAAAGTCGCATCCGCAACCCCGACTCTCAACTGTCCAACAAGCATTCTAACAATATACTTCGCTTCTTTTCCGCTAGCATTTCCAAGCAATTCAGAAATCAATGCCGTCTTTCCCGTAACTGCGCCCTTCCCTTCAACTTCCATAACTTTCCTAAGATTAGAAAAAACTTTTTCAACAGTCAGCTTCCTTGCAAATAAACTCGTCTGCCTTTTCCTCCCCGCAAATTCTTCAGCAAGTTCTCCAATGTCCCCAATCTTCCTGTACCTCTTAGCAATTTCCTCATCCTTAATTCCAAATGTCTTTCCAATCGCCTTCATCGCCAGCTTATCAGAAAGGCCAAGAATCCTATCGTCATAATCTGGCGTCACCTTTCCCCTAAGAAGATAAATCCACTCCGGCTCCCCTTCCTTCGCCAGTTTCTTCAAAAACCCTGCAAGAATAGTTTCCTTCTCCAATCTTTTAGTCGTCGCATAAAGTTCCTCATAAACTTCAACAAAATCCGAATATTTCATCTCCCCTTTTGCCATTATCAAAAAAGCTCAGATTAGTATTTATACTTTCTTAAAACATAGCTCTTTGAAAAATAACTCTCATTAACTATTAATAAAAATAGAAACTCACACTTCTCGGTTTGGGGGTTGGGGATGATATTTTTGGCAGGAGAGGTTAGGGGCTGAGCACATTCATTTAATTAAAATCACGATTCACAAGTCGGTAAGTTGGGTGGCGATTATTAATTTCCGAGCGAGCGCCAACAAGCCAATAAATTAAGACAAGCCGCACTGACAATTGGCTTCCAATTGACAGCAAAAGAACTCAAAAACTTTAAATCCACAAGTCAACTTCAATAAATATGAAAATACTTGAATTCCCCGGGCTAAAACAAACATTTAGTTATGACTGTGGCGCCACAGCTATCGAAGCAATCCTTGATTATTATGGTTTCGATGTTGAAGAAGAAAAAATAATAAAACTTGCGGGCACAAACAAAAAAGACGGCACTTCAATAAAAGGCGTAATAAAAACCTTGGAAAATTTCAAATTAAAATTTCACGCAGGCGAACTCGAAATTGAAAAAATAAAAAAACAAATTGATGAAGGTCATCCCGTAATCCTGATTTTACAGGCTTGGACGAACAAAAAGAAAATTGATTGGGAGAAAGATTGGAAAGACGGCCACTATGTAGTCGCGATTGGCTATGACAAAAACAAACTCTACTTCGAGGATCCCTCTTCCCCGCTCAGAACTTATCTTTCATATGACGAGCTAAACAAACGCTGGCACAACCAGCAAAAAAAAGAAAAATACTTTCATTATGCAATCTCAGTTTACGGAAAAAAACCAAAATTCTCCTTAAATAAAAAAGTTCATATGGGTTAAACAAAACTTTAAATTCTTCAGTTCATAAGAATCAAAATGAAACATCTCATGGTCGGTTATGGAAGTTTGCTTAGCCACAAATCCCTGAAAAGAACCCTCCACAATAAGCACTTTCATCCTGTAATAATCAAAGGCTACAAAAGAGTCTTCGATGTAATGGACTACAAAAGCAAAGACCCGGATGTCCTCAATCTTGAAAAATCAAAAAAGAATTTCATTAACGGAGTTCTGTTCGAAGTCAATGAAAACGAATTAATGAAATTGAAAAAAAGAGAAGATGCTTACAATTTGGAAGAAACAAAATGTTATGATTTCGAAACAAAAAAATCCTTCGGCTCTTGCCTTATTTGCATAGACCATCACGTCGCGATAGACCACCACCACAAATATCCAAACAAAAGATATTTCGTCTTGTGCCGCGAAGCCGCTTATCACATAAGCAAAAAATTCGGCCAAGTTTGGGACGAAACAACATTCACATCCTCAAACAAAAAAGTCGCCGACTGGATAAAAACTCATAAAGAGTATGATACGATAAATCGAAGACAGTAATCTCTTACACAGCCGTTGAGCTTTTGTCTGACATCTTATATTTTTCTATAAGACTTTCTATCTTAAATTACATTCCTCTTTATCCCAAAACTCGAATCCCTCTAGATAAGTGTCCAATAATTTCATCAGCACTCTCTGTACCTACGGATAATCTCATTAGATATCTCTTCAGTCCAATTTTGGCAATATCCCCATCACTATCTGAGAAATGTGTGATAAGTGTATAAGGCATCAACATTGTCCTTTCATATCCCATACTTGGCCCTTTAGTCGGCAGGGTGCAATTATCATAAAATAATTCGGCAATTCTAAAATCATCCCCCTTTAATTCAAAACTAATCACATGTCCGCCCCCGTTCTTTAATCCTTCAGGATAATATACTCTGCTAATATTTTTATTATGTAAAAGATACTCTGCAACTTCTTCTGCATTGTTTGCCATTCTTTTGATTCTGTCAGGAAAACTTTTAAGATTTTCTTCAAGTATTAAACTTTCTTCTTCATCAATCACAAATAGAGAATGACGAATTTTTTTAACCAGACTAGGAGAACGCGGATTAACAAACAGAACACCGCCCATGTGGTTATTTTTACCGCTTAAAGATTTTGTTGTGCTATGTACTATTATATCCGCACCAAATTCAAAAGGCGAGAAATGATAAGGAGATGCAATAGTGCTGTCAACAATAACAACTGCTCCTTTATTATGGGCTGCCCTTACAATTGACTCTAGATTTGCTACTTTTAGTAAAGGGTTAGTTGGAATTTCTAAAAATACAAGACTAGTGAAATCTGGCAATGAAATTTGGCCATCGCTTGTATGGAAAGTAGTGGGCTTATAAGGAAATCTTTCAGGCAGCTTTCGAAAAATCTTTCCAGAATCAACATAAGTATTTCCAACGACGGCTGCGCTTGTTCCTCTTTCCAAAAAGCCGCTAACTACATCATAAACTGCAGCCATCCCGCTTGTATAGATAAAAGTTAAACCCGGGCTAGATCCTTTTTCTAAATCACTTAATGTTCTTGGCAGTGATTCAGATTGTTTAGGTGGTTCGCGATTTTCTAATATTCTTTGAGCTTTTCGTGAATTAAGGACGACGCCAGCATTAGTTACACTATCGCGCGCACATTGGGCATGTTCTTGACCCACATAGATTAGCCCATATTTATTTCCACTATCGTTGTGAGATTCAACACCAGAGTGGTTTCTCGTATCATCGTCAAAATAATTTAAATGCACAAATTCTGCTGCTTCCGGACTCTGAACTGCTATAACTTCTTGGCCATCTCTCTTATGCCTATTTTGGACAGAAACAACAAACGGATGTGTTATGAAGCGCGGATATCCTTGATTAGGAACTTTCTTTTTTTCTTCATAATCTATCACACTGCGCAATGTTGGGAACACGCAAGTAACCCCGTGAGTTCCTCCAACAACTTCAGCATCATATCTTTCTATCATTTTTATCTTGGTCGTTTCATTTTATATCTCATAAGAAAGTATTGTTCTTCTTTCTTGCAAGGACCTTTTTGCTAAACATCTGATATGCTCATGATAAATTAAACCTATGATATCTCCCCAATTGAAACCTGGTCTTGAGTTGTAATGAGGAAACTCTTCTGGAGATAACATTACCAATCTGTCAGAATCATACAGAATTTTAAAGCTTAAAGAAGGAGATTCTGGATGATCATGGTGAGTTCTGATTATCCCACACACTTCTTGAATAAAATCCGATCCATATCCTAGTTGAAATAAAACATTTCTTGCTATTTCTGGTCCTTTCTCATATTGGTCTTTTATAGTGCTTCCGCCTATATCATGCAGTACTACGCTTGCTAAGGTAAGTTCTTCTATCCCCTTAGGAATATCAAAATGCTTTCCCGCTATTTCGAAGACTCTTCTTGTATGCGCTGCTCCGAAATCGTTTTTCTCAAGATAGGGTACAGCAAGTTCAAATAATTTTTCAAGCATAATTTTGGCAAATTTATGGCAAATTTGTATACTTGGTATAAAAAAGATACCGTTATATATCTGCAAGTTTCAGAATGTATACCATGAAAGAAGAATGCAGTATCAGAAAAGCTGTTAATTTTTTAGGTAAAAGATGGACTCTGTTAATATTATTAGAACTATATAAAGGGAAGTCTGAATGGAAAAGATTCTCTCAGATTAAAAGAAATCTTGACAATATCACTTCTAAAATTCTTTCTATAAGATTGAAAGAACTAAAAATAGAAAATTTGATAGAAAAAAGAGTTAGTATAAAAAAATCCCCAATAAAATCAGAATATAAACTGACTAAGGCAGGAAAAGATTTTATAGGTATTATAAAGAACATTAAAAGATGGAGTTTAATGTGGAAAAAAGATAATAAAATATGCGGAGAAAAAGACTGCAAGGATTGTGAATTTTAATGAATTCTAAAATCAGCGAGATTTAGAAGCAAGCAAAATAACTCTCCTAAATCCACCCTCTCTTCCTAACGCCTTTATTATCAATTACAAAATCCAAACTCTTCTCAGGCAGAGACCTGTGTTTACGCAAATATGCAGTCCGCCTTCCTTTGTCATTCACAAGTTCAATCAAGCATTTCCCCCAATATCTCAAGATGTCTCCACCAACCATCCTGTCTTCATTCTCCCACCTGTAAACCTGATTCGTCACAAGAACAGGAATTTCTCTCTTTCTCGCGATTTCCGCAAGGGTTTTCATTTGCTTCGCCAACTCAGAGTTTATCGTCTGTATCGCTCCTTCGCTATCATCCCTCGCATCCGCAAAATCCAGCCTGTAAAGAATAGTCATTCCGTCAACAACAATCAAGTCAACCTGGTCCTTCAACCTCTTGTTCAATTCAATGAAAGCTTTTTTCTGCTCCTCAAAATTCGTCGGCTTCAAAAGAAAGATATTCTTCAGCACTTCCTCGACCCCGTCTTTCTCTCCAACGAGTTGTTTAACTCTTTCAACGCTAAATCCCCCTTCAGTGTCAATAAAGATTATCTTCTTCCCTTTTCTTGCCTGTGAAACCGCAGCCAACAAACAGAGATTAGTCTTCCCGCTTCCCGCCCCCCCATAAATCACAGTCACAATATCGTTCTCGTATCCCCCATACAGCCACGTATTCAAATCGTAACTTCCCGCGCTGACTTTTGCCATCAAAATCCACGATATCTTAAATATATAAAACTAATTAAAATAAAAAATTTCCATCTAAAAGATAACAGACGCTCAAGTCGATTTGGCTGCCCCGATAACTGGAAAGATTTAACCTCGTCAGTGTGGGATAATAATTTAAACGAGCGTCAGCGAGTAAATTATCAAGACTCGCAGCCTCAAAGCACAGCGAGTCCTATTGGACCAGATTAGGGATGAACAATAACCAAAACGCTAACCTCGCAAATGAAATTCATTTCCTCCTACAAGTAAAACAATTAATTAAAATAAATGAAAACATGCCTTTATCTTCTCTTGCGCTTCTTCATCTCAGGTTCTTCTTTGCATTCGCAGTAAAAACATTTCTTGCACGTAAACGAGTGAATTATCAAGGCTATTGCAGCAATCACTATTACCCACTTAGAATATGTCGTATTCCAGGCAAACAGCGCAACCAACGCAATAACAAGCCCGATAACAAGCTCACACCAACTTTTACACATATGTCACCTCCAACTATAAAAGAAATCAAGAATATATAAAACTATCAAAATTCATTCTATTGACTAACAAGTTTTCTTTTAATCTGAAAAGAACAATTAGCAACTCACACTTCTCGGTTTGAAGAGATAGTATGATATTTTTTGGGTGGGGTAGTGATAAGGCGAACGTAGTGAGCCAAATAATTAAGACATGCAGCCTTTTGAACAGCAAGTCCTATTGAAGCGAAAGAAATAAGCCGACCAATCAAGACGCCAGCTGGCTGCCTCTCACGAAGAATATCGTGAGACTTCGTCAGTGCACAGGCGTCCAATACAGCCCAAAACAAAGAATGAAAAAAAGAGGATTAAGCAACGTCGTAGCCACAGTTTTCATCATTCTAATGACCATCATCGCAGCACTCTTAATTTGGTTTTACGTCCGCTCATCTATAACAGAATCTTCCGAAAGAGTTCAAATGCAGGAAAAATGTTATGTCATAGAAACCGAACTGCAGAGCTGCGATTACGGCGGACCTCTTCAGACTCTCTCGGGAAATATTTTTTTAGTGACGGGCTTCGTAAAATTAAAACAGGGAGACTCCACAGAAATTAGAGTCGCATATTACTCAGAAGATGGAACGTCTGCAATACAAAACTTAAAGCCAATAAATATCTTAGAAACGAAGAAAATTGTTCCGCTAACAACCATGAAAAAGCAACCGGCCTATGCAATCGCTTCTCCAATAGTTTACAACCAAGACAAATCAAAGAACATTGTCTGCCCAATTTCAAGAAAGGTAATCTGCAAAGAAGGCTTTGGTGGAAATCTCTGCGAATTACCTACTTTTGTTAACGATATACAGGTATTCGTACAAGCATTAACTACACCAGATATTTATAATACAGAACACTCAGACTGCGACCTCGTAAATATGGATTTTAATTGTTATGGTCTCTATCCAAATGGTGGTGACACCGATTATTTCGTTGCTACTCTAGCAAACAGCTGGTTAATGTGCAATCAGTCAATGATTTGTGCAGACCACGACACTTCAACATCTGGAATCCAAACATGTTGGTGTGAAGATCCGAATAACCCTGGTGACTCGCTGAATCCCTTAAACTCTGAAGGTCTAGCATGCCCGAATGCCGATAGATGCAATCAAAATTGTAAACCCCTAGAAGAATAAGATAGTAGATAAAATTACTTCTTCACAACCTTAACAATAGAATCTAAATCTTTCTTTATTGCCTTAACCGCATTAGAAACATCTTTCTTTACATCCTTGCTCTGAATCTTCATAATTACCGGTCTGTCCGGGTGCTCCCTTCTCCACGCTGCAAAATCAACTCCTTCTTTATTCAGATAAACCCTAAGAATTTCTACAAGAGTTACGTCATTCGTCTTCAGTTCAATGTCTCCCTTCTCGCCTTTTACAATTTCCATAATTATTACTCTTCAAAGCGGTTTTTAAACTTTACTGACATCTTTGTTTGCAGATGCGAGGAGCTGCACAGCGAAGCGAGCAAGCCCACAGTGATAGCAAATCAAAGATACCTTATTCAAACGGCCCCGACAGGATTTGAACCTGCGACCTACGGATTAGAAGTCCGTCGCTCTATCCAGGCTGAGCTACGAGGCCATGTGATAATGAAAAAGAATTCCTTTTTAAGTGTATTCATACATGCAAAGGACAATATCTTTAAATAACTATTACATTTTCCTAACAAACACACGGATGGCGAAATCGAATGCGAAGCATTCTCAATCACCATTACAATGCACGCACGGATGGCGAAGTGGTTAACGCGCTCGGCTGCAGCCCGAGTATTCCCCCGGTTCGAACCCGGGTCCGTGCTTTCATTCGATAACAGTCAAGCGAATGACGGGACAGTATGGCTCTTCGCAGTTTCTCAATAAATATAAAAACCCCTTATCCTGCGCAAAAAGGTGGGATTAAGAAAACGAACCATGTTAAGTTGGGAAGAAGTTGTTCAACTCTCATACGATCTTGCAGAACAAATCAGGGGGAAAAAGGTAAATCCTGACGCAGTCGTTGGCATCCATCCCAGTGGATATGCCCCAGCCCACCTCGTCGCAAGAGAGCTCGGAATTCCGTCAGGGCTCGTATTGTCAAGCCGAGCATTCAGACCGAGCAAGGATGTAAATGATGTCATCTTGATTAATGATAGGACGGACGAGTTATCTTACTTTCTTGCAGAGCCAAAACTTCATGCGGCTGGAATAACGAGGGTGCAAAGAGCCGTGTTGGTATCTTCTGAACGTGAGCCTTCAGGGTTTTATGCAGCAAAGCAACGAGGCAGAATAATTTTTCCATGGGACGAAAAGTCTCCTTTTCACGATAAATATCGTCAACAAATCCCTTCTTTAACCAGAACATTAATTCAACACGCGTAACAAATAACTTTATAATCCTCCTTTTCTTAAAAAAATCATACAAGGAGGACCACATGGCAATTCAAGGATACAGCGTTAAAGCAAAAAAGAAAGTCAATATCCAGCACCCTGTTATAGAAAAAACATCAAGGGGCGGATATATTGCAAAAGGCAAATGCCCTGAAACAGGCATAACCGTTTGTGCAATGATGTCTGAAGAAAACGCAATGAAGGCTATCAAAGCCGGAGAGGCTAAAAAAGGCTTCTAACCCTGCAATTTATTTTTTTTCACTAATTTTAAATATGAGCATTTCTAGATTCTAGAATGTCAAAACAAGAAAAAGAGAATTCAGAAAAGGAAAAAGAATTTCTCGCGTTCATCAAGGAAGCCGGCCTCGTCTGGGGCCCATCTCCCGAAATTTACGGCGGTTTCGCAGGTTTCTACGAATACGGCCCCCTCGGAAAGCTCCTCAAAAACAAAGTTGAAAACTCCATAAGGCGCGTGTTCAATTCCCAAGGCCTGAGAGAAGTCGAAGCCCCAACAATTCTTCCAGACATCGTTTGGAAAGCATCAGGACATTTGGAAACATTCTCCGACAGAATAATCCTCTGCTCAAAATGCAAATCAGTTTTCCGCGCAGACAAATTAATAGAAGAAAAATTTGATGTTTCCGCAGATTCTTTTTCCGACAAAAAACTCCTTGAGTTCATAGAAAAGAACAGCATTATCTGTCCAAGTTGCAAAGGCCAGCTTGAAAAAGACATTACCCGACAAAATTTAATGATGAAAACAAAAGTCGCAGGCGAAGACGCGTCTTTAAGGCCGGAAACTGCAACAACAACTTACTTGCCTTTCCCAAGATTCGTTTCTTACTTCAGAAAAAAACTTCCTTTCGGAGTTTTCCAAATAGGCAAAGCTTACAGAAATGAAATCTCTCCAAGGCAGCACGTCCTAAGGGGGAGGGAATTCACTCAAGCCGAAGGCCAAATCTTTGTTGACCCAAAAACAAAAAACTCTTGGGACAAGTACGAGCCAATCAAAAAAGAAATCCTTCCATTTTGGGATTACAAAAGCCAGGAAAAATCCGAGGAGAGCGTTAAACCAATTTCCATTGAAGACGCTCTCAAAAAGAAATTCATCAATTCTCAGGCTTACGGCTGGTGCATTTACTTAGCTTACATGCAATTCGTCAACTTCGGAATTCCGAAAGAAAAAATCCGTCTAAGACAGCATCATCCAGATGAAAAAGCATTCTATGCCGACGACGCTTGGGACATCGAAGTAAAACTCAATAATTACGGCTGGTTCGAAATGTGTGGCGTTCACGACAGAACAGATTACGACTTGAAACAGCACTCGAAGTTCTCCGGACAGAAATTAGAATTCAAAAACGAGACCGGCGAAGCGTTCACTCCCCACATCTTAGAAATCGCATTTGGTTCAGACCGCCCAACTTATGCGTTAATCGATTTATTCTACGAAAAAAAAGGCTTGGGAGAAGGCAAAACGACTTTCTCAATTCCTTATCACATGGCTCCGATAGATGTTTCGGTCTTCCCTCTAATCAAAAAACCAGAGCTGTTCAAAATCGCGTTAGATGTAAAAGAAGAGCTCGAAAGAGACTTTATAGTCGACTATGACGAATCCGGCTCGATTGGTCGTCGTTACTTGCGTTCAGCAACAGCAGGAACCCCTCTCGCAATCACAATTGACTTCGACTCAATAGAAAAAAACGACGTCACCGTGAGAGACCGTGATACTGAAAAGCAAATCAGAGTTCCAATCGCAAACCTCCGTCACACAATCCGCCAGCTCATCAACGGAGACATCGAATTCGAACATGCCGGAAAAGTTGTTAAATAGGTTTATAAATAATTATATCGTTCTGTTAAAATGAACAAATTACATCCAGCTACAAAATGGCTTTTTAGGATTAGCGGATATTTTGGAAGCATTGTCCTTGTAATTATTTTGACATACGCTTTGTTAGTTCCAGCAGGCCTATTCTTAAGTTTTAGGTCGGGAGATAATCTTAGCGTATACATTACAATCGTCGCAATTGGAATGTTGGCATTAATAATAATCTTTGGAGAAATTTATGCTCAGTTAGCATATGCAAACTGGGGGTATGAGTTTACGCCCCGAGAACTCAAAATAGAAAGAGGAATTATTTGGAAGAGATATAGCAACGTTCCATATGAAAGAGTCCAAAACGTCGATATCACTCGTGGAATTATCGCAAGAATTTTCGGTTTCTCAACAGTGAACATCCAAACAGCAGGATACTCCGGATACCACAAGGGTGGTGGAACTCTAGCCGAAGGATATATTCCGGGAGTCGATATAGACACAGCAGAAAGGATAAGAGAATTTGTTCTGAACAATATCTCGGGAAAACATCCTAATAAATCAGGATTATAAAAAACATTTAAATATTCCTTTTCCTTAATCCAAACATGGCAGCAGAAGCAATGATAATCTCCTTGATTATTCTCATCGTATTTTTAATCGTAGCAATCGTAGTCCTTGCCTTCGCATTCTGGATTTGGATGATTATTGACTGCGCAAGACGCGACTTCAAAAAAGAAAATGACAAAATCGTCTGGATTCTCGTCGTCGTACTACTTCAAATCCTCGGCGCATTAATCTATTACTTTGCCGTAAAAATATCCAAGAAGAAATAATTATAAATTTAGTTTACTTAACATTATCATGAACAAAAAGACATTAAAAATTCTTTATTATATTGCATGGGCCATCGGCATCTTCGCAGCCGTCATCCTAATTTACGGAATAGTAAAATCATTTATCTAAGATAATTTCCCTTTTCATCCCATTCCCTTCCAAACTATCATCATAACATTAATTTTGAAAACTTAAGCTATTTTGAATTTTTCAAGGTTGGAATTTATGTGAGTAATCAGAAAAACTAAATACCTTCTTTCATTAACTACTTCATGGAACAAGTCTGGCTCTATTCCCTTGTTAGCGTATTCATTGTCTCACTAATCTCCCTAATTGGAGTTCTAACTTTCTCAATCAACACAAAAAAGTTAAAAGCGTTCTTAATTTACCTAATCAGCTTCTCCGCAGGAACATTGCTTGGCGACGCTTTTATTCATCTTCTTCCAAAGGCCATTGAAAATTTCGGGCTAACTTTAAACATCTCATTATCCATCTTGGCAGGAATCGTCATCTTCTTCATCCTTGAAAAGTTCATCCATTGGCAGCATTGCCACGGCACAATAACAGAACACCATCATGTTCATCCTTTCGCTTACATAAATTTAGTTGGCGATGCGCTCCACAACTTCCTCGACGGAATGATAATCGCCGCATCTTACTTGATTTCAGTTCCTGCAGGCGTCGCAACAACTCTCGCAGTCATATTCCATGAAATCCCTCAGGAAATAGGGGATTTCGGCGTTCTTCTCCACGGAGGCTTCTCAAAATCCAAAGCTCTCGCGCTCAATTTTGTTTCCGCCCTGTTCGCAGTTCTTGGCACGCTTTTAACTCTCTGGCTCGGCAGCTCAATAGCCAACTTGGAAACGCTCCTTGTCCCAATCGCAATAGGTGGTTTCGTCTACATTGCTTCTTCGGATCTCATCCCTCAGCTCCACAAGCACTCCGACACATTAAGCAAATCCTTCCTGCAACTTTTAACATTCCTCGCAGGCATTGCAATTATGGCTCTATTAATCTTGCTCGAGTAAACTTTATAACTCTCCAAAACTCTACAGAAACAGGACCAATGATATAATATGCCAGGAGCATAAAATATTTGTAGTACTGTAAAGAAAATTATTTAGACACGCTAATAGCATTCGTCGGACAAGAAATAATTGCTTCCTTTTCACGACCGTTATCCTCACAAACCTTCTTTTTCAAAATTGCCTTTCCATCTTTCATTCCGAAAGTTTCTCCACAGATGTCACTACAAAGCCCACATCCGATACAAGTAACGCTATTCAAGGAAAGTTTCATCAAGCTAAAAGAATAAAACTTTGTGACATCCTCCGCACCCTAAAGGTTTGACTCTACGGAGTCAAATCCGCCTTCGGCGGAGTGCGGCTTCCCACGACGGCAAAACATCAGTCTTCCATCA
>JAGVWX010000006.1 GCA_018304105.1 Candidatus Pacearchaeota archaeon | reverse complement strand
TAACGCTACGGAAGCAAAAGTAGGCGCGATGATTTTGGTTGATAACGAGCCTTATATTGTAAAGTCGAATGATGTCAGCAAGACAGGAAAGCATGGACATGCTAAGTGCAGAATTCTTGCGACCGGAGTTTTTGTGGACAGGAAGAAGGTAATTACTATTCCAGGACACGACAGGTTTGATGTGCCGATGGTTGAAAAGAAGAGAGTTCAAATCCTGAGCGTGAATGGAGAGAACGCCTCGGTCATGGACCTTGAGAGTTATGAGACGATTGATGTGCCGATTCATGCGGATGCCAGGGGTTCTGCTGAAACTGACAAGCAAGCAGAGGTCTGGGACATTGAAGGAAAGAAAATGTTAATGAGGGTTTTGTAAATAAATATGGCAACAAAAATACCAATAGCGCAGAAGAGAATGTTCCACAATGTTTATGTGTGCAAAAATTGCAACAAGAAAGTCAGGTCGCCTTCTGTGAGAGTCGTTGCAGGAAAAATTTCTTGTCCTCGGTGTAAAGGCCGCGCCTTTAGGCCGATAAGGAAGAAGTAACGAAATGGTTGCGTTTGAAGTTTATGATTTTGTATTTTTGGGAATTTTTATAATTTTTGTAGTCATATTTCTTTCAACAAGAAGAAAAAACCTGCAAAGGCAGGGAATTCTTTATCTTTACAAGACAAAACTTGGAATTAATTTTATAGACTGGTTTGCGAAAACTTTTGCCAAGCCGCTTAAATTATTGCAGTATGTTGTTCTTGCTTCCGGATATGGATTAATGATTGGAATTGTTTGGCTGCTTTCCCAGTCGACATATTTGTATTTGACGACTTCGATTGCGCAAGTAATTCGGGCGCCGCCAGTGTTTCCGGTGATTCCGTATTTCCCGAAGATTTTTGGATTGGAATCTTTGTTTCCTCCTTTATACTTCACCTATTTCATAGTCGTACTTGGAATCATCGCGGTTGTTCATGAGTTTTCTCACGGGATTTTCGCAAGATTTTACAAGTTTAAGATTCATTCTACTGGTTTTGCTTTTCTTGGTCCGATTCTTGGAGCGTTTGTTGAACCAGACGAGAAGCAGATGGAAAAAGCGCCGCGATTGAAACAAATGGTTGTTCTTGCCGCAGGAACTTTTGCTAATGTTGTTGTGGCCTTGCTGTTCACTGGCGTAATGGCCCTGTTCTTTACAAATTTGTTTGTACCTGCCGGAGTGAAGTTTAGCAGTTATGGCCTTGCTGAACTGCCGATGGTAAATGTAAGCGTGATAGGAAATAGTTCAATTGAAGGATATTTGCAATTGGAATCTGACGGAAAGTATTACTTTATTGAGAATGAAATTTGGGATGCTTCTGTTGAAAATAAATTGAAAAGCGTGATTGTTTACGAAGATACGCCAGCGTTTCGGAGCCAGATGGTCGGAGCGATAACGGAAATTGACGGAAAAAAGATTACTTCGATTGAAGATTTAAGAAGTGTTCTTGGGCAGTACAAGCCGGGAGACGAAGTAAATGTCAAGACGGCAGTCCTTGACCCGGGACAGGGGACTGTGGCTGAAACGAGAGAGTACACATTCAATCTGACAGAAAACAGCGAGGGCAAGGCGGCGTTGGGAATTATTTTCATACAGGGGGGCAACGGAGGAATTACCGGATGGATTTACAAGGTCTTTTCAGACATCAAAGATCCGTTCACGCATTATGAATCTAAGGTTGGAGAGTTTGGATGGTTCATTTACTATTTGCTATGGTGGATAATTGTGCTGAACTTTTTAGTGGCGTTGTTCAACATGCTACCAGTTGGAATTCTCGATGGCGGAAGATTCTTTTATCTGACCGTGTGGGGAATAACCAGAAAAGAGAAAATCGGGAAGTGGGCTTACAAGGCAATCACTTGGTTCATACTTGCGCTGATTGTTGTGATGATGGTCAAGTGGGCGATGACTTTTATTTGATAGAAAATATGGTAAAAAATATTAACGATGTGGAAAGTATTCTGACGATGTTGGCATCTGAAGAAATTCTTAGAAAAGATTGGGACAACGAATTAGATGAACGATGGAATAATGTATAAGCGGATGAGTTAAAGAGTTTTATAACTGCCCGAAGAGAAATTAAGAAATAAATTCTACGCCTTGTTTTGTGAAAGCTGTTAGTTTTATGCCGACAGGAAGTGTGAGGAGCGCGGAGATAAGAGCCATGTGCTCTTTGCCGTTGCCTGATGCGATGCTGAGCGCGACTTCGAAATCGCCTTTGAGAAACGGCTTTAGTTTTTCCTGAATTTCTGTTTTGAAAGAAGACAAGTCTTTTGAAGAATCTACGTTAATTGATTTGCAGGCAGGATTTAAAAATGGCATCGGAGTTGACTTGTCTTTGACGATGAGAATTTGCTCGAGTTCTTCCATGCGATTAATCAGCGCGGAGATTTGGCCGTAAGTAGAGCTGTCTTGATTGATGTATGCGACGAGTTTCATTTCTCAGATAAATGAGTTAGGTTTATAATGATTTTGATGATTGATGGGTTTTTAAGAAATTCAGTTTTCATTTAACTATATTCCGATTCGTCGTTGCTATAATAATTAAATCAGAAAGTTTAAGCTATTTTACAAAATTGTATTAACGAGAAGTTATCACACCACCAACCCAGACCGAGAAAGGTGAGTTGTTTCTGTATTGGATTGAGATATAAAGGTTGATTAGCAAGATTTATAACAATTCATCGTTTGAAATAAATATGGTGAAAGATCTGCCACTCTCGGAAATAACGCTTAGGAAATATGAAAGGCCGTATAATTCTTCGAAGAGGGAGTTGATAAGAAAGGTTTGCTTGAGCCTTGGACTTTTGCAGCCGGGAGATTCGAGGGACATTATCGTTGACATGCTTATGACTTTGGAAGAAGCGAGACCGAATAAAAATTGGCTTAACTCTTTTGAGATACGAGACAGAGTGCAGGAAAAAAGGAAAGAGCATTCGCTTGAGGAGAAAGGCCTCGCGGAGAGCAATATACGAAGACAATTGAAACGTCTTCGTGACGCCATGTTGGTAGATAAGCAGGAGAACAAATATCGTCTTAGCGAGTTCGAGCCGCTTGGAAGAATTTTTGAGACAAAGATTGAGAATTTTCTGATTCCTCAGACGATTGAGAGGATTAAGGAATACTTGGAGAGATTGGGGTGAGTTAACGAAAAATATAAATATTTTTGAGTACTGTATTTTGCTTAGCAAAATACAGTTCCGTAATGGTCACGATATTAAAGAAGAGAGTTTGGAGAAACTTAGATGGGCGAAAGTAATCAAAGGAAACGATATATATTTAAATACCGAATGCCAGTTTAAAATGTGAGGAGTGAAAATGGATGAAAAGACAACCTTAACATTTGATTCTGGTTTGAGAAGAGAAGTGCTTGGTTTTTTTGGCAAGGATGTGAATGAAGAAGGGATAATTGTTGAGAAGACGAATCCAAATCAGCATGTTCTCAGTACAGATGGTCAAGAGGTGAGAGAAGTAGAGTTTGGAGGTATTCGGAAGGGCTCTGAGGTTTTCATCAAGAATGACCTTGTTTCTCTCATGAGGCTTTCTAAGCAATGAAATGAGTTGGCTCGATAAACTAAAGGCCTTATTCAATATTGAAGTTAATTCTCCGTTGATAAACATTAATGTAACCAGAAATTCTGATAATAGTTTAAGGGGCAAGGGGTATTCGATTGATGAAGAAAAACAGAGATTATATGTTAATTACGATGGGCTGCCTGAAGAAAAAAAGAAAAAATTAGCCGAAATATTTAGAGATCGTGTAGAAAGCGGAGGGGAGGTCTTTGAAGACAAAACTTACATTCTTTTAAAAGACTTATATGACTACCAGAAAAATAAAGGTGAAGACAAGAAGGTTTTAGACTTCTTCGCCCCATTGATTCCAAAAGATGACTATGAGGCCTTAGAGGCATCACTTTATCTTCGAAAGAAATTTAGCGAACGATTGGATGTACGAAAATTAAAAGAGGATATTCGTAGAAGATTTGGGGATAGGGGAAACAATATTTCCAACTTGTGTACTGCCGGCTATTTTGAAAAGTTTTTAATTCAGCTTTATAATTATTCGAGAGAAGATTTTAAGGAAATTTATGAAGTCATTGTTTCGAAATCGGCTATGGCTGTTTTTGTTAGCAGTCAAATGAGCGATTATGAGATCACGCAAGATTTAAGAAGAAAAATAGATTTATCCAAAAAATATGGATTGGACTTCGTGCACATTCATGGAATTGGCGAAAGGAATATTTTAACTGTTAGAAGATGGATAGAGGAGAATAAAGGCTCCTTGGATTTTCTTAACAAAGAGATTTTTGAAAAAGAGGGCATAATAATTGTTGAACTATTACTCTAAACGAAAGCGAAAATTTAAAAACCCTCAACTTGTCTATTGAATATCTGCTTCTAGATGTCTTGAAGTAGAGCGAACTAAAACAAAACGGAAAAACAAACAAAATGATATTTATCATAAAAGTCACGACGAATAAAGAAGAACGAGCAATGGAAATGATTGGGGACAGAGTGAGAAAGAATTCTATTTCGGTTTATTCTGTAATCAAGCCGCACGGATTGAAGGGTTACATTATTGTCGAGGCCGCTGACAGAGAAACTGCGGAAGAAGCGGTTTTCAATCTGCCGTATGTAAAAGGAATTATCGGAAAGACTGTTTCTTACGAAGAAATAAAGAATATGCTTGAGCCGAAAACTGAAGAGATGAACATTGCAATCGGGGATATTGTCGAAATGCTTGGGCAGTTCAAAGGCGAACAGGCGAAGGTCACGAGAATCGACAAGCAGAAAGGAGAAGTTGTTGTTTCACTACTTGGAGCGAGTGTCCCTATTCCAGTAACGGTTAAGATGGACAACGTAAAGGTTATAAGGCGTGAATCTGAAGAGGGAGAAGAGGAAAATAAAGATGAAACTAAAGGAAAGAAGAAAGAAGAACCTGAGACAGATTCTTTTGACGAGTTCGCGGAGGAATTTTAGATGAACAGTAAGATGTATGGCCCGCAGCCTTCTTTTGCCGATGCTTTGGTGGCAGGCAACTTACCTTTAATGCAAATAAGACTAGCTGAACAGTACAGCGCGGCTTTTGATAAATATCAAAGATTATTAGACGCACGAAGGAATATAATGACAAATGGTGGTCAAAGGAAGCAGGCAGAAAATTCTGGCTTATTGAATTCTATGGATCGCTTAATCACAGAACAGGCGACAGAGTTACACATTCTTGAAATGGAAGGCCAATCTGCAGTTGCATTTTTAAAAAGAGTTATTGGGGGCGAAGATGCCGAAAATTAAATTAATTGTTGAGGGCGGGTCCATGAAGCCAGGGCCAGCGATAGCCCAACAGCTTGGACCAATGGGGGTTAATCTTGGGAAAGTTATTAGCGATGTGAATACTGCGACTTCTGGATTCAAGGGATTGAAAGTTCCTGTTGAGCTGGATGTTAATCCAAAGACTAAAGGTTACTCGATTGAAGTTTTATCTCCGCAGAAATGAAACTTGAAGCTGGCTCCGGAGAGGCCGGTAAAAACTATGTAGGAAATATTTCTTTTGAGCAGATTGTTGGAATCGCGAAGACAAAACAACCTGGCTTGCTGGCGAGAAATTTGAAGAATGCTGTGAAGCTTGCGGTTGGAAGCTGCGTTTCTCTCGGAGTTTTGATTGATAGTAAAAATGGAAAAGAAATCATGAGAGAAATTGAAGCTGGAAAATATGATAATGAGATTGACAACGAGATAACCGAGCCTTCGGCTGACAAGAAGAAAAAGCTTGAAGAGTTTTGGAAAGACCTTAGTGTTAGACAAGAGAAAAGCAAGAAGGCTTTGGCTGAAGCGAAGGCTGCTGAAGAAGAAGCGAAAGCTGCTGCAGCGACGGCTGCCGGCGCGACTATTGGAACTCCTGCGGCGGGCGCAACACCTGCTGCCGGAAAATCTGCTACTCCTGCTGCGGCAACGCCTGCGGCTGGGGCAAAGAAAGAAGAAGCCAAAGGAAAGAAGAAGTAAACATATAAATATTCTTGATGAGTTTCTATAAAATGACAACCTACTCTCACTCACGAATAAGCACTTACGAAAATTATCCTTACCAATATGAAAAAACCAGTAATATAGAAGGATTGTTAGAGAATAAAAAAGTTGTTGAAAAAATAGTTAGGGTTATTCCAACGTATGATGAAAAAAGAAGACTTGGAAGTTCTTGCTTCGATTTATGCGTTGGCTTATAATGAAGCGAACGTTGGAGAGACATGGGACAAGAAGTCTGCGCGAAAAATCTTACAATATTTTTTTGAGAAACAGCCAGACCTTGCGTTTGTTGCAGAATATGAAAATAAAATAGTCGGCGCGGTTCTTTCCGGAATAAAACCCTGGTGCGACGGAAATCACTTATTCGATGGAGAATTATTTGTACATCCTGATTTTCAGAAATATGGGATAGCGCGCGCACTTATGAAAGAGCTATGCAAGACCGCGCGCGAAAAGTATGATGCAGTTATCTTTGATGGGATTATATTCAAGGACAAAGAGTTTCCTCTTGAATGGTATAAGAAATTAGGATTTGAAGAAGTGAAGAACTGGGTGGTTATTTCCGGAAGCGTAGAAGAGATTGAGGAGAATCTAAGAAAGAAAGAGAAAGCCAGAAAAGTTTAAATACGCTCAACAATCATCATAATAATCGCACTACATCCCGAAACATAAATTTCTATGGTTTACGGGCATAGGTAGGAGATGAAAGGAACGAATAACAATGAAAGTACAGGAAGCATTAGCGGAATTGCGCAAGGAGAAAGGAGCAAAGTTTGACCAAACTGTAGAGTTAATTATTAATCTGAGGGGAATTGATGTGAAAAAAGATCAGATGAACGCTGTAATAACTCTTCCCCATAAAGTAAAAGACAAAAAAGTCTGCGGTTTCCTGACTGAAAAATCAAAAATTGTTGACAGCATAACGGAAGGACAGTTTGCAAAATATTCTGACAAGAAAGAGCTGAAAAAACTCGTTGATAATTACGATTATTTTTTGTCTGTCGCAAAACTGATGCCGAAAGTGGCTACGACCTTCGGTAAAATTCTTGGGCCGGCGGGAAAAATGCCTTCGCCTCAGTTGGGAATTTTGCCGCAAGAAAACGAACAATCGATAAAAGATACATTGGATAAGATTAATTCTTCTTTGAAAATAAGGCTGAAAGAAGCAAGCGTGAAAATTGCCGTCGGAAAACAAAGCATGAGCGATGAGAAAATTGCGCAGAATATTGACGCGGTTTATCATGGAGTTATTAATGCCCTGCCAAAAAAGAAAGAGAATCTGAAAAATACAATGATAAAATTCACTATGACAAAACCATTCAAGGTGGAAGTGGAATAATGGCCGAAAGAAAAAAATTGACGAGAGAGAAACCAATTCCGGAAGACAAAGTGAAACTGCTTAATGTTTTAGTTAAAAAAATGCAGTCTAGCAAGACCCTTCTTGTTGCGTCAATCAAAGGCCTTCCAGCTTCGCAATTTCAGAAGATAAAGAAAAAATTAACCGGAAAGGCAGAAGTGGTTATGGCTAAAAAATCCATTTTACTAAGGGCAATTTCAAAAGTTGAGAAAGTAAATTTTCAGAATATTAAAGAATTAATAGAAGCAGACACCTGCTTAATGTTTTCCCAACTTGACGCTTTCCAATTAGCATCTGAACTTGTTGATAATCAGTCTGCCTCGAAAGCTAAAGCGGGAGACATTGCTCCAGAAGACATACATGTTGAAGCAGGCCCAACCGATTTGATTCCTGGCCCGGCAATTTCTGAACTTGGAAGCGTTGGATTGAAAGTCGCTGTTGAAAATGGCAAACTGTCTATACGACAAGCAGCGACTATTGTGAAAGCCGGAGAGGTCATAAATGATAAAGTGGCGAGCGTTCTTGGAAAACTGAACATCTCTCCGATGAGGGTCGGATTTATTCCTGTTGGGGCTTATGATTCAGTGAATGAAGTGATTTATACCGAAATTAAAATCGACAAAGCCGGAACGTTGGATGAGCTAAGAG
This sequence comes from Candidatus Pacearchaeota archaeon, assembly GCA_018304105.1. Lineage (GTDB taxonomy): Archaea > Nanobdellota > Nanobdellia > Pacearchaeales > GW2011-AR1 > UBA73. The sequence goes on along the minus strand of JAGVWX010000006.1, from coordinate 39,321 downwards.
CATCAATCGGCAAGGCACTTGGATTTGCAGTGAACATCGGTTATACTGTGAAGGAAACAATTTCTTATTTCATCAGCAAAGCTGCGATGCAAGAGAAAGCATTGGAGAAAATTTATGAAAGCAAAAATGTAAACGCTGGAGGAGCAGAATGAATAGATTAGATTTTGAAAGACCGGTTAACTTAGAAATAGAAAGAAATGAAGCAAAGAAGAAAGGAAACCTTCGGGGGGCCAAGGTATTTAATGACTGGGCTCATTCATGGTGTTTTGATGGCTACAGCGATATAATGTCAGAAATAAAAAGGTTGAATTCAAATAATCCGACGCGTGCGGAATTAGAACAAAGGGCGCAAGCTTATGTTAAGGTTATGGAAGAATATCAAGAGTATGGGATCGAATTGGTCGAGTGTATAATAGCTAATCAACAAGACAAAAAAGGTGAAAGCCAATGAGTTTATCACTAGCCTTTCACACATTCGAATTCATGCGTTCATTCAAATGTAAGGAGGGCGCGTAATGGAATATATCTACGGAGCTTTGTTATTGCATAAGCTTGGCAAACCAGTTGACGAAGAGCATTTGCATAAAGTGATTTCTGCGACTGGAGCACACGTTGACGAATCCAAGGTTAAATCTTTGATTGCGTCGTTAAATGGCGTGGACATTGCACACGAGCTTGCGAACGCGAGCGCAGTGGCAGCGGCACCTGCAGCAGCGAGTGGAACAGCAAAGCCAGAGAAAGAAGAAAAGAAAGAAGAAAAAGTCAGCGAGTCAGCTGCTGGTTTAGCTAGTCTCTTCGGTTAAGTCTTTGTTTTATTGTTGTTTTTACTGAAGAGGATTTATTTAGTGTGAATTGTAATACAAATATGTTTAAAAATTCTCGAGATTGTTATGTTGAATGACTACATGGGAACAAAGAGTCAGAGTTTCTGAACGAGAGCATTATGATCTTGTAAATCGCGATAATCGAGGGGGGCTCTTTGTGCGGGGAAGAAAAGTTGTTATGAGCGATGCTGGAATTCCTATACGATTTTATATAACCCGGGACAGTGGCACTCGTATTATTCCGCCAAGAGTCCTTCTTAGGAGTGCGGTCAAAGGAACATCAAATACCGACAATGTTCAAGCAAAACCGAGCGGCTCAAATGGCTTTTTATTTGTTAATCAGACTAGAGAAGAAGTAGCTAACGGAAACCCGGGTAATAATGATTACGTTGTTACGAGCAGAGGATATTATGTTACAATACAGTATTGTGTCTTTAGATACGATGTTCAAAATGAGCGAACTGGGCTAAGGCCGTCTGCGAATTGAGTATAAAGTTTTATAAGCCATCTTAATTTTCTAAAACGATGCTAATGTAAGTTAGTTACATTGTGATAATTGCCAACGTGGGACATCGCAAGGAACTGCTCAAGTCTCACGTGGTGACAATGCCAACGTGGGACAATCGCAAGGAACTGCTCAAGTCTCACGTGGTGACAATGCCAACGTGGGACAATGGTACTCCGGCGGTCTTGAGAACCGCTTTCCGTAAGGATCTCCCGGTTCGATTCCGGGCGTTGGCGTACAAGGAAGTTTATGAGAAAAGACCGAACCATCGTCTCTTCTTTTCGGGTTTGTCCTCTGTTACAATTTCATATTTTATCTCTGGCTTTGTCTTGAGTATTGGAGCGGACGCAGCCAAATCAAGCTCTGCTTTTCTAATTGCTTTTTCGATTTCCATCCTTGAATAGCCTTGATTGACTAAAGCCCATCTTAGAGATTCCTTTGTATAACCCTTTTTCAAGTTATTCTTGAAATAATCTGCGAGTTCTTCCAAGAGTTTCTTTTTTTGAAACATCGTTAAAATGATTGTTTTGAGTTTATAAAAACTTCTTCTTTTACATTTGAAAGAAAGTAGCTTCAGTTTTCTGAAATACAATTATCACAACGAAAAGGGATTGTGGATTGTTGAGATTATAGTAATCTGCGGACCATTAGGGATATGACATTTCAATAGACTTATGTACAAAAATGTATGGTAATTGTTATAAACTCCGAAATATAGGATTTTGCATGAGAGTAAAAGAGACGACGAGAAAAGAGATAGAACAGAAGTTTCTTGAGATGAACGATTATCTTAGGATGGAATATCTGAAAGATTGTTTGAAGAACCAGCTTGATTTTGACACGAAGAAATTTGTGCTTGTGAAACTGGCTGGATTGTATGAAACCAAGGGAATGTTATTGGAGGCTGGAAAGATGATGAAGGCAGCTGGAGAGATAAATACTAGTGTCGCGGCGAAGATTTCTGATTTTGTTAAAGCAGTAGAGCTTTATATTCGAGGAGGGGACTTTGATTCTGCTGATGCTATGAAGAAAAAGGCCGTTGCTATCGCTCCTTTAGAAAAACAGACAGAAATTGAAAGAATGGTCAGAGAATATTACAAAATTCAGGCGAAGGTTTTCGTTGATGGCAGCAAGAGAAGGCAAGCCGCAGGATTTTATGAAAAACTCCTCATGATGAATTTAGATTCAAGTGAGAAAAGGGAAGTTCAGGAAGAATTATTGAAGATTTATGAAGGGCTTGGCGACTTCAATAGGTCAAGAAATCTAAGAAGAAAAGTTTTTAATGAATAATCGAAGATAGCCAAATTGGTTATACTAACGACGGTAATTAATAATCATCTGTCAGACATTGCCCGCAATTCAAGATTGCTGCTTGTAGCGTATTGGAATTATCTTAACCCAGAAACAATTGAAGATAAAGGATTAGTATTTTATAAGAATGTTTATGAGAGTTATTCTGATGTTGTTAAAATCTTTTAATAAATAAAATAAAAAATACCTCCGAGGAGGTAAGAAATTATTTGGATTCGTCTGTTGCAGTTAAGCCCGCCGTGAGGTCATCGACGTCGAAATCTTCCTCAAGGGTTTCTGCTTCAGTTGATCTGTTTTCCTCTGAACCTCTTTTTGCATCCATTTTACTCTTTTATTTCTCTTGAATCTTAAAGTATTTAAAGATTTTCTTTGTTGTTTTTTAAAAAATATGAATCGCAAGTTTTAAAAAAGGTCTATCGCTAGAAATGAGATGGCACAATACAAATGTTTTCAGTGTGAAAAGTCACTGAGCAGCAAAGTTTTGGATAAAAGATTCGTTTGTCCGCATTGCGGCTCCAGAGTATTTTACAAACCGCGAAATAAAGTAGCAAAAATGAAGGCCGTTTAAATGGCTCGGGAAGAGACTGATAAAAAAATAGAGGAATTGCAGCTTCTTGAAACTCATCTTCAAAGTTTTCTTGCACAAAAACAGGCGATGCAAATTGAGTTGAATGAAATTGAAAATGCATTCGGTGAATTAAAGAATTCGGGAGATGAAGTTTATAAAATGACTTCTGGTTTTTTGATTAAGTCTAACGAAGAGAAAGTAAAAAAAGAATTGGAAGAGAAAAAGAAGTTGTTGAGCGTTCGGATTGGGGCTATAGAGAAGCAAGAAAAATTAATTGAAAAAGATGTCGCTAAGCTAAGAGAAGAAATCAGCAAATTTGTTTCGCGGCAAGAATAATACCGAGAAATATAATAATATTTATATACTCATTTATCTGAAAAGATGCATGGCATTTAATTTTAAAGGATTGTTCGGAGGGGGAAATGGTAACGAAGAGGAATATCTTGAACTTGACCTTAATGCTGCCAAAAAGGAAGACAGCAAAGTAATTGTAAAACCATTCGTCTTGAGAGATTATGAAGGAATGGAAGAAATTCTTAACGCACTTAGGACTGGTTACACCATTGCGGTAATTGATATAAAGCCATTGAAGTCGAAGGATTTGATTGAATTAAAGAGAGCGATTTCTAAAATAAAGAAAACAGTTGATGCTCTTGAAGGAACTATCGCGGGCTTTGGAGACAACATTGTTCTTGCCACACCAAGTTTTGCGCATATTCACAAGCCAAGTATGCCTGAGAAGAAAGAGAACGCTAAAGATAGATGGGATTATTAATTATTCTGAAAATTTTTAAATTGGTTGAATATGATTTATGGCTTTAAAAATTTCTTGCTAGGCTAAATAAAAAACGCTTGAATTAAGTTTTAGCCAGCGAGAAGACAACCTTTAATGCAACAACAATCGTTGCGGGGATGAAAACAAACATAAGTGCCCCGAGAATATTTGTAATGAGCTTGCTTACGCTCACAACCCCGAGAACTGCTGCGCTTAAGAATCCTCCTTGAAGGCCGGCGAAGCTGACGAGCACTAAGGAAACTGAAGCGAATAGGAATGTCTTTACATCTTTTTCTGAAACAAAGTAGCCTGCGACTAATCCAAGAATCGCAAGCAAACTTGTTAAAATTTTAGTCACAGACTCACTTGGCCCAAGAGTAATTGTTGCAACTCCTACGGATACTGCAAGTATAATCGCAATTAGGAACGCATATGCTCCAACAAGATTTTCCCTAGATTTTATCGGCATTTTGTCCTCTTTAAGGTTCGTATGACACTGAACTTTATTAAACTTTCTAAAGGATGGGAATTTTAGTTTTTTGAAATAAATTTTTCAGCACCGAAATATTTAAATAGTGGTTTGTAACTATCAAATTACAACACGATGACAAACAAAACAAAATTTTGCGGTTTGACTGCTTTGGTGTTTCTAGCGTTCATGGCGATGAGTGGCGCAGTTAGCGCAGCGTCTTTGGCTGTTAGCAATGTTAATTTTCCTTCTACTATTGAACACAGTGCGGGTTCTTTCCCGATATCTTTCGATATCACTAATGGTGGCGCTGCAGATTCAGCAATAGGATTCACGTTGGTGATGACTTCTGGCACAGCTACATTGACCATGCCAAATGTGCCAATCGGAGACGGCACAACAACATCTGTAATGATTCATGTTAGCGGCACTGTCAGCTTTACAGCATTCCAAGATGGGAATTTGGCTGGAAAGATAATTGTAGATCCTGCCGGACTTGGCGATTCGCGCGATGTTCCTTTTTCAGTGGCTATTAATAATAAGCCTTCTATTAAATTGACTTCTAAGACTGTGATTACTCCTACAACTAATGGCACAATCGAAGTTGAGAACAACGGGAATAAGGATTGGAGCGGTGTCCAATTAACTAGCTCTGGAAGTTTCACTGTGAACTTTTATGACTCATCTGGAAACCAGATTACAAACCTTGACTTGACTGCTGGACAGAAGAAAACTGTCAAAGTGGAAGGAGTTGGTCTTGATACAGTTGATTTTGGCGGAGTGAGCACTACAATTACTGCGACAGCAGATGACAGCATAACGAAAGCGAATTTAATTTTAAACGTTGCAGGATCATTCTGTGAGGTCGGCTCTGTTGGAGGAGACTTGGAAATAAGAAATATCAAGATAGACAACCAAGGAAATGGAGACGACAACGAATGGAATCTTCTTGACACTATTGAGATAGAAGTCGAAATAGAAAATACCGGCAACGATAAAATCAAAGATATTTTTGTAGAAATGGGCGTGTTTGATTCCGATGGAATAAATCAAGTTTCGGACCTTAATTTTGATAATGCTGATGAGGAAAAATTCGATTTGGGCAGTCTCAGTGATGGAGATAAAGATACAGCCACGTTTACTTTTACAGTTCCAGCCGATTTTACAGACGGAAGCTATGACCTGACCTTTAAAGCTTATAGCGACGATGTCGGAGAAGATGAACAATGCATTGATACTGCGTCTGATTTTGAAGAGAGTGACAGGTTTAATTCGGTAGACATTGAGAGGGAAAGCGACAGTGGAAAATTCATTGCATTTGATAATATCGAATTCACACCAACAGAAGCAACTTGCGGTGACCGAATTTCAACGACGCTTGATGTTTATAATATTGGCGATGAAGATCAAGACCAAGTTAGGATAAATTTGAAGAATACAGAACTAGGAATTGACGAATTTGTTGAGATAAGGTCCGGACTTGACCAGGGAGATAAAGAAACTATTAACTTTGATATTGCGATTCCAAACAATGCAAAGGATAAAGTTTACAATTTGGCTTTGTCTTCTGAATATGATTATAATAAAGGAACTTACAGGCAAGAATCGGATGAAGACATGAGCGTTCAATTGAGAGTTATTGGCTGCGGAACAACTTCTGGCAATGCGTCAACTGGCGGCAATAGAATTGTCACAATCAGTGCAGAATTGGAATCAGACCAAGTTGTTGCTGGCGGAGAAGTTGTTGTAAGAGCGACAATTGCAAATTTGAAGTCACAAAGAACGGCCTTTGCAGTTGATGCCTTGGGCTATCAATCCTGGGCGACACTTGAAAGTATTTCTCCAAGAATTGTTGATTTAGATGCAGGAGAAAGCAAAGAAGTGCTTTTAACATTCGCTGTTGATGAAGGCGTTGAAGGAGAACAGTCCTTTGAAATTGAGGTAAAGGATGGATTGGGCGGTTCTGAGCTTAGGGAAATCGCATTGAATGTTGGAGGAACCACACAGTCTGGAACTGGAATATTTAACCTTGGAGATAATTCATTCTTGTGGATAATCGGAGCAGTCAATGTTGTGTTGATTATCCTGATTATAATTGTTGCAGTCAAAGTAACGAGAAGATAATCTTTTAAACTGTTGCGTCTTGATTGGTGAATGGATAATAAGGAGGCGCTTGATGTTGTTGCCAGATACTTCATTTTGATAGTGCTTGGTTTTGCTTTAGTTTATGGCGGGACATTTGAATTCATTTTTACGCCTTTGACATACTGGCCGGTGCTTGGGATACTGAATTTGTTTTATGATAATGTTGCTTCACTTCCGGGCCATGTTATTTCCTACGCGAATGTTTATGCCAGAATCATCTCTGCCTGTGTTGCTGGAGCCGCTTATTACCTTTTGCTAATCTTGAATTTAACTACTCCGATGAAAGCAATGAAACGGATGTGGAGCATTTTGTTTCTTATTGTGGTCTTTTTAGTGTTTAACATTTTTCGCATTGCCGTCTTCGCGGGAATCGCTGCCGGCGGGGGAAACTATTTTGATATAGCCCATATGATGATGTGGTATTTTGGAAGCACCATAATGGTTGTGATAATATGGTTCTTGGCGGTAGGCTTATTTAAAATCAAAAACATTCCGGTTTATACAGACGTGAAAAGTCTTTATGAGGATGCTGTGCCGCGCAGAAGAAGATAGTTTATTCTATATCTTAGAATCAAATTAAGAAGAGATGTCTTCTTTGGCGTCGATAATTGACTGAATTATGAATTTTTCAGTAGGGGCAAGGATGTCACAATTGGCTACTGTTAGAATATAACAATTTCCATTTCTAACAATTGAAGGCGAGTCCCCTGATGCGAACGAGATGACCATTCTATCCGGGCGATTTTCACAAGTGATGTAATCTATTTTATTTTCTTCGGCCATGGTTTCATTTGAAATTCCCGCTTTCGCAGCGAATCCGTTTTGTGTAAAAAAGGAAGATAATTCGTGCATTGCTATAGGGCTGTAATCGCAGCTTAACTCGGGGGCGGAATTTACTGATATGTAAATAGTTTGCTCCACCGAAAGAAACTCGATTTTCCCTTCGACCGGAATGTCTTCAAGTCTGCGGGGGTCATTTCTTAGCAATATGGCTACTGAAGAGGCATCTCCCGTTCTTACAACTTGTCCGGTGGTTCTAGTAACTCTCTCCGTCAAATAAGTGTGTTTGTAAAGAGGAATGTTACCTAACATTTCTTTTTGGAAATCCAACCCATTATAATTAAAAGAATCAGATTCTTTTAACAAAGTAAAACCGACTAGGAAAACAGCGATTGCTGCGACCATGACTCCGAGAACCCAATAGAGTTCCTTGTCTGTCTTGGAAGAAGTTTTTTGCTCCCTTTGTTCTTTTTTTTCTTTCATTTTTTATTATCGAATCGCGGTTTTAAAAACATTATTGTTCTTGTATTCCCAGCACTTTGTAAAGAAATGCGTCGACGGCCCTAAGGTCGCCCTCTATGAATACACAGTTTTCTTCCTGGTAAACCCTGTTTTGCGGACTGTCTTTCCAGACTATTAAATTGTCGGAACAGTCTTTTTCCGGCAGGTCTTCTTCGCAGAAGCCGTAACATGCCCTTTGCACTCTTGAAGCATAATTACCAAGAGTTGCGGTAATTTCGGCATTGACTGCGCTATTGCCTGAAGATATGTAAAGAGAGAGTCCGCTGTATGTTGTAATTGAAACAGTCGTGTTCACAAGAACATCTGCTACAGACTCCGGGGAATTTATAAATGGAAGATTTCTACCGTTGAGAGTAACGACCCATTGGTTTCCTACAAGACGGGCCAGACTGCTGCCGTTTTCTTCTGGGGCATTAACCTGAGCACTCTGACTTGGGTTAGAAATAAATGCGTAGCCAGCAGTTCCACCCACTAAAATGAATAACATGAATATGCTTAAGATAAGAGTGTTTCTTTTGCGTTTTTCTTCTGCGTCTTTTTTAGAACCAAGTCTTCTCATCAAAAACTAAGAATTAATGGTTATAAAAATCTTGCTCTGGGGGAATTTTATAGTGTTGACGGATTAATTCTAATCAGCTCGCTAACTTTATCAAAATCGTTGTCTTCAGAGATAATCTCTTTAATACCTAAATGAATTGCGGTCGCACAATGAATCGCATCGCGCGGTTTTAAATCGTATTTCTCAACCAACTTTTGTGCTTTCAGAATAATGTCCTTTTTTGCGTCAATGTATTCAAAATTTGGCAGCTTAAAGAATTTGTTTCCTTCTTCTTTGGCCACATCAGCACCTAAAAATTTTCTTACAACAAAAACTATTTCATCCCAGCTTAGCACAGAGGTAACTCCGGTAAAATCATTGTTTGCTACTTTGAAGATAACATCTTTTGCTCTTTTATCGTCCCTGATAATTCCCTGAATAAAAACATTGGCATCTATATATTTTTTATTCATATTGTTCTTCGTACAATTTCTTTAGTTCTTTTGTGGAAATTTTTTTCTTAATTTTGGGCGTGTTAAAGAAATCTTCAACCGTCGCAATAGGGTCCTTTTCTTTTTTTATAACTAATTCGTCATCTTTCACTTCAAACGTTATATTTATCCCTATGTCTAAGCCCAAATGCTTACGAATATCTTTTGGAATCACTATCTGTCCTTTTTCTCCAATTTCTCTCCTGATTATCATTTCCTATTAAGTAAGAACCATTATTTAAACTTTTTCCTAACGGTGTTTCGGAATCAGACTTTAACGGATTAATTTTGGGTGATTAGGTATTTAACGGACCAATTTTAAACAATATAACGGCGATAAGATATCTGAAAAAGTGTCTGGACGACAGAAATGCGAACTTTAAGGTAATGAACATTAAGATAGGTTAATTATTTAAGGTTTATCGACGCTATTTGATAATTATTGAAATGAATCTAACAATTGTGTGGACTTATTTGGACATTAATTAGTCCGTATTTGCACTAACCGCTTTTTTTATATGAGAAGATTAAAGAAGAAAAACAAAAGCGAGGTTTGAAAATTGGCTATGAAATTTACTATTCAAACTTTTCATTCTAAGCTAAGAAGAAAAAGAAAAAATAAAAGAGAAAAAGAAAAAAATAAAACAATTTGATTTTTGCGATTAGCTTATTTATGGCGTTACTACTGATTCGATGTTATCTACTGTAGAACCTGTATGCTTTGCGCCAACGCTTGTGTCAACTGACAATCTTGTAGTCAATGCTGTAGCTGCGTTCTGTGTATCAACAGCGCCCCAACCTGCTATCAATGTAGCGACGTTTCCGTCAGTTCGGGCAAAGGTTTGAATCAGGAATCTATCCGCTCCAAGACCTGTAGCAGCAGTCCAATCAGCTCCACAGAACCTTGCGGCTCCAGAGCCTTTCAGCAATTCTGCTGCGACTGTGTTTACACAGCTTCCTCCAACAACAATTAAATTCTTGCCAGAGGCTTGAGCTATTTCAGTATCCAAAATTGGTGTACCAATAGTATTGGTACCTCCAGTAGATGCGCTAATATCTGTAAGGAATACGTTAGCAGAAGATTCGGCTCCATGATAGGTAACTTTGATAGAATCCTGCTCGCTAGAACCACTTCCTTGATCCCACATAAACTCTGTAGCTAAAGCAGAGTACATGAAGGTTCTAAAGATGTTAGTATCGCCTACTTCGGCAGCTGTAACAGATTCTCCTACTAAATCAGAGACATGCGCTTCGCTATCTGCATTCCAAGCAAGAGTCGTGTTGAAGCCTTTACCATCTCCAATGTTCTCATTTTTGTCTTCTTCAAAGAATGCCAATGCGAAAGAAGTTGCATTGTGCTGAGATACATTGGACGTAAAGTTTATCGCTCCATGTGTAAACGAAGTCACTTGTGCGTCGGTGCCATTCACTTCCCAAGGCAACCAAACTTTTAAGCCTTCTTTAGAGTAAAGTCGGTTGAAGTTTGTACTTGCGCTAGCATTTAAAACAACAGTTTTAGCGTTTTTGTCAATGTAACCCACAGTTAACTGAACATTTCCTAAAGAGACAGTGTCGGTTGGTTCTGCGTTTTCCTTCTTGTTAACCCAAGCGCCGTTTTCTCTGAACTGGATTGTTGTTCTATTAACAGCATTTTCAGTTGAGAAGCTTGTCGTTTTTATAAGATAGGATTCTGCATCTGAGCCGTCGTCATAAGAAGCAACAAGGTATGCATCAGTATCCCCATCAAAGGTAATAGTGCTTAAGTTTGTTGTTCTTAGTTTGTTAGTGGCGTCCTTTCCTATTCCAGTAAACGCACCACTAGCACCGTAAAGAAGATTGATATCCTCTGTACTGTCCTTTAGTGGAAAGTCGTTCAACTGAACGTAAGTCGATGAACCTCCTTGAACTGTAAACAATTCTTCTGCGGGATAAGTTATTCCCGTGTAAGACATTTTTACATTCTCAAATCCCGGTATGGTTATTGAGCTGTCCTCTGCAACAAACAAATCATCGTCTGCATTCCACTGAATAACTATCTTTTGAAGTTTTTCAGAGCTAGATGTAAAGTTCGCTGTTAAACCGTTTATGCTGTCATCATTTATCTGTACATCTTGTGCATTTATAAGTTCAATCTTACCAGAACCTATGGCGAATTCAACACTGCTAATTCCTGTGTCTTTTGATACATAGAAGATATTCTTAATGCCCACGTATGTATCTGTTCCTGCAAGCTTTTGCGTCTCGCCTACATTCAATGAGTTTGTTCTCTCACCGTTTATGGTAAGTATAGCTTGAGTTGAACTAAAGACTTGTGTAGAGACTTCAAAATCTCCTACGGTTACAGCTTCTCCTTCATTAACTAGGGATGTAACTCCTGAATCAAGCAAATTAAGAGTAGTGTTTGTAGTGACGCTTAAGATAAAGTAATCTTTACCCATTATCTTAATGTCTGTTTGAGGCAAATCTGCCCACAAAGGCTCTGTATTGAAGTCAAGCGTGTAGTTCAATACATTAGTATTTGAAGTAACACTAAATCCTACTGTTGGAGTGTCTTCCTTGTAGTCATTATCATCAAACATTGTTAACGACAAATTAGCTATCGTAAGCTTTTGAGTGTACTCAAAATCGTCATTATCATCGTCTGTGTATGTTCCGTCTGCAAGAAGAACTTCCAAGTCGTCATCTGTCACTGAACTTGATATTACATCAATAATTCCATTTCCTAACTGGAACTTTGTTGATGCTTTTTCTAGCTTGACAAATTCTCCACCTTCAGGTGTAGCACTGCCACTTACGCTATCAGCAGTGAGCTTACTGTTTAGGCTATCCTGTATGTTTACTACAGCTGCATTATCTATTGCTGATGGATGGCTACCGTAAACGATAGCAACATCGGCTGCGCCATTATTTATGAATGGTGCTGGATAAGTAGTAGCTGCTGCAAAGCCAATGGTAGAAAATACCATTGCTGCACTAGCCAATACGCTCGCAATTTTTTTAAATCTCAATTTTTTAATATCCTCCTTTCAGCTTTTTTTGTAAAAAGATGATTGCAAATCTTTGATTCGCTCTCAGCTTTAAACATTGGCAGCCCCGCGAGGCACCCTCTTAGAGGAGGTCAAGACCACACGTCAATTTTCATTGACATAGAGGCCTGATGACCACACGTCAATTTTCATTGACATAGAGGCCTGATTGACCCGCCACACGCCGATCTTCATCGACGTCAAAGCCTAATAAGGTTACAACTGGTAAACAAAAATCTCTTTAAAAAGCTTTCTATATTATAACTAAATAGTTCGGCTTTCTTTTGGCTTTTTATTTTTTATATATAAACCTTTTGGTGTCACTGGAAGTTGAAAACTATTTCCTATTGTATTTATTTCTTGGTAAACTGAAGATATATGTTTTTATAATAATATATTGAGGAACTAAACATATAAATACTTCATGTATTTTGTAGATATCGTAGTAAAGAACTCATATATACAAAATGACTGAAAAATCAAAGGTTAGAGAAATAACAATTATCGACGAGGGAGGTACATTTGATGTCATTATGAGAAGGTTTACCGGAGAGAGAGATTTTGATTTTGAGGGTTTAACTCAGTTGAGAAGGATTTTGAGCAATGGGAAAGCAAAACTTATATATACCATAAAGAAAAAAAACCCCGGTTCAATTTATGGGCTTGCGAAAATGCTTGGCAGGGATTTTAAGTCTGTAAGTGATGATGTTAAACTGCTTGAAAAATTTGGTTTTGTTGATATGATTGCTGAAAAATCGGGTAAGAGAGAAAGGCTGCGGCCGATTTTGGTTGTAGATTCGATGCATATTCACATAAAACTATAAGGTTAATAGTAAATCTCTAATCTCAGGATTATGCCTTTGGAAAAAGGTTTTTCGGCTGCACGAATATTATTTGTTAATATTCCTGAAGTTATTGGGGTTGAATTAAATAATGCCTTCTCCCCCTTATCGGTCTCCTTAAACACATCCATGAAATAGGCTTTGGTTGGACTGTTTTCATTAAAGTTCCAGGATGAGTTTATTGCTTGATTTAAAGTGTTGCGCAAGACGTCGCATTTTTTTTCTCCGCTAGAACATGTGGATATTGAGCTTGCATCGCATTCTAGAATTAAATCAGACAAAGGTGAAGATGCCCCGATGTAATCGCACTCGATGGTAAACTTGGTTATGGCTTCAAGGAAGCTAGCTACGTCCTTTCCTTCTGTTTCGTGAGTTTTAGCTGCGTCCCTTAAATAAATGCCTAGAAAGACAAGAAACATAATAGCTACGACTAGCATTATTAATACGAATCCGACCATTTCTTCCTGCGCTTTTTTATTTATCCTATTTTGTGGGGTCATGTGCGAGGGCGTGAATTCTGCCAAGTTGAAAGCGATAATTGCCGATTGATTCGAGTTTTGGATCCCACCAGACTATTGCTACCGGGGCGGTTTGAGTTCCTGTGTAATTGCCGCGAGTGTTGTCGATAAGGATTAAGTATCTGCAATCCGGATAATTTCCAGAAGTGCAATCTTCATTGATTGAAGAGGGATAAACTTTCTCAATCATCAAATAATCTAAGTTCCAATACTTGTTTTTATAGACGTTCATTTTTGAAAGAGCGAAAGCTTTGTCGAAATCAACCGATGAAGAGTAGGGAGAGGCTTGTTTTGAAAACATCAGCTCTGGAGTGCCAGCCATTTGACGTGCTAGTTCTTTTGCTTCTTCTTCCCGCAAGTCATCTGCTGTGTCGCGGAGTTTAGAAGAAGTTATTGTAAAATAGACAATTGCAACCATTGCAAAAAATATCATGACTGCGACCAGCATGAAAGCCATTTGCTGGATTTTCATTTGGGCTTTTTTAGAAGAGCGCACAGATGTTGCCTCCTGAAAGAAAGTTTGGATTTGAATTCAAATAAGTTTTTACGCTTGAGAGGTCTCCGGTTTCGGCGGCTCTAGAGACGATGTCGTTGAAAGAAATAATGGCTGACTGGAGGTTTTGGCTACAACCTCCAGAAATAAGTTCTATACGTTCAGACTTCGAATAGTAAATATCTAACAATTTTGAAGTGTGAGCCATGAGCCTTTTGACTTGGCATCCGTAAGTTTCTGAATCTGAGAAAATTGCTGCGTAAAGCATAGCGTATGGGTCACTGCTGGAAGATTCCAAGTAGAATACTGGTTCCGGTTCTCCGTTTTTTGTGACTTTATTTTGACGATCAATCACTGTGATGTTACACGGTCCCGATGCTCCCTCGAAACAGATTATTGTTTGTTCATTCGAATTACAGTTGCTGAAGAAAACGTTTGTCATGTTAATTTGCTGAAGTTTCTTTTTAAAATCTAACGGAGCGTTTGTAAAACAATATTGCTTCTTGTCGGAATAGAGAATCATCATGTCGGCTACCTTGAAGGGAAGATATAATGGCTTAGACAGGACATAAAATTTTTCGTCGCCTTCGGACATGAAGACATTTTCGTTTTCTGTTGGTTCTGCGGAAGGAAAGAAGTATTTATTGTGGAAAGTCAGGGGCGGAGAGTCTGACGGTTCCCATTTTGAGCCGAGCGGGGGTTTTATTGAAAGCCAGAGGTTCTGCGAACCAAATGGATTGCTTGAAACTGGGGGCTTGCACTCGAAATACATTCTAGTTGGGTCTGTCAAGTAAATAGTGGCGAATTTTCCTTCTTCAATTTCGGTTTCAATTGGCGTGAGCAAAATGCCGAGAGATTTTCCTTGAGTGACGTCGCGAGTTAGTTGCAACTGCCCGACCAACTGCATTGCGAAGTAAATGGCAAAGAATATTATCACCGCGCCGGCAAAAATCGCGAATATCCAAGCGAAGCTAAACTCATAACCTCTTTTTGAAAAGACTTTCATCATTTATCAAATAAAGCAAAGAAGGTTATAAAACTTACCAAAGGGTTATTTGGTAATCTTGAGATTTCTTTCGCAGATTGACTGTTATTGAGCCGTCGTCTGCAACGGGCTTGCAGAAAAATTGCGAAGCACCCGTGCTGTCCTTGGTGTTTACACAATCTGCGCTGCCACATTTCAAGACGATTGCACCTAAACCGGAGTCGCATCCTTTATCCGGGGGATAAGCGAAAACATTGTATTCGCTGCTTGGGTCGAACAAGTATTCATTTATGAGTTTTTCTTTGATGTCTGTGGAGGTTGCATCAGATGGTGTGTCAATTAACTTGCCGAAACAAATGTACTCGATTCCTGTGCCGAAAAGACCCTTCTTTGGAATTTTTGCCGTGAAGTCTGCTTCGTACCTTCCTGAGGATGAGCTCCAAGCGTCTCTGACTTTTTCTCTCAAGTCGTCGTAGAATAATCCCACGTTTGTGCATTTACTCAAGCCTACAAAATGTTTTATAGCAAAAAATGCGACAGCAATTATGAAGATAATCAAGATAATTGCAAAAATCATGCTGAACGACATTCCAAAAACTTCCTGAGCTCTTTTGTTTATTTTAGCCATTTTTCTTTTTCAAACCTTTTAACGTTCCAGATACATTCACGAGCTTGATTTTTTTTTCTGAAGCTTCGAGGGCGGCTCTGACGTTTGTTAGTTCTGTCCGTTCTATGGCCAAGACGTGAGCTTTTCCCGAACTGTTTACAAAAATGGGAGCCGCTTTTGCCCAGCCGAGCAGACCGATGTAATCCAAAATCGCAGATTCTACTTCTTGTTTATTATCTGCTTCTAAAAGAAGATAGCGACGATTTAGTCTTGCTGAAGGCTTGATTTTTAGTTTCATCTTAAGGAATGATTGTCTGATTTGCAATAGCGTTAACTTGTTCTTTGATAACCGGAGCTGCTAAAGAGAAACCAAGGGCCTCTGCCCCACTAATTTTGAAATTGTTTATCCCTATAACTTTTCCCCGAGTATCGATTAAGGGACCTCCTGAATTTCCGGGGTTGAGAGAGACATCTGTCTGAACGTACTCTGCCATGCCGCTTGGCCCTACGCGGTCTATTCCAGATATTATTCCTTCAGTTACAGTAAACGAAAGACCGAGGGGATTGCCTATTGCAATTACCTTCTTCCCGACTTGTATGTCTTCTGTTTCTGCAAGCTCAATTGAATCAAAACTGCCTGGAACTAACAATAGGGCGAGATCACGGTTTTCGTCCTTGCCTATGAAATTTGCTTTGTAAACTTCCCGGCCGTATGTGATTATCTCAACCGCATCTTCTTTATCTTTGATTACGTGGTAGTTTGTTACTAAAAATCCGCGGGAGTTGACAAAAAAACCAGTGCCGATAGAATCTTCTGTTCGAATTGTTACAACTCCCCGGACGACATCTTCAACAACCCCTGAAAAATCTCCTTCAGAAGATTTAAGATTTTTAATTTCTGTATCGAAACTTTCCTGCTGATGAATTATAGAATCTGAAATTTGATTGAAATTTTCCTGATAAATTGAGTCGTAAGTTTCAACCATATTTGAAGTGTATTGTTTTAATTCAGAGGCTGTGCGGGCGGTTTCATCGTCGATTTTTATGTTGAGTTTTGAAACCTGCATGCTGATTATTATGAAAGAAACTGTTTGAAGGATTGCGAGCAATACCACTAAACTGTAAAGAGCGTTTCGATGCCTTCTGTGAGAATTGTGGAGCTGGTCTGGAATCATAAATTAAGTTCGTAAGAAAGCTATTTATAATTTGCTAAACGGCGCTTACGCATTTGCCATATTCGCAGATGGAGTTTCTAAGAGTTGAACAGTCGAATATTTGGATGAGTATTCCTTCATTATCCTGGGAGCAGTAAATTTCGGCTAGCTTGCCGTCGCCTGTACAATAGTCTGCCAATCTGACTTTTCCATTGAATGCGCGGCCTTCTGCATTGTAGTCGAGTCCGCCGTCGCTGTCTTCGCAATCTTCAAATTCTAAATGGTCCGGGAAGCATTCGCCAGAGACACAGGCATAATCTCCCAGAGACTCGCATGCGATTTCAAAATTTGAAATTTCGTTGTTATAGCATGCATACTCCACCAATCTGCCGTTGGCTGAACAGAAATCTGTTTGCGAGAGGGTCGAGTTTCTGGCAGTTCCCTGCAAGAAAAAGTTCATTCCGGACGGATAATTCTCTTCAATGTCTGTGTCTATGCAACCGCAGAACGAGCCTTCGCTGTGGCATTCATTTACGCCAACGCCTTCGACAAGAGTGCAAGCGTTGTTTACGCAAGAAAAGTAAGTGTCTTGTTTAGGAGGCGAAAAACTTAAGCCTCCTGAAAAATAGAATATCAAAAAAAGAACGACTGCAAGAATTACAAGAGAAGAACAAACAAGCCATGTTGTTTTGCTTAAACCGCACTTTTTCATGATTGCTTAAAGAAGTTTTTATTTAAGAAAGTTTCTTTTTTGAGAGTTGTTAATTTTCTTAATCTTATCTAATAACCATACAATTATGCAAGACACAAGATACCAATAAAAGAATTGCAATAAAATCAATACAGCAACTGTTAATTTACCGAAGTTCCTAGTAAATAGTTCGACTGAAGATGAATCAATTATAATAACTAATGCTAAAACTATTAATGACATTGATAAAAAAGCAATTATCATAAAAATAATTATCTTTACTTTTGTCGGCTTCAAAAACTTCTTAATCTCCATAGATTTATTTAAGAATCCATGGATTTTGTTTTTTGCTGAAACCATTAAGACCAGTTAAGTTATAATAAAATTTCTCAAAAGCTATTTAAAGCAGATTTTCTTTATCTGAGAATGATAAAAATCCATACGATTGGAGGTTATAATGAGGTGGGAAAGAACATGACCGCCTTGGAATATGGTGAAGATGTCCTGCTTTTTGATGCTGGCCTGTTTTTGCCAGCGATAGTTGCTGTTGAAGAAAGAGAGAAAATTCCGACGGCAAAGGGAATGAGGAGCATAGGCGCATTGCCTGATGATTTGTATTTAGATAAATTCGGATTAAGAAATAAAGTTCGGGCGATTTTGATTTCACATGCGCATCTAGACCATGTTGGGGGCGTTCCATATCTTTCTGATAGATACAATGCAGATATTGTTGGAAGCCCGTTCACGATGGAAGTTCTGAAAACTTTGATGAGGGATAACAACCAAGGAATAAGAAATAAAATTGTGCCTGTGAAGTTGAACGCTACTTATGTTGTGAGAGGAAAAAGTGGGAACTACAAAGTTGAATTTATCAACATGACGCATTCAACGATTCAGAGCACATGCATTGCAGTTCATACTCCTGAAGGAATTGTAATTTATGCCAACGATTTCAAATTAGATAATTCCCCAATCTTTGGAGACAAACCAAATTATCAAAGATTGAAAGAGCTTTCCAGAATTGGCGTCAGGGCGTTGATTGTTGACTGCTTGTATGCGCCGGATGACAGAAAAACGCCCTCTGAAAAAATTGCAAAGGGACTTTTAGAAGATGTTTTCTTTTCCACTGAAAATAGAAATTCAGGAATGGTTATCACAACATTTTCTTCGCACATTGCGCGCCTCAAGACAATTACTGAATTTGGGCAGAGACTTGGGAGGGAAGTTGTTTTTCTTGGAAGAAGCTTGAGCAAGTATGTCCAGGCTGCAAAGAATATAGGAAAGGCGGATTTTGCAAGAAACGTTAGAATTCTGACATATAGGAGACAGCTTGAAAAGGGGCTTGAAAAGGTTAGCAAGAATAAACCGAAATACCTTGTTGTTTGCACAGGGCATCAAGGTGAGCCGGGAAGCATATTAGATAGGATTTCAAGAGGACAACTGCATTTGAAGTTGAACAGCAACGACCAGGTTATATTTTCCTCAAAGACAATTCCCACGCCGGTAAGCGAGGCAAACAAAGAGCAGCTGACTAAAAGATTAAAGAAATTTCAAGTGAGGATTTTTGACAATGTTCACGTTTCCGGACACGGGGGAAGAGAAGACTTGCGGGACTTGATAAATTTAACTAGGCCCGAGCATGTGATTCCTTCGCACGGAGACTTAAAGAAAACTACTGCTGGAGCGACGCTTGCGGTTGAGATGGGGTATAAATTAAATAGGACTGTTCATTTAATGGAAAATGGGGGAATGCTTATTATATAATGGATGAAATAAATTCATGCATTCGAATTCAATCAGAGGTCAATTCAAATGCGTGATGAAATAATTGCGGGGATGAAGAACGCGGTTGCGCGAGGCCAGACTCTTGAGCAAGCAGCGCAAAGTTTCATAAACGCGGGGTATAATCCGCAAGAAGTCAAAGCAGCATATCAAATGCTTTCTTCCGGGGCATCAAATGTTATTGCGAATGCGAATATGCCTTCTGGACCAGGAGTTCAGATACAGCAGAATACAAGGCAGGCAATTGGGAATTATGGAAATCAGCGCCAACCTTTGCAACAGAACCCGAACCAAGCGAAACAATATCCATCGCAGATGCAACCGCAAGCAGCGCCAATAGCGCCGCCCGGAAATCCTCCCGAAAAGAAGAAAGGGGGGAACACTGCGCTTTTGATAACGATGATAATTGTCGCTGCGTTGATTCTTTTGGGTTCGCTCGGATATTTGTTTTATGTTCTTTATATGAAGTAAAATGAGAGTTAAAAAAATACTTGACAGTTTTAATGAAGGAATAAAAATCATAGCAAAGAATCCGTCGTTGGTCTTGTCTGGGCTGGTTTTGTGGCTGGTTTTGTTGGGAGTTTCGTCAATTGGGAAATATCTTGCTCCGAACTTTCAGACGACAGGAGCAAATGTTGCATGGACAATTGCTGTCGCATTTGTGTCGTTTATTGTCGGTTCATATTTTCTTGCAGGAATGATTGGAGTTTCGAGAAAGCCAAAAGAAAAAACAGACAGAAGATTTTTCGCAAATGCGAACAGATTTTGGTTGAGAAGTTTTTTTGTCATACTGTTCATACTTATTAGTTCTTTACTTATCGGGAGAATCGCCCATTATGGAGCACTTTACATCGGCAGAGCGGCAGGACTTGAGACTGCCAATGCAGTAATTGTTTTCGTGTTGATTTATCTGCTGGGATTGCTGAGCTTGTTGATTTTTCTAACTTTCTCAAACTTTATGCTGGTTATTAAAAATTTGAAGATTCACCGCGCCGTTTATGAGTCAATAAAATTTGTGAAGAAAGAATATTTGGCCACGCTGATTCTTAATCTTGTGTTTTTTGCGCTGTTTTTTGCTTTAGATTGGATAAGGGGTTTTATCGGAGATATTTTACTATTTGGTTTACTTTTGCCTTATTTTGTTGCCGTGCTGACGAGATTTGTGGAAACAGTAGATTTAAAAAAATAAGCAAAAATATTTATAATTATTTTATTAATTAATAAGATGAAAAACGGATTGAAAGAATTTCTTAATTATTTGGCAATCGCGTTAGGGGTAGCTGCAATTATATTTTTAATTATCGGAATAATCGGGATTTTTGTTAATGAATGACAGGAAAAGTTTAATGGTGAATTGGATTGGCGCAGTTCTTAACTATTTTATCATCTTGTTTGTTTTTATCAAAGCATTGCGTGTTGGGATATTGGATATTGTTGATATTTCTTTAACACTCTTTGGATTAATTGTTTCAGTTTTTATTTTAATAGTTAAAGCCGTGAATAGATAAAATGATTTACCAACCTTCAGAAGATTCTTATTTGCTTGAGGAAGAAGTTAAGAAACGAGCGAGGGGAAAGCGAGTTTTGGATGTTGGGACGGGAAACGGGATTCAGGCGAGGGCGGCGTGGAGTTCAGGGGCGAGAGAAGTTTTAGCGGTGGACATTGATACTGGAGCGATTGAAAAATTAAAAAATGAAGAGTTTGAAGTCAAGAAAAGCGACTTACTTGAGAAAGTCTATGGAAAGTTTGATTTGATTGTATTTAATCCGCCTTATCTGCCCTTGGATTCTCGGGAGGACGCGGAAAGTGCTTTGGCGACGACAGGAGGAGAAAGGGGAGACGAGATAATTGTAAATTTCTTGAAAACTGTTGAGCAGCATCTTGCTTCTGGCGGCGAGATTCTCTTAGTTGTTTCTTCTTTGACTCCGCTTGGAAAAATAAGAAAGATTTTGAAGGAAAAGAAGTTTCATGAGAGAGTTGTTGCGTCTAAGAATTTGTTTATGGAGAGATTGGATGTTTGGGAAATTACTCGTGACTAAGCAAATAACAATGATACCTTCCAAACCATTAAGTTGTAAATTTATGGTTTGGGGGAGATACGTAAAACTTAGTTACCCTCTTATAATAGTGACATGCCGAAAAGTTTAAATAGCTAAAACTTCTAAAAAAAATATGGCAGAAGCAAGAAGCTTGGGAAATGTTGAAGGACTTGGTGAAGTGTTTCAGATAGCTGCGCCTTTAGATGAGCAGATTAAGGCTTTTGAAGATGTTGGGATTGCACATCCTTATTTGGTAACTCCGGCTGAAACAGCGATGATTAGAATTGCTGGGCTTTCTAATGATTTTACGCGAACAAGTGTTGCTCCTGTAAAAGTAAAGGGTGCGAAGACTGTTTTGTATAAGCCATCTCCATTAATGAATCGTGCAATGGCTTTTCTAGCAGTACAACAGCATAGAAATGGAAAATACCTTGAGATGCCTCGAGAGCTTTACGATGCTGTGGAAGCAATAGCGAAGAGCGAAGAAGGAATTGAGCCAGAAGACAGAACCGCGATTGTTGTTTCTCAAGATGGCAATTTTAATTTAACTCCTGAAATGGACGAGACAAGATTCTTGTTAGAAGGGAACGCAGGAAAGTATATTGAAAAGTTTTCTCCTAAAGGCATTCCGTTTTTTGGCTTAGATGCAGATTCAAAAAATGCAACAGTAAATTATGTGTGGTTCGGCAGTCCTCAGGGCGGTTCTTACCTCAACTGCTGGGGCAGGGGCTTGGGCGATGGCTACGGTGCTTTCGGGGTGCGTCGTGTTTCTGGCGAAGCCAGCGCGCGAAAAATTAGATATAGCTTAACTGAAATTGGAAAAGCGAACTCTGAAGTTATTCCAGTAGTGCTTCAAGAAGCAGGACTTTCTGGTTTAGCAAATACAATTACACGACCATTGTCTAAAGGTCTTTTAGAAAAATTGAGAATGCGAAGTGAGTAGATTTTTAAACATCCCCTTTCTAGTAAGTATGCCTCGACCACTCTGAAAAGAGGCAAGAGGCCACACGCCATTTTGTTAATGTTTGTTTGCGTTGATTTTAAGCTATAAAATACAGAAACCGCATGCGTGCTGTTTCGGTGATGTGAAGACAACAATGGCTACAAGCGCCGTGGTTCAACAATCCTCAGAACGGTTCTAACCTCAACTGCAGGAACAGGAACTTGGACAATGACAACAATGCTTTCGGAATGACCTTGGTCGAGGGTATTATAATGAATGAGAATATTTCGTATGAGTATCTTTGTTCTATGGGCAACTTGACTTTAGCGTGGAGAAATGCTCGGAAAGGAAAAGCCCATAAAAAAGATGTTCTTAAATTTGAAGAAAACTTGGAGAAAAATTTACTTGAATTGCATAAGGAGTTGATTAACAAAACTTACAAACCTAAACCTTTAACGACTTTTGTTCTTCGAGATCCAAAGACAAGAGTTATCTCGAAATCCAACTTTAAAGATAGAGTTGTCCATCATGCTTTAATTCTTGTTATTGGTCAAATCTTTGAGAGAAGATTTATTTATGACTCCTGTGCAAACCAGAAAGGCAAGGGAACTTTGTTTGCATTAAAAAGATTTGATTATTTCATAAGAAAAGTCACTCAAAATTATTCTCGAAATGCTTTTTGTCTTAAAGCTGATGTTAGGCATTATTTTGCCGAGATTGACCATGAGATTTTGCTTTCAATGTTCAAACGAAAAATTATAGACTGCGAGATTATTTGGCTTGTCAGGCAAATACTTTCTAATACGCCACAAATCGGGGGGGGGGCGAACGACTCCGAGGCATGCCTCTTGGCAATCTAACCTCGCAGTTTTTTGCAAACGTCTACTTACACGAGCTTGATTACTTCGCCAAAAATGTTCTCAAAATAAGATATTACATTCGCTATGTTGATGATTTTGTGATTTTGCATCGCTCAAAAAAACAATTAGATATTTGGAAAGAACAAATCGATGATTTCTTACATAGAAACTTGAAGCTAGAATTGCATAAACAGAAATCACGCGTGATTCCATTAGCAAGAGGAATCGATTTTGTTGGCTTTAGAAATTTTAATCATTATAAAATATTAAGAAAGAGGAACATTAGAAGCATGAAGATAAAAATTAAACTATTTGAAGAGGGGTTATTGGATTTCCGTTCATTATCTGAAGTCTATCAAGGTTGGCAAGCGTATGCTAAATGGGCAAACACTTGTAAATCGAGACAAAAAATAAAAGAAGAAATTATTGATGCTATTTGGAGAAAGGTTTAACTTTTTATTTGGATTAGTAAAACTTAAAACCCCTAACTTTCTCAACTTCTTATGAACGAAGAACAAAAAAGCCAGGAACTTTTGCAACGAGCGTTGCAACTGAAAGAGCAATCTGAAGAAATTGAGAGACAACTCGAATTTGTGAGCGAGCAAATTAAAGAGCTGACGGATTTCAATTCTAACTTGGAAGTTTTGGGGGAGAACGAAGAAAGAGAGATGCTTGCGAACATTGGGAGAGGAGTGCATATGAAAGTCTCGCAAGAGAAAGACGAGAAATTGTTTGTTGAAGTTGGGGCGGGAGTTGTTGTAAAAAAGACGCCTGAAGAAGCAACGAAGATTGTAGAGAAACAGATTCAAAAGTTTCAAGAAGCGAAACTGCATCTTACTTCGCAGCTGCATGAACATGCGGAAGAATTCAGGAAGATGCTTAAAGAAGTTGAAGGGATTAAGGGGAATTAGTTCGCTAAACTGTCGAATTAGCCAAAATAATTAATAAAGATATTAGCCCAACACACTGACGTGGTCAATGCTTACGCATTGAGGCAGCCGACCGACTTGAAGCGGAGATGTCTTATTGGTTATGAATTTATTTTCTTTTTGCTCTGATTATCATAATAACTATTAGTATT
Source organism: Candidatus Pacearchaeota archaeon (assembly GCA_018304105.1). GTDB lineage: Archaea > Nanobdellota > Nanobdellia > Pacearchaeales > GW2011-AR1 > UBA73. Next base: position 15,371 of record JAGVWX010000006.1, on the reverse strand, counting down.
ATGGGAATCGTTATTAATAAAATTGGCCAGAGATAGTTCTTTTTGCTTGTTTGGCTGCTGCAGGTTTCATAATTCGGACAGTTGGGATCGCATTGAGACGATTCACAGAAGCTGTCGTTTTCTAGAGAACAGTCTCTTGTGCAGCTAACGTGATTTTCTGAGGGCTGACAAATGCCGTCGCCGCATCTATCTGAAAAGGCTGCCAATGACGCGGTTGCTAAAACCTGATTGTTGTGAGAAACTTCAAGAGTTTTCGCACTTGGATTGAAAGGCAGAGTAACTGGGAGAGTGATTTGGTCGTTTATGATTGGTTTTTCTGAAATTTCTAATGCTGGAAATTCTATGAGCGGAAGAGGAATTTGAGACGAGTAAATTGGGTTATTGTTTTCGTCTTTGAGGGTTGCGGTGAAGAAACCATTTGTTGTCATCACCCCTGATTTAACTGGGCGGGTTGTGACTGGGCTGAGCTTAACCTCGCCGTTGCTGTAATCTAAGTTGACGTAATAACTTTTCCATTGGGGATTTTCTTTGTGCATTTGTGATTCGGATTGAGTCCGCGTGTGAATTTCATTCAGAAGACCTTGCTCGCTGACTTCGTTGAAAGCGCCGAAAGAGACGTATCTCATTATAGAATTTTGTGAAGGCCTGTAAAAGTTTGGAGAAGTACAGCCTTCATAACAATCGCCAGTTATGTTTGCCCATTTTGGACAGCCGGAAACGTCGCAGTTAGGCATTTTAAGAATAATCTCTTCCGGAACGTTGTAGTTGAAATAATCAGAATAGGTGTATTCATCTGCAAGGCCGCCGAAAGAATGCCCGAGTTCGTGAACAAGTATCAAACCGTTAAGGTCGGATTTTGCGCAGAACTTTGCGTAAAATGAAGCAGTCCCGCAACCTACGTTTGAATTTATCAAAACAATTACGCTATCGTGGTGACATTGCGAAGCAGTATCTGAGACTTTAGCGTCATTGCAGCAAACCATTGTTTCAACGCCTTTGCAACCGACCTCGCATTCTATGTCTTCAGACGGCTCAACGAATGAAAAAGAAAATTCATCGAAGTTTGATTTGAAAGGTTCTATTTCAGACAGCGTATCTTTTCCGAGAATGAGATTTTTTGCATCTTTCTTGAAATCTTCGATGTCTGAATAACCATATGGAATGATTAGGAAATTGGTTTTTTCATACGCCGGAGAGCCAATGAGCAACTGGCATTTTGAATCCTGAAGAGTGAATTCTGAAAGTTCGTTTGCATTGGAATCTTTAATTTTGTAAGTTCCTAAGTCGAAGTTTTGAGAGTCTAAGAGCGCGCCGAATTTTCCGTCGTTCGCTTCACCGTCCTGGTGCTGGCCGTCGTCAAATAATGTTAAAGGAATTTCTTTCCCTTGGTTTTCAATAACTACTTGAAGGTCTTGTGAATCTGTTGGAGGCCAGGTGTCTGCGACGATTGCGAAGACCGTGCCTTCTTGGGAAGTTGAAGGTGTGACTTGAACATCAATTCTTGTATTGCTGGAGATTGTTCCTTCGATAAATGGGGAAGGAAGGTCTGTTTCCACAACGTCTTGACTGAAGATAGTTAGGTTAAGGAGTAAGATTGTGCCTAAGATTAGGGCAATTACGGAAAGAGCGATTATGACGAATGAAGCGAGTGAAAGGTTGAGTGCCATGATTTCATTAGAATGCCAAATCTTTTATATCTTTTGAACTTAGAATTATGATAAATGGCGAACGAAAAACAACTTTTTGACATTGCAAACGTCTTGCGAAGAGACGTAGCAGAGATGACAAGCGCGGCGGGAAGCGGACATCCGAGCTCGTGCTTTTCGTGCGCGGAGATAATGGCGACTTTGTTTTTTCATGAGATGAAATACGACGTGAAAAATCCTGAAAACCCCGATAATGACGAATTTATTTTGAGCAAAGGACATGCTGCTCCGATTTATTATTCTGCTTTATTTAGGGCGGGTTGCATCAAACAAAATTTGAAAAGTCTGAGAAAATTATGGAGTCCGCTTGAGGGACATCCTACGCCCCAGTCATTAAAATGGGTTAAGGTTGCGACTGGAAGTCTTGGACAGGGAGCGTCAATTGGAATTGGAATGGCTTTGGCTGGAAGATTGCAAGGAAGAAAATTCAGGACTTATGTTTTACTCGGCGATAGTGAGATGGCGGAAGGTTCAGTTTACGAAGCATTACAGTTAGCGCCGCATTACAACCTGGAGAATTTATGTTTGATTATTGACGCTAATCGGCTTGGGCAGAGAGGAGAGACGATGATTGGGCATGGCTTAAAAAGATTTGCCGAGGGAATCAGGTCTTTCAAATGGCATACTATAATTGTTGATGGACACAATGTTGGAGAATTAATTAAAGCGCTTGGGGAAGCGCACAAATCAGGAATGCCGACTGCAATTATTGCTAAGACTTTCAAAGGAAAGGGTGTGAGCTTTATGGAAAATAAAGAAGAATGGCACGGGAAGGTTATGAACAAAAAAGAGCTGGAGATTGCGCTGAAAGAAATTCCAAATGTTAAAATACCTAAGGTGAAAATTGAGAAACCGGAAAAATTAGAAGTTGCTGTAAATAAGAAAAAGAAAATTGAGATTAATTCTTATGAATTGAATGCGGGAGTTGCTACGCGGATGGCTTATGGGAAAGCATTGAGGAATCTTGCGATTTCTGACGCAAAGGTAATTGCGGTTGATGCGGAAGTCTCAAACTCTACGCATTCTGATGAAGTAAAAAAAGTCAGGCCAGGGCAGTTTGTCGAGGCGTTCATTGCGGAGCAGGACATGGTTGGAATTTGCCTTGGAATGAGCAAGAAAGGATTTAACGTTTTTGGCTCTACGTTCGCGGCTTTTCTTAGCAGAGCGCATGACCAAATAAGAATGAGCGCCTTGTCGAATGCAAATTTCACACTTTGCGGTTCGCACGCAGGAGTTTCGATAGGAGAAGATGGGGCATCGCAAATGGGGCTGGAAGATATCGCAATGTTCAGAGCGTTGCCAAATTCGATTGTTCTTTATCCGAGCGACGGAGTTTCAACAGAGAAATTAGTTTATCTTTCTGCGAAAACGAGGGGGTTGAAATACATAAGGACAACTCGCGGAAAAACTCCAGTTGTTTATTCGCAGAAGGAAAAATTCAAACTAGGAGATTTTAAAGTCTTAAAGCAAAGCAAAAAAGACAAAGTTGTTTTAGTTGGAGCTGGAATTACGCTGCATGAATCTTTAGCTGCTTATGAAATGTTAAAGAAAAGCAAAATTGATTCAGCAGTTGTTGACCTTTACTGCGTTAAACCTTTTGAGCCTAAAAAGTTTGTTAGTTTTGTAAGGAAGCATGGAAAGAAAATTGTTATTGCTGAAGATCATTATGAAGAAGGCGGAATTGGAGAAATGTTGGCTGAAGAGCTTGAAAATTTAGACGCGGGAATTGAAATGAAGCATTTGTTTGTTGGAGAGATTCCGCATTCGGGAAAGCCAGAAGAGCTATTGAAAAAATATGGGATTGATGCTGAAGCGATTGCGAAGGCTGCAAAGAAGTTGATATAAACATCTACAAAAACATTTAAAAAAAGACTTTTTCTAATAGGATTATGAAAAAAAGTGAAATAAATTTCCCACGCTTTCCATTCAAGTTGATAGGAGTATTGGAATGAAAAAAAGAATCTTGTGGATTGCATTACTGGCGATGGTTTTGCTCAGCATTCAGTTTCCACGGGCTGCTGCGCTATTAACGAGATGCTCGCTTAGCGTCGAGTTAGTTAACCAAGACCCTTATCCGGCGAATCCAGGCGAATACGTGAAGGTTGTTTTCCAGATTAATGGACTAAACAATCCGGATTGTGATAAGGTCTCTTTTGAGTTGAAAGAAAATTTTCCATTTTCTATGGATCCTGACGAAGTTAGAAGCTATGAGTTTTCCGGGGCAACGTACGTCAGAAACTTTAAATCTACTGCACTGGCACCTTACAAATTTATAGTTGACAAAGATGCTGTTGATGGCGACAATGAGATTGAAGGAATTTTAAGATATACGACTATTGGCGGGGAAGCCATTTCACAGACAGAACAGTTTAATGTGAATGTTAAAGGGGTAAAGATAGATTTTGAAGTTTCGATTAGGGATTTTGACTCTGCAACTAATACTTTAACTTTTGAAATATTGAACACCGGGGAGGACAATGTTGTTGCTTTAACTGTAGATGTTCCCAAGCAAGATAGCGTTGCTGTAAAAGGCTCGAATAGGGAAATTATCGGAGACTTGGATGCAAATGATGATACGACTTTCAAATACGAAGCGATGCCAAAAGATGGCGAGATAGAACTTGCGATTTCTTACACTGACTCGATAAATGAAAGAAGAAGTATGATAAAAAAAGTTTATTATGATTCATCTTATTTTACAGACAGGAAGGCAGATGAGGTTCAGCCGAAATCAATTTACTATTACCTATTTTACCTTCTCTTGCTTGCGGTTGTTATTGTTTGGGCTAGGGGCTGGTGGAAGAAAAGGAAGAAACGAGAGAAGGAAAGAAGAGAGAGTAATAAGCGATAATTTTCAAGGATTTATAGATTATAATAGTTTTATTCATACCTCAAAGCATCAACTGGTTTAATCTTTGTTGCCTGCCACGCGGGCCAGGCTCCAGAAATCGCTCCTGTTAGAGTTGCGAATGTTACGCATCCTGCGAATAAAGAAATTGAAAAGTGGGGCGAGAGGAAGCCCCAGCCGAGATTATCCAAAGTGACGCCTGCGACGTAACTGATAAGCCAGCCAAGAAATGCACCGAAAACGCCTGCTACGAATCCGAGAAATGCTGATTCAAACAAAAATATCTTGAAAATTTCAGAGTTTTTTGCGCCGACAGATTTCATTATTCCAATTTCCTTGACCCTTTCCAAAACAGAAGTGACCATTGTGTTTGCTGTGTTGACTGCTGAGACAACGATTGAAATGAAAGCGATTAAGACGACGAAAGCAATGATGACATTAAGCGCAGTTTTAAATGATGCAATCAAATCTTCGAACGACTGGACATAGAAATCTTCCTTGCCCTTATCCAAGTCTCTTTCTTTTCTAAGATTTTCTTCGATTCGCGCGATAGTCTCCGGCATATCGTTTATGTCAACCTGCGCTACAATCATGCCGTAAGAAAGATTATCTTTTCCGTAGATATCTTCCATGAAATCATTTGTTATGTAAATCTGCGAGTCGTCCTGAGGATTGCCTACTTCTTCCAGGAAGCCCGCAATTTTCAATTTTCTTCCGCCAACTTCGATTCTGTCGCTTAAGCTGTAAGGCTCTGCAAAAACACGATCTGCGAGCAAATAGTTATAACCTAATAACGCTGCGTCTTTTTCGCCGGGCCTTAACAATCTGCCTTCCTGGATTTTTAAATTTGAGAGTTCGAGCATGATGGGTGTTTCCGGATCATAGCCTGCAAGGAAAGTGTATACGGTTTTTTTCTTTTGCTTGACCTCAGCTGCCTTGAAATACGAGCCAGACACTTCGTAAACCCCTGTGGTTTTTTGGATTGCCTCAATGTCATCATCGGTGAGCTTGAAAGATTCATCAAGCCCGGGGGCGCTCAAACCTTTGGCTTGTATAACAACTTTGTCAACCGATGAGCCCGTTGTAAAAGAATTTGTGTAATCATAAAGCCCCCATCCAAAACTAACGAAAATAAAAATTGTGGTAATTCCTATAAAAATAGAAAGTATCGTGAGAAAACTTCTGCCCCTGCTTTTCCAGAGATTTTTCAGAGAGTAATTTACCAGTTCAAGGCTAATCATTTTAACTCCTCAGAGCCTCCACAGGACGCTGGCTTGCAGCACGCAGTGCGGGAACAATTCCAGCGATTGCTCCTAAGACGAAGCTGCCGATGATAGGAATAACTACAAGAAGAGGGTCTATTTGCGGTTCTATCGATGAGCCTATGTAACTGCCTATCCCTATTGTTCCAAAATACCCTGCTGTTACGCCAACGAGAACACCGAGAATTCCCCCTGTCAATCCTAACAAGCCGGATTCAATTAAGAAAATCAGGAAGATGTGCGAGTTTTTTGCGCCAACGGCTTTCATAACGCCTATGTCTTTTCTTCTTTCATAGACTGATGTGGTCATCGTGTTTATGATTCCGATGGTGCCTACGAAAATAGAAATGAAAGCTATAAGAGAAATGAATATTTTCACCCCGTTGAGTATGCTGTTGACTTGTTCAAGAGAGGCTTCGGGGGTTGAGACTTCAAAATCTTCCTCGCCTTTCTCGACATCCCGCCTTTTTCTCATTAGGTCTTCAATTTCTGATTTAACCAAATCTATTTCATCTTTGTTCTTTACCTGGACTGCGATTACATCGACTTCGTCGCCGTAGTCCAAGAGGTCTTTCATCGGCTCGTCATTAATTAAAACAATGTTGTCGAAAATGAAGCTTCCTTTCTTTTTCATTATTCCGACGACTTCGAAAGTTTCATCGTTAATTAAAACGTTGTTTCCTGGGTTGACTTCTTTGCCAAGCCCGACTTTATCGACATAGAAATTATAACCGAGAACTGCCCGCTTATCGTCGCCGTCTTTCAAAAGGCGGCCTGCTTCGGCTTCGGCTTCGATTGTGTCGTAAACAAACTGCCTGTCTTCGCCATCCGGAATATTTGTAGCGTAACCAAAGACTGTTCTGTCGTTGAATTCCAACTTTCCGGCGCGGATGTTTCTTCTAATGGCGCGCTCAACTACACTGAGCCTGCCTATTGCTTCCACGTCGCCTTCGAGAAGAGGATTGACTGCGCCGGAACCAGGGGGACCGTAATTATTTAATCCGCCGGCCTGAACTGTGATTACTTCTGTTGTGCTTACTCCGAATTGGGCGTTTATGGCTGCCTGCAAACCATTTCCTAAAGAAATCAGAGAAACAACTGCAGCGATGCCTATGAAAATTCCCAATACTGTAAGCCAAGATCTTATGCCCCTTTTCTTTACATTTTTGAATGCTAGTTTGAAATAGTCGGTAAGCATAGGAATTAGAAAGAATTAATGCTTTTAGGTTTTTGCTTTATGGTGTTTAATGCCTTCAGATTTTATTCCAGATAGTATCGATAACTTCTTTCTTAAATTTTTCACGCAGATTATGAAAATTGAATATAACTAATAGTGTTACGAAAAGTTTAAATGATTAAATTGATATATTCCATTAGTACAGCAATTCTCGAATCTATGAAAACAAAGGAAATCGGGTCTAGAAAAGAAATAATAGAAAAAGAACTATTGAGAGATTTTCTAATGTCTGATGAAGGATTTGTTCCTATCGAAGATGCCACTAAAGAGGCAGAAGAGAAGTTTTCTGATTAATCATTAGAGGTTAACTCTTTATGGTTTTCCACTGCTTGTTAACTTTTTTCGTAACCTTGTCGACTTTTCCGTCGACCAGCCAATAAATTGTTTTCGCGTGACTAAGAGCTTTTTCCGGGTCGTGAGTTACCATGATGATTGTTTTTTTCTCTTTCTCGTTCATCTTTTCAAGAAAATCCATGACTATGTTTCCTGTTTTTGTATCTAAATTTCCGGTCGGTTCGTCTGCCAGAATCACTTCGGGATCATTCGCAAGAGCGCGCGCAATTGCAACTCTTTGCTGCTGGCCGCCAGAAAGCTGATTTGGATAATGGTCCATTCTGTCAGTGAGCTCAACTAATTTGAGAAGCTCTTCTGCTTTTTCTTCGCGGTCTGCTTTGTCAGTTCCCTGAAATAACATCGGAAGCATTATGTTTTCTTTTGCAGTGAGGTTTCCAATCAGATTAAAAGATTGAAAAATGAAACCTATTTTTTTGCCGCGGATTTGAGCCAGCTCTGATTCCCCGAGATGCTCAATGTCTTTGCCATCGAGATAAATTTCACCTTCTGTTGCTAAATCCAAAGAGCCAACAAGGTTCATTGCTGTTGATTTTCCGCTTCCTGACGGACCCATTATTGCGACGAAGTCGCCTTTTTCTATTTTTATTGAAATGCCGTCGACAGCTTTGACTGTTTCTTCTCCCATTTCATAATACTTCTTTACGTTATCGAGCTCGATTAGAATGTCTGGTGCCATGTTTTTAGTAAGAATTTTGAGGTTAAAAAGATTATGTTAATAACGACGGCTGTATAGTTCACTTCTGAACGAATTCCACATTTTGGATGTCTTTAAATTCTTTATCACCTGTTAGAAACCTCATTTTTTCCTTAACGGCGATGGCATAACCTAAGCAATCTGCGTAGGACAGTTTTTGTTTCTTATGTTTCAATTTGAATTGCGAAGCCTGAAAAACTTCTGCATCGGTGAAGTGAATTAAGATTTTCTTAAACTGCAAGAAATACTTCTTGGCAGTTTCTTCATTAAAATCTCTCAAGATGTTATAATACAACTCGTATAAGTTAAATATCGAAGTAAAAAGGTCGGAAGAGAGATATTTTTTATATTTTCTGTTTCCGATGATAATTTCGATTAGAGCGTAAGTATCTAAGAAATATTTAGTCATTTTCCTCTTTTCTTATGTCGTCTTTAACTTTTTGCGGATTTATCCCCCAGCTTTTTAATGAACCGAATAATTTAGAGACTGGTTCTGCTTTTTCGATTTCTATAATGACTTCTTCTCCTTCCTGCAGATTCTTCTTTCTTAAGGCTTCGACTGGCACAACTACCCCGAATGAATTTCCCCATCTGCGCAATCTAGTTTGTATCGCCATTTTGTTAAGTTATACATTAAGTATAATATTTAAACTTTGTGAATACTCTGGCTTTGTTGAAAAAGTTTAAGTTGCAGGTTTACTCTTTTGTTTGGGGCGGGGGGTGGGGCGTGGCAAGGGTGGGCTTTTCACTGAAAGTGAAATTTATTGTGGGAATCCTAAACCTGCCAAAGAATATTTTCAACAGAGCCGAATACCCTGTTTAAAGAGATTTTAATTTTCTTAATGTTTCTCTTGGATTTTCTGAATCCGAAATGTAAGAGCCAGAGTTGATGATGCTGACTTTTAACTTTGCAAGTTTTTTAGCGACGCTTTCGTTTACTCCTCCGTCGACCTGAACGATTATCTTTTTATTTAATTTTCTTAACTGGGAAATTTTCTTGTAGACACTTGGGATGAACTTTTGATGTTCTTTTCCAGGATGAACTCCCATGAATAAAATTCCTTTAACAGAAGAGATGTGAGAAAGTATTTTTTCTAGATGAGTTTCTGGATTGATGGCCATGAAAGGGATTAGCTTGAAAGATTTTATCTTCTTGATAACTTCTTCCAGAGATCTTGTTGATTCGATATGGAAGATGGTTTTTTTGAAACCTTTCTTCTTTAATTGCGAAAGGTATTTTTCTGGATGCAAACACATAAGATGAGCTTCAAAATTCTTCCTGAATTTTTTCAGATTTGGAATTTCTTTTAGATTTATTGATTTTGAAGGAACGAATTTTCCGTCCATGAAATCAATCTGGAAGTTATTTGAAATTGAAAGAAGTTTTTTGAATCGTTCGTTGAATTCTTTTTTGTTGTGGGAGAAGATTGTTGGGATTATTTTAACCATGCTTCTTTTCGTAAACTTCAATTTTATTTATTCGCCTTTTGTGCCTCTCCGCGTTGGAGAATCTTGCTTTGAGGAAGGCGTCCAAGATTTTTTTGTTTTTGTCTTCGGAAATGAAACGGCTGCTTAAGCAGAGAATGTTTGCGTTGTTGTACTCGCGCGCGAGTTTTGAAATACAAGAGTCGTAAGCGGCGATGGCGCGGGCGCCTGAAACTTTGTTTGCAGCGATGCACATGCCTGCGGCGGAGCCGCAAATTAAAACTCCGAGACAATCTTTGCTTTTCACAACTTTCTCCGCAACATTGAACGCATAATCTGAGTAATCGTCGTCTTTGTTGAATTTGAAAGGCCCGAAATCGAAAATGGTATAGCCTTTTAGAATTAAATAGTCTTTGATTTTTTCTTTTAATGCAAAGCCTGCGTGGTCTGATGCCAAGAAGATTGTTGAGACTTCTTTTTCCATAATTGATTAAATGATTTAAAGATTATAAAGATTGCTGAGCAATCTTGACGACTTCACTAAAAAGAGTTGAAGTCATAAGGGTTTTGCTTGACATACAAAACTATTTAAGTTGGGGGGATGATTTAGAAATATAAAGGTGAAAAATGTTAGAAATGCTTATCAATCCCAAGAAGGCCGAGAGGAGGCCGTGGGAAATGTTTTTCATTGGGGCGTTTTATTCCAGCCTGGCTGTTTTGCTTGTGAACTGGGTTTTTGCGCAGGACGCTGTTTTAAGCCAGAGGTCGGGAATACTAGTTGTGCTTTTCACTGTTTTGTTTTCTATGCCTTTCATATACTACACGATAAGGTTTGAAGAAAAGAAAATAGCTAAAAGTTCTGGAAGCTGGCAGTTATTGAAAGAACACAGACATGCGATTTATGCATTTATGTGGTTATTTATGGGTTTCACGATTGCATTTGCTTTTTGGTATAGCATTCTTCCGAGTACGCAGAGTTTTAGGGAGCAGATTGAAACTTATTGCATGATAAACCGGCCGGGGAATTTTGATGAGTGCGTAAAACAATACGGAGTGAAGGATTCAACGCAAGTCACTCCTTTTCTGACGAATACAGAAAGACTTTTCTTAATTTTCACAAACAACATGTACGTGCTGTTGTTCACACTGGTTTTTTCGCTGATTTTTGGCGCGGGAGTGATTTTTATTTTGGCTTGGAACGCGAGCGTTATTGGGGCGGCAATTGGAATCTTCACAGACTATCAGCTATCTGCTCTCCCGCTTGGGCTATTGAGATTTTTCACACACGGGATTTTTGAAATTGGCTCTTATTTTGTCATCGCTTTGGCTGGTGGAATGATTTCTGTTGCAGTTATAAGACATGAAACCGGCACTGAAAAATTCTGGAGCGTTCTTCAGGACTCACTCAACTTGATTATCCTGTAGTTCTTTTTTTTGCTGCCCTTGTTGAAGTTTTTATTACTCCAGTGTTGTTTAGTCCATAAGCAAACTTTATATAAAGGATATTTTATTCATATGAAGACTTGAAAAGATGGAAGAGAGCGAATTAATTCAAGAGAGAAAGAAAAAGGTTGTTAGTTTCTTTAAGAAGAATTACCGTTTGGTGAGTTATGTTGTTCTGGCAGTTCTTGTTTGGATTGCTGTAAAAATAAGGACATCAAATCTGGCTGGATTGAAGGACGTCACAACGGGGACGTGGACTCTCGGGCCCGATTTAGACCCTTTCTTGTTTTTGAGATGGACGCAGTATATAGTAGAACATGGCCATTTGATGGTCAACGATGCTATGAGGTATGTGCCTTTAGGATTTAATACACTCCTGGAACTCGGGCTGCAGTCTTATCTTATGGCCTGGTTTCATCGAATTGCAGTCTTATTCGGCTCTGATTCTGTGACCCTTTCTGCGATTCTTTATCCTGCATTTATGTTCGGGTTTGCAATGATAGCATTTTTCTTTTTAACAAGAAAAATATTTGTTAAGGGCCTTGGTGAAAAACAATCTACTATTATCGCGCTGGTTGCTGTATTTTTCTTGTCGGTTATACCTGCTTTGCTTCCCAGAACAATTGCGGGAATCCCTGAAAAAGAAGCAAGCGCTCTGCCGTTTATGTTTCTAGCATTTTATTTCTTTTTGGCTGCCTGGGATTCAGAGAATAAATATATGAAGTATCTCATGGTAATTCTTGCGGGGGTTTCCACTGGAATAATGACTTTGGTTTGGGGCGGAAACACTTATATTTTTGCTTCTATTGGCCTGGCGACGCTGATTGCGTTTATTTTTGGGCAATTAAATAAACAGAGAATTATTATTTTGGGGTTATGGCTTGTTATTTCGTTTGGCCTGGCTATTGGTTTTTCTGAGAGGTATACTGTTTTAGGGTTTGTGGCTTCTGCATTTACCGGAATTTGCATTTTTGTTTTTGCATTATCAATGATAGACCTGGCCTTATTTAAGACAGACATCGGGAAAAGAATCGAAAAAACGAAAATCGGCAGATTGCCTCGTCCGCTGATTTCTTTGATGATTACAGTTATCGTTGCAATTGTTATTGCTAGCGTTATATTCGGGCCTGGATTTATATTTAACAAGTCTGTGGAAATTAAGAATCTTTTAGTAACTCCTGTTGCTGACAGGCTGGGTGTTACTGTTGCAGAAAACAGGCAGCCATTCTTTTCAGAATGGGAATCTAGTTTTGGCCCGCACATTAAAGAAAGAGCCCTAACATTTTGGCTGTTCTTTTTTGGTTCTATTCATTTGTTTTATTTTGCCTTTAGAGAGTTCAAAAAAGATCGCTGGAAGCTGACTGCTGCATATGCCCTGTTTTTGGTAGGGTTAATCTTTAGCAGGTATTCCGAGTCGGGCACTTTAAACGGAACGAATATGATAAGCTTGTTCCTTTATGCATTGGGATTCGTAGTGCTTGTTTTAACTTTGGGGCATTATTATTTTAAAGATTACAAGACAGAAGAGGGAAGGGAAAAATTCAAGAAATTTGATTTTGGTTTAATCTTCTTGCTGGTCTTCTTCGTAATCAGTTTGATTTCGGCCAGGAGCGCGGTCAGGCTAATTATGATGTTAGTTCCGGCCGCTTCGATAATTGTAGGGTACTTCGCTGTCGCTCCGGCGTTTAAAGTTACTAAAGTTAAAGATTCTTTTTGGAAGATTGTTTCAGGAGGGTTAGTCCTTTTGATTATAATCACTACAATTGTTTCGGGTTATAGTTTCTATCAATCAACAAAGGCAGACGCACAAAACTATGTTCCTTCTATTTACACCCAGCAATGGCAGAAAGCAATGAGCTGGGTCAGGACTGAAACTCCGAAAGATGCGGTATTTGGACATTGGTGGGACTATGGCTATTGGGTTCAGACAATCGGCGAGAGGGCTACGGTTTTAGACGGAGGCAATGCGATATCTTATTGGAATCATATGATGGGAAGATATGCGCTTACGGGGCCTGATGAACGCGAGGCGCTGGAATTTTTATACGCCCATAACACGACTCACTTTCTTATTGATTCAACAGACATCGGAAAGTATTCGGCGTTTTCGAGCATCGGAAGCGATGCCAATTACGATCGTACCAGCTTCATCCCTACATTTTTAAGAGATGATTCTCAAGTTCAGGAGAAGAAAAACTCCACGGTGTTCGTTTATACAGGCGGGGCCGGATTAGATGGAGACATAATTTATGAAGAGAATGGCACGAAGATTTTCTTGCCTTCTGGAATAGCTGGCCTCATGGCAATTTTAATCGAAAAGGACCAAGGGAGCAAGATAATAACTAACCCTAGAGGAGTATTTGTTTATGAGGGACGGCAGTATAGCTTGCCTTTCAGATACGCATTTGATGGGGAGTTTAAAGATTTCGGATTCGGCGTAGAATCTGGAGTTTTCCTGATGCCTAAAGTAGAACAGCAGGGAAATAGTTTGAATATCAAACAAGATGGCGCTTTGCTTTACTTAAGCAGCAGGGTTGTTAAATCGCAGCTTGCAAGGCTCTACTTGTATAAACAGGACAGCGACGCTTTCAAGTTAGTTCATAATGAAGATGATTACATAGTTGCTGCTATGAAAGCTCAGAACGCAGTTATAGAAAATGATTTGGTTTATTACAATGGAGTAAGAGGACCCATAAGAATTTGGGAGATTCATTATCCTCAAGACATAAAGCTAGATAAAAAATATCTTGATGTAAATTATCCTGAAGATATACGGAGAGTTTAATGAATCGCCTATTAACCATCCCAATATTAGTTAGTTTTTTTGTAACTTTGTTTTTAATTTTTCCTTGGATAAGGAGAGCAAAAAATGCCGGCCTTGTTGGCAGAGACATTAATAAAATAAACGGAAAGAAAGTTGCTGAAGCCGGAGGAGTGACCGTGGTCTTAGGTTTTGCCTTGGGAATATTAGTTTACATTGCAATCAATACATTTATTTTTAACAAAACAGATAATTTTATCGAAATGTTTGCGCTGATGAGCTGTATTTTCTTTATAGCATTTATCGCGTTTACTGATGATATCCTCGGATGGAAAATAGGATTAAGGCGGAGAACAAGAGTGATTCTTGTTGTTTTTGCTTCGATACCTTTGATAGCGATTAACGCGGGGAAGAGTGCAATGAACCTGCCTTTTTTTGGAGTTTTGGATATTGGAGTTTTTTATCCGCTGATTTTAATTCCTCTGGGAATCGTTGGCGCTACGACGACTTATAATTTTCTTGCAGGATTTAACGGACTGGAAGCGGGCCAGGGAATTATCCTCCTCTCTGCTTTGGCTATCGTTTCACATTTTACTGGAAACTCCTGGCTTGCAGTTATCGCGCTTTGCATGGTCGCCTCGCTGATTGCTTTTTTGATATTCAACTTTGATCCGGCAGTTGTTTTTCCTGGGGATTCATTGACTTATCCCGTCGGAGGGCTAATAGCAATTATGGCTATCTTGGGAAACTTTGAAAAAATTGCAGTTTTCTTTTTCATTCCATTTGTGATAGAGTTTTTCTTAAAGGCCCGCGGGAAATTTGTTAAACAGAGTTTTGGGGAACCTAAGAAAGATGGTTCTTTAACACTTAGATATGAAAAAATATACAGCCTGAACCATGTTGCAATTAAGTTGATGGAGAAAGCAGGCATAAAGCCAACTGAAAGAAAGGTTGTGCTGTCAATTTGGCTCTTCCAGATTGCAATTATTGTTGTAGGTTTTTTTATCTTTAAAAGAGGAATCTTTGGATGAAGTTTAAACTGAACAGGGGGCTTATCAAGGGAGGGATTACTCTCTTAATCGCATTTGGTTTTTACAATCTGTTCAACTTTCTTTATCAGTTTTCTATGGCCCGAATGCTAACTGTCTCTGATTACGGAATTTTGGCTGCGATATTTTCTCTAATCTATATTCTTTCTGCGTTTACTGAATCAATTCAGATTATTATAACAAAATATTCTTCCGGAGAGGGGGATGGCAGGCTGAAAAACATCTTAAAAAGGTCGCTAAGAAAAGCAGGATATCTCTCTTTATTTATCTTTTTCATTTACCTTGGGCTATCATTTTTTATTTCTGACCTTATGAACATAGAATATTCGTTACTTGCAATAAGTGGATTTATAATTTTTACTTCTGTTCTTTCACCGGTTACGCGCGGCGTTTTTCAAGGCCAAAAGAGATTCTTTTCTCTTGGCTTGAACATGATATTTGATTCTGGGATCAAGTTATTGGTAGGCATATTCTTTGTATTTTTGGGTTGGAGAGTTTACGGCGCCCTGACTGGCGTTTTGATTGGAAGTGTCGTGGCATTTGGATTTTCTTTAATTGGGTTAAAAGACGTATTTTCTGTTACCGAAAAACG
>JAGVWX010000004.1 GCA_018304105.1 Candidatus Pacearchaeota archaeon | reverse complement strand
AATTTTTGAAGAAAAATCAAACTGTGCTTTCCGCATATTAAACTGAAGCACTCCTAACTGACGGATACCCAACCCTTCAGGGTTTGGGAGCCGTCATCCTGCTCCCGACCTGGCTCGTAAATAATTTTTAGAATACTCTCGCCAAGTCGCTCGCCCAGATAGTTTCGACTTGAGAAATTAATTAACTGCAAGTCGAATTATTTGTTGCAAACAATTGTATCTTTTCAACAAAACCATGCAAATATAAAAATTGTTAAATTTTTAAAGATTATATTTTATTGGGCTTTTGGCTCCGCAGGCAAGGCAGTGCTTGGATTTGACGCCTTTTTCTGAGACGATTTCGGTGTCGGGCTTTCCGCAGACTGGACAGAGCACGAATTCTTTTGCGTATTTTTCTATTTTTTCATTTACTTTTGCAGAGTTTAACTTTGTTTTGAGAATCAATCGTTGAGAGTCAATTCTGGCGGAGACAGCGAGTTCTTTTTGGAGAAATTTTGCGAGGTGCTCCTGGGGCCTTCTTAGGCTGTCAGCTATTTGGGCGAAGTTTGTTATGAAAGTATTGTTACCTGTGACGTTGCCCTGTACTTTGGGAAGTTCGAATCTTTCCGAGGAAGCTCCTACGACTTTTACTTCTTTGTATGCTTTGTCGAGTAGTTTTTCATAAGCTTCCATGGAAAACGGATACAAGTAGGGTTTATAAATAAATGCAAGAAAGAACTCTGTTGAAGTCTGTTTTTTATTAGGTTTAAGATTCCCATAATCACTTAATCCTAAGGATTAACTTAGCTACGTTTTTCTCAATATCTCTGAAGTTGTAAAAATTTATATACTTTGTAGATATTAATATAAAATGCAAAAGAGGTTTTTAAAAGTAAGATTTTTTCTGTTTTGGACTCTACTTTTTTTCGTTATTTTATCGGTCATAAGCACTACTGTTGTTTTTATTTTTCAAATTAATGTATTAGATTATTCATATTGGGGGTTTCCATTAAAATTTTCAGAAGGGGGCGGTACATGCCCGCAAGGACTAGTTGGACAATCCTGCGGTTATGACTTCATTTTAGGTAATCTCATATTAGATATTCTTTTCTGGCTTATTATTTCATTAATAATTTCAATTATTCTGTTTTACAGAAAAAAAGGATAAACGCCACCACAAGGATTTCACCTTCGGTGAAAAACCCTGCTCGCAGCCACGCTCGTAAATTATCTGCGGATTACCTTGCGTAACATGCTCGCCCTAACCCCAGAATCACCATCCCCTAATCAAAATAGTAAACCGATGATTTGATTTTTTCAACAGAGCCCGAGAAGGATTTATAAATATTGATTACTCTTATTTTATGTGGCTGAAAAGAGAAATGGAAAGAGAAACGGGAAAGATCTTGCATTGATTATTCTGCTTGGGGTTTTTGTAGCGATAATGCTTACGATATTTGTCAATCTTGTTGTGAGTTATATTTATGAAGGGCCGAAATACGAGGACTATTGCAGGAATTCATTTAACGGAGCTTATCCGGTAAAGTATGGAGTTGACACGGGCAGCTGCCAGAATTGCACTTTTTCAAAGAGCTTGCAGGAGCAGACGGATAATTGTTACAATGAGAGAGGAACGCCGGTTTATGATTACGACGCCAAGGGATGCACTGTGAGCTTGAAGAGCTGCGATATGTGCAGCAAGGAATTTGATGACGCGACAAAAGCGTACAACAGGAAGACGTTTTTCATTTATGCGGTTGTTGGTTTCGCGCTGATTGTTTTTGGGTTGTTTATATCTGCCCTTTTATTGCAAATAGTTTCACTGCCCGCCGGAGCTTTTCTTGTGATAGAAGCGGCCGTGAAGAATTTTGATGATAAGCTTTTTGTGATAATTGTGTATGGGCTTCTTATCGTGGGAGCACTTTATCTTGCGTTGAAGAAGTTGAAGCTGAAGTAGTTTTAGAGGAAGTTTTGAAATAGCTTAAATTTTCTGGAATATGTTATTGTAACGAATCGTTATTGATTGGGATGATGGGGGTAACATTAACTAAGACTGATTTGTGATTACAGTTTTTTGCAGAAGATTAATTAGACTTTGATAATTAAGGGGCTTCTATTTTTTATCGGGGTTTGAGTTTTGGATAATTTTATATATTACTCTTATTTATTATTTACATGGTGAAGTTTGAGCAAAAAAGGCTGGTGTTTATTTTGCTGGTGCTGTTAGTTTTGGCGCTGGGATATATTGCATTTGATAAGTATGTGGATTTTCGTGAGCAGGAGAAGTTGAAAGTTTATCAAGAAGGAATGCAGTATGGGTATCAGCAGGCGGTTGTCCAGCTTATGCAGCAATTAGCGACGTGCCAGCAAGTGCCGTTGTACGCGGGGAATGATACTATCAACGCGGTTGCGGTGGAGTGTCTGCAACAGGCTTCCGGGACTTCCGGGGCGCAAGGAACTGGAACGGGGAAATAATATTTGTTTGTAAGCAATTATCCCAAATACCTTAATTTTCCTGGGCGGGGTTCGTAACAAAGGCCGTCTTCCAAGAGTTTCTTTATTTCGTTGTTGATTGTGTTTGGTGGCTCTTTGAGTTCCATGATTATTTTTTCGATGTCAATGCCGCCATCGGCTTCTGCGGTCTTGACCATTGTCAGGATTTTATCTTTGAGGTCTGCGATTTGGGAGCGGTCGAGAGTTTTTGGAGTTTGGGCTTCGACTTCGAGTTTTCTAACGAGGAGGAAAGAAGGGTCTTTCTTTTTTATTATTTCTGGAGTGAGGTAAAGTTCGTTATTCCATAGGCGGACTAAGCCGATGACGAGGACAGTGTCGCCCTGGTTGAATGATTCGATTTTTTTTGTGTCATCGCCGAACAATTTAACTTTTATCTGGCCAGAGGCATCGTCTAATCCGAGGCTGCCGTATTTTTTTTCGCCTTCCTGGAGGAATTTGTCTATGACATTGGCGACTAGGTTAACTCTGACGACTTCCTTTCCGTCTATCTCTATGTTTCTTAATCGGCCTTGTTCTCCTTCAATGTTTTGTTTTGCTTCGTTGATTTGGCCGATGCGGACTTTGTATGCGACCTTCCTTTTTAACGCCTCTTGGGTTGTTGGCAATTGGGTATTCATTTAACTTTGAAAGAAGTGAGTTTTATAAGGTTTTAGTTGATGCAGTTTGCTGAATTGGACTCGCAAGCGAATCTTGATTATTTGACTCGCTTCGCCCGCATATTATCCAACCGCTTCCGATAAAATTCTTTCAGGATTATAATTGTTTGGAGAGTTTTTTATTAACAAAGCGACATTCTAAGCTTCAAATTCCTTAGCTAATTCTTCGGTTGTATAAATCCTGATTTCGTTTTGTTCTTTCAGTTTCTTGTCATTGCTCCAAATCCCGCACTTTAATTTCAAAGCCAGAGCAAAATATGGCACGTCGTTTTCATCAGGACAAATTCTTTTAGCTTCTTCCAAATATTCCTCAAATTCTTTTACAGGGACGATAGTTGTTATTTCCCTTATTTGGGAATAAATATCCCAAAATTCTTCAGAATTTCTATGAGTCTTCTCAATAATCTCACTCTTATGTTTCTCAAATTCTGTAAAAATGAATTCCGGAATGAAAATATTGAAATATAAATTTAACAGTAATTCAGCCGATTTACCCTGCTTTATCAATGAAGAAATGAGAATATTAGCATCTAAGACAATTTTCATTTTTCTTTTTTGTATTTCTTAGCAGCCTCTTTGTTTATTTCTCGTCCGATTCTAATGGCATCCTCTTCTGTAAGTTCGCTGTCCTTAGTAAACTCTTTTATTTT
Organism: Candidatus Pacearchaeota archaeon; assembly: GCA_018304105.1. Classification (GTDB taxonomy): domain Archaea; phylum Nanobdellota; class Nanobdellia; order Pacearchaeales; family GW2011-AR1; genus UBA73. The sequence continues at coordinate 7,021 of JAGVWX010000004.1, read as the reverse complement.
TTTCAATAACATTATCCTTTTTTTGATTGCTTCTCTGAATAAAACGCTCCAATTTATCTCCGGAAACATTTCCATTTCTTTCTTTAATTCTTCGGGTATTGACAGAGTTATGTTTACCATTGTATTATTTGCAATATGTGCAAATATTTAAACGTTTTGTTTAGGCTGTTTATACGATTTTCTCAAGGCGGTGCATTTTTAAACAGTAAAGAAACCGAATTGGTATGAATGGTCCGGAAGAAACAAGAGACGAAGTAATGATTGTAGATATTGCTGTAGCTGGAAGCGGGCTGACGGTAGGATATATTAACGATAGAACAAGAGAGTTCTCTGGACTTTATGAGGTTAAAACATTTTCTGGCGCCAAAGCCTTAAAAGATACGGGAAGGCATAACACTGGACCGGTTATTGAGGAGATTTTTAGAGCATACAATAAAGTAGGTATATGCGGGCTTAATCGGGGAGAATTGATTTCTTTAGGAGGAAGCCCTCTCGATGCTGAAGTTCTTATAGGACATTATCTAAAGCCAGACAAAGTAGAAAGTGTTGCAGTCTTGTTTCCGACTGAAAGATTATTCGAGAGCCAAGGGATTGCGAGACGGACTGGTTGAAACATTTCTTCGTCAATTTTTTAAAGTTCAATAACTAAAGTGAATCGTGGCTTGGCTTATCAAAGACAAAAGAGATATCCTCGAGATAATAGAAGAAAAAATCAAAGGTAAGAAACTTATTTTTACTAAATATTATCAAATAAGATTGGCAGAAAGGGGCATTGAGCACAGGAGAGTTCTGGAGATTTTTCCACAATTTGATAAAGTATTTGCAATTGAAAAAGAAAAATTAAGATTTGGAGACATTGGTTACGAATTATTTTATCACTTAAGCAACAACATCACATTTTCAATAGCGATGTGCCCTAAAAAAGATAAAATAGAAATTATCCACGCCATCGAATATAGGAGAAACTTGGCTAAAAGACTTGGGAAGAATTAACTATTTGTTTTTGATTCGGCAGATGTACATTGTAAGGGATTGCAATAGTCTCGTTCTTAATTTTTAAGACGAAAATAATTTCATATCCGTTTCTTAATTGTCTAAAAACCAAATTTCCAGTTGTTATCTTATTTAGAATTTCAGAGTCTATGCTTAAAGAATCTAAATATTCTGAAGCATGAAGCAGCTCTGCATTTACGACTTGGTTTTTGGTATTGAAATCTAATACCACATTCAGAATCCTTACGCTGCCTGTCATGATGTCTGAATCTGATTTTCCGGCAACCATCAGCCGGTCATGTTCCTTGTCATAGTGAACTTTATATTTTTCTGCCATATTTTTCTTAATCGCTTTACAGTTATAAGCTTTTTGTTTACATTAAATTCTTTGGATATATCCCTTCTTTGGCTTGAAAATGTCTCCGGCCTTTGACAATTGGTCAAGAGCTTCTTCGAGTTCTGCCTCGGTAACTTTATCCTGTATTGCTTTTTCAAGTTCTTCCAATGGGATGAGTTTGCCTAACCTGGATTCTAATTGTGAGAGAATTTCTTTTACCATTATTATCTTGCCTCTTTTTGATGAGGTGATGCCGGTTGTCATTCTGTCTATGTCGAAAGATTTTGTTTCTTCGTCGTAGCCGACCTGAACGAGTGATGTTCTTAGCAGTTCAATTGCTTTTTTTGCATCTGTTCTTTCTACTTTGCTGCTTAGCCGTATTTTCGCATGGGCTTCACTTAGTCGTACGATTCCTTCTAATTGCCTCGCAGTTATCGGAATGGGTTTTATGTCAGAGTCTTTGATTTGAGTTGATTGGTTTCTTAACCGAACATAAAAATCTTTTATCTCTTCTATTGCTTCGTCTGTCAGCTTTGGCTTGAATTTTTGCCTGGCGTAAGCAATGTATTTTCTTAGGAGTTTTGCATCGATGACATCTCTTATAACTTCCTGCTTGTGCTCTTCAAGGACTTGGGTTGCGATTGCCTCGTCCTGTTTTTTATTTGGCAAGTCGCGAATTATGAAAATGACGTCGAATCTGGAGAGCAGTGCGGGAGAAATGTCAATCTGCTGGGGAATTGGGGTGTAAGGGTCAAATCTCCCCATTTTTGGGTTTCCTGCAGCGAGGACTGTCGTTTCTGCTCTTAACGTTGCCTGGATGTTTGCTTTTGAGACTGTAACGGTTTGCTGTTCCATCGCTTCATGCATTGTTGAACGGTCGTGCTCGTCCATCTTTTCAATTTCATCAATACAGACTACGCCTTTGTTTGAAAGGACCATGGCTCCGCCTTCAAGAGACCAGCCTCTAAGGAATTCGTCTTTTATGACTGCTGCGGTAAGGCCTGCTGCGGAAGCGGCTTTTCCGGAAACGTACCTGCCTTTTGGAGCGATAGTTGAGACGTATTTTAAGAGAACTGATTTTGCAACTCCTGGATCGCCAACGAGGAGAACGTGAATGTCGCCACGGGTCGAGCCGCCATCTGATTTTTTCTTTTTTATTCCACCGAATAATTGAAGCAAAACTGCCTCTTTGATTTTTTCGAAACCATAAATGCTTGATGCGATGCTTTTTGATAATCTTTCGAAGGCTTTTGGGTCTGCGGCTATTTCGAGGATTTGTTTTTCGTCTTCTTCGCTCATTTCTATTTCATCGTAAGTTTCTTCCATGGAAATTACGTTGTTAGCTTCTATTGCGATATCGAATCTTGTTGAAATTGAGCCGGTTTGCAATGGTACGGGAATTTCTTTTAGAATTCCGTGGATTTTTATTCTGCTTCCAGGAGTTGTGCGCTTTTCCATTCTTAAATCTACGAGGTCTTCTTTTAGGAAAACATTAATTCTTCTTGGCTGTTCGCCGCCTTCGAGAGTGTCCGGAGATTCTTCGATAACTAATCTTTGGGCGTCGACCATTTCTTTGCTCAATAACTTGAAGTTGCCTTTCCAGCCGCACGAGCATCTTGACGGGTCTTGGAATTTTCTTTCTATCTGGAGGACTGAAAGGATTGCGCCGCAGTTTGGGCATTCGAATCTTGCGTTTACCACCTGGGGCCTGACTTCTGAAGCTTGGCGGATTATTCCTTCAACAGTTAGGATTTTGTCAAGGTGTTTTGCCCTAATCGCCCTTATGGGAAGGAAGCAGCTTTTTGGAAGCTCCGTGACTCTGACGCGAGGTTTTTTCTCCGAAAGGAATTCTGATTCTTCAAGTGCGATTTCAAGCAAGGCAATTGTTTCTTCTGGAAGGTCTAAAATATTGTCTGCGAGGATTGTTGAGAACTCCTGCAATTTGTTGAAGTCTAGTTTTACAATGCCTTCTTCTTTTCTGACAGATTCTCCTATTTCTTTTTTGTAAGCATTGAAAAAGTTTTTTGCTTCTAGAACGATGTCCTCTTTCTGCTTCTGCCTTTGCTTAACTCCAGACAAATCCATGGTTTTTCAAGATGACTTCCATTTATATGGTTTGTTGTTTTTTAGGGCTTATTGGAATTCTTATTGAATTGTTTGCACCCAGATAGTTTCGATTTGTAATTAATATCTTGCGCAAATCGAACTATTTATTGCAAACAATTCTAACTTCTTGGTTGGTTTATGAATTCCCACAACTTTTTCACTTTCAGTGAAAAGTCCTACTCGCGGTCACATGCCTAAATTATTGAAATATGGTGGCATGTAACGCGCTCGCTCGCAGCCACGCTCGTAAATTATCTGCGGATTACCTCGCGTAACATGCTCGCCCTAACCTCCAGAACCACCACCCCCCAACCAAGATAGTAAACCAATAGTTTGACTTTTTTAACAAAGCCCTTTTTAATTTGAAATTACTTTTGCGTGGTGAATTGATTTAGAACATTTGTGAGAACAGTTGAATTTTAAAATGAAAAGAAATACTTACGGGGCCGGAGCAGACAGGTCAAACTGAGCTAAAAGGTTATGATTGCCAATACCAGAAGGAATAGTATAAGTGGTTTGCGACGAAACAAAGGTATTTCCGTCATACCATCCGGAAAAGGTAAAACTAGGATTAACATTAGAAACAGACACCTGGACAGATTGGCTGTTCAAATATATTCCTGCTAGAATGTCTCCGCCAGGAACATTTACGCCTGTTGGGGCGGGATTCAAAGCAAATGTTGCTACATTGTTAGGCGCACTGCTTCCCCGAATTCTAACTTCAATAATCTTTTTGGTTGAGACAACCCTAAAGTTTGCTTTTACATTGTGGTTATTGCTCATATTAACAGTTAAAGAGTTGTCTGCAGGATTTACAGTTTCTGAAGATGGATCATCAAGAGTCCAGGAAGAAAATTCAAAATTGCTATTTTCGACAGTTGGAGTAATTTTAACCATAGTTCCGCTTACATAGGTTTGCGTTGGAACGTCAATCGTTCCGCCCATAACGTTCCCCCCAGAGAAAGAGCCCCCCGGAATAATTGGATTAATGCCTGTTGTTAAAGTCCATGTTGGAAGAAGTACGCAATTTCCATTTCCATCACATGTTCCTGTTCCTGAATTGCAGGAAGTTCCTGCATCTGAGTTTGCCAACAATGGGGCACAATTACCAAAAATGCAGCTTCCCGCAGAACAGATATTCTGAATGCTGCTGCTTGTGTAATACTTGCATGTTGGTGGATTCAGACAGCTTGTTGTTCCGCAATCGAAGTCGGTATAGCAATCGGCTGGTCCCGGCCTGCATAGATTTGTGCCGGCTTCGCAGTATGCACTAGCAGGTACGCTTACATCCGGGCATTGAACGTTTATTGTTGAACCTGCACAACAAAGCTGTCCGTCACCGCCGCAAACTGCGCAGTTTCCGTTTCCATCACATGCTCCTGCTCCTGAATTACAGGAAGTTCTAAGAGGATCGTTCGAATAGCCATTGCAAATTCCCACACAAATACCGTTAGAGCATGTTTGCGAGACATCAGAATAAGTTCTGCATTCTGTGGTAAGAGAGCTGCAATCTGTTGTTCCGCAGTCTGGCGTGGTAGAGCATTCTACTATTGCGTTTGCACTGCAGCATATCGGATAATTTCCTTCTAATGGGAGTTCTCCGCCGTTGCATGTTGAATCAAAGTTGACTTGCCTGTTTAATCCAGGAGGACATAGCATCCCTGGATTGTCGACGCAGTAGCCACCTGCTTGCTCGCAAGTTTGAGGAGGGGTGTGTTGGCAGCAGACGCCGGAAGTGCAAGCGAAGTTAGTTGTTTGAACATCTCCGGGCTGGCATGAAGAACCGCAGTAATGGCCTGCTTGGAGGCCGCAAGAGTTTGGAACGCAGTCTCCTCCAGAGCAAGTTGCTGTTTGCTGGGCGTTGCAATATTCGCCTTGGCAGGCTGACTGGGCGCAGGCTTCTGGAGCGGTGCAGTCAACATTTTTAACTTGCAAGTAGGCAAATGGTAAATACATAGTATTAGGGTCTGCTAAGGGCATTTTGTATATTCCTGAGAACGTTATTGATGTGGGGATTGACGGCGCTCTGAGCTTGTAAGCGATGACTGTGCTTTCACATCTTCCTGAGCAGGAGGGCATGTTCCAAGTTATAGTGTTGCCGGAAATAGAGCCACCCCCCTCATCAATAACTGTCCATCCCAAGGGAAAGTTTTCGGTGATGGTGTATGAATCTTCACATGCAGGATAGACATGCAAGTAAACTGTAATCTCTCTGTTTACGTTGGTTTCGGATTTTGAGAGCGTTCTTGTTACGTTTTTTTGCGCCAGGAAAATACTTGCTGTGCCTCTTTCTGGGCGAGGTTCTTCTGGAGGCGCGAGGTACAAAGTATTTATTGGGATTGAGGTTCCCAGAGCGGAAGGACAGAGTACTGCGGGATTTGGAATCAATACGTATGAAAGATTTTCATCCGTTGGTGAGAATTTTGTAAGCTGAATGGGTGTTGTGTTTGCCGGGAAGTATGCGGCAAGGTCGGGGCGGGGATTTGAAATTCCTTCATATATTATATTAAATCCTTGAGGAATAGCTTGAATGATGTCTATAAACGGAGTTGCCGACGCGGGATCGTAATCTATCGCGAGGTTTACAGTAATTGGCTTGTTTATTTCGTTTCCTACTAATGAGTTTGCGACAAATGAACGTGTTGATGTTGTGCCGTCGTCGGGGCTAAAATAAATTCGTGGAATGGAAAAATAAATTGCCGCCAAGGCGATTAAGAATAATACCGTAATTAAGAATACGAACTTCATGCCTCTTTTTTTCATGCTTGAATTATGGTTTTATAGTTTATAAGTTTAATTCTCTTTGAATTTTGCTAAGTTTCTTGTAAATTATTATCTGGGAGACAATGAACCAACTCTTTCAGGCAAGAGGGGGCGGGTTATCTATTATTTTGCTGCTATTTAGCAGAGATTAACTAAAATAGCTTAATTATTGTATGGTAACGACGATAATTAATAACGATATCCAGCTAAATGTTTTTATGATTAGAATTTTTGTGTCATATATGAGATGTTGATGGTTTTAAGAGTTCAATTGAACCAATTGCTTCTGGTTTGATTAAGATTTTCGAATTTTTTATGAAGGAGCTCTACGTTTTCTTCGCAGACGAAGTCGTGCTGGCGGAAGCCGCCGCCGAAAGTTTTTGGAATGTGGAGAAGCTCGTGGATTATTGTTTTTTCCTGGTCTTTTTTTGACATCTTTTCAAATAGCTCGAGGAATTCTATTGCGTAAAATGCTTTTGTGCCCATTGCGTGCTGCATGAGCTTGCCGAGGGCGTGGCATCTTGCGATTGTGCGCTTTGTGCTTGAGCCGCGGCTGCGGAAACATCTAACTCTGTCGGTTTTGATGTGACTCATGCCGAGAGAGTTGACTATTTCAACCATTTTTTGCTGCAAGTCTGGGGCGTATTCGTATTTCATCTTTTTTATTTAGGGATATTTTTGTTGGAAGGAACAATGGGTTTTTAGATTTTATTGGTTTACTAGGATACAGGATATTTCTCGTCACGTCAGTTTTTCTCCAACAAATCTGATTAGTTCTAACAATTTATTTCTCCCAAGTTTCAAGTTTATTCCTGCTTTTTC
>JAGVWX010000003.1 GCA_018304105.1 Candidatus Pacearchaeota archaeon | reverse complement strand
AGTTGTTCTGAACTGTGGCAATGCAGTTCTTGGAGCGAGTGCGCGAACGGAACGATGACGAGAGTTTGTGAAGACCTCAAAGTTTGCGGTAGTGAAGAAAACAAACCGGGGACAGAAAGAACCTGTGATACGGATGTGAACATCGGAAGAGATGAAGAAACTCTTAGATATGACTTGATTTTTGTTACGATCGTTGTTGTTATTGGGATACTCGGGGTTATTGTTCTTTTGTTTTTAAGATTTCGCGACAGACTTCATTTCCGACGGTTTAGATAGTAATAAATATATGATTGTGCTTTTCTTTATATGAAAAGGAATTTCTTTTCTAGCTTGGTCAATTTTTTGGATAGTGTCACTTCTCTTGGCGGTGCTGCGCCGGCGGTTTTGACGAGGTTTATCAGATACCTTGTCGCAAGCAGCAGCACACTTTTGCTGGATTTGTTTCTTCTGGGTTTCCTGACAGAATTTTTTGGGGTTTACTATTTAGTTTCTGTTGGGTTTTCTTACACAGTTTCTACGACTATAAATTATTTTATTAACTGGAAATGGGGTTTTAAGGAAACAAAAAGGCATGTTGCGGTCGGTTATGTTCTGTTTTTGGCTTTTGGAATTATCGGCTTTTTCTTTACGATTTCTTTGATGTGGATTTTTGTAGACATAGCCGGGCTGCATTATTCTCTGTCAAGAATTATTGTAGCAATTATCGAGGGGGCAATCTTGTTTGTTTTGAATTCGACTTTTACTTTCAGGATTCCTTTGATGGAGATGGCTCCTTATTCACGGTTGAAAACTAAATAGTAAATAAATTACTTAATTATAATAACGACAATGATTAATGATAAAACTTTTGCCAAGCATTAATGCATTTGAAATTAAAGTTTATTGATATTTTGAAAACCGGGGTTATAAACTTCTATATTATTATGCCTTAATTTTCCTTTTTAAATTTTATGAACTTATAATACGGACTTGTCTTTCAGACTATACCTTCTTGATTGATTTAAAAGAAAGTTCCTTGGGTTTTTTGGAGGTAACAAATGGCTAACATAACACAACAGGTCCTTGAAAGAGAAGAACAAGAGCTTTTGAGAGAGCAAATACTTGAACCTGAAGAATTGTTTCTTCTTCAGTATTTGAAGAACGCAAACAGGAAAGCGTCTCAAAATCTCCAGTATGTCTACGGATGGGATCTCGACAATAATGAATACTAAAATATTTTCTTTTTTTGTTTTTTCTTGCTTGACTTTTGGAGAATTGGTTTAATTTATATTCTGAAATAGCTTCAATTATGTGGCTCGCAAGAAACTAGATCATTCGCTTCGCTCATGAGGCAGCCAGCTCGCCTAATTAAATATTAAGATGGCCAACTTGAGCAGCATTAATTTATGGAATTTTAGAAGCTAACTTAATTTTTATAAAACGCCCACAGCAGGACTTGAAGCCTAGACTTTTTAGAAAAAAGTTTGGGCACATCAAAAACTTAAATTGGATTCACTTCGTGAATCTTGTTTGCCTCAGGCACAATCCTGCTGACATTGAACTTGCAGCTCAAAACGCCCACAGCAGGACTTGAACCTGCGAATCCTTGCGGAAATGAGATTTCCAATCTCACGCGGTAACCACTGCGCCATGTGGGCTTGCCAAGGGCACAGTGTTGATTGGAAAATTAGGGTTTTAAAGGTTTTTAATGGAAATTTTCAATTTTTTATTCCAATGGTCTTGCGACTCCAGTTAACAAATCAAATGATTTGCCATATTTAAAAAAATAGAATAATACAAGAATATCCATTAAAACTGCAGATACTAGCATAATAATTTTTCCAGTTAGGTCAATTGGAAAATAAATGAAGAACGTAATGAAAAAGACAATTAAGATTATTTGCATAATGATTAATCTTATCAATGGCTTCATTCAGAATTTAATATTTGCTCCTTTTTATAAATTGCGCAGTGTTGCAAAAGTGTAACCTTTCTTTCCAATCACGACTACTTAACAAACTTGACATTATCAAAACTTTCGAACTCTTTATCACCTGTCAAAAAAAGAAGATTGTTCTTCTTTGCTAAGTTGTAACCAACACAGTCAATATAGGATAATTTTGCTTTTTTATTTCTAAATCTAAAAAAAGAAGAGGATGTTGCAATTTCAGAAGTTATCTCTAAAAATTCAAAGTTTAATTTCTCTAGAATTGAATCTGCATTGTCTTTTCCATTTTCAAGTAATAATGAATAATAAAGTTCGGCAAGATTCATAGTGCTTGTGATTATCGTATCTCCCTTGGCAAATTCATAAAGAGGGTTTCCTTCAAGAAGTTCAATTATAGCATAGGTATCAAAATAATATCCGACCATTAGCCTTCAAAATCTCTATCAACCTCTTTGAGTAAACTTTCAGTATCTCTTTTTATTTTTCCTTTCATAATACCAAAAACATCTTTTACTTTCGTTTTATTTTTTGCTTGAACTAACACTTCTATTTCTGTCCCTTCTTTGAGTTGCTGATTATCTATCACTGTTTTAGGTAAGACTATACCAAATGAATTTCCCCATCTCTTAACTCTAACAATTGTTTTTTCCATGAGTTATACATGTATAACAGTTATTTAAATCTTACGGCTTTAAAATCTAGAAAATTACGCGCTAAGTATTATTAAGAGTATAACCTATCTTTCCAATCTCATGCGGTGACCACTCGTTTGGATGCGCAAGCAGGCGAACGAATGAAAACTGAAAGTTTGCTTTGCGCTATCGGGGCTATACAAGAGATTATTATTGAATGGTTTTAAAGGTTTAGTGTTAATTAATTACTTTGTCGTTTTCTAGAACTTCCATCTTTCTTTTTCTTAGTTCCTTGAAGAATGGTTCGCAGGGCACTATTTGTTCTGGGGCGAATGCTCCTGGAGTTGTAATCTCTTTACGCAGAATCATTTGAGCCATGATACTTGCAGGCATTCCTGTGTCAATGTTGCATGCAGCATCTTCCCAGCCCTTTAGTGTTGGAACTATGCATTCCATTAATATTTTTTTCTTGCCACCTCGAATTTCCACCCAAAGATTTTCTTTCTCTTCATAGCCTTTAGGAATTTCAAGAGTCTTGAGAGTTTCCGTTAAGAATTCTACTGGCTTTATTTTTCTGCCTTGAAAATATATCTCTTTTTTACTTGACAAACCTAATTCGACCATATTTTCAAGCATTGCGAATGAGTGGTCTGGAAAGCCTGCGAAGAATTTTACGTTTTTTATGCCTTTGTCTTTACAGAAATTGTAAAATGTGAGTGTTTCCGGGTGATGGCCGCAGGTGAATTGGTTTTCTTCTTCAATTGCACGATGATGAACTCTTACTAATGAATTGAAAGGCATAATTTTTTTAATGTGTTTGTGCCAAACGAACGGAGCCGGAGCAGTGAATTCTTCGAGAATACTCTGGATTGAAAATGGAACTACGAATTTCTTGATGTTTGAATCCCACGCAAAGCCAACATCGACTTCATCGATTTTGTCGAATTTTGCTGCAGCATAACGTAACATGACATTGCCTATTCCCGGAACTGAGCCAGAGCCCGTAATATGAATCAAGCCTTTCTTTTTTAGTTCCCTATCTTTCTTAAGCTGGTCCTTTGTCATTGGAATGTCTGAGCCAAGGTCTATTAAGTGAACGCCTGCTTTGATGCAAGCATCTAAGACATTAATGTTCCAGTCACCTTCTGCACAGTTCACGACGATGTTTGCTCCGGATTTTTTTATTGTATCTATTGTTTCTTTTATATTTCTCAGTTCTACGTATTCAAATTTTGTTTTTTTGTAATTCTCTAATAAATGTTCGATTCGAGATTTGTCTCTTCCGCAAAGCAGGACGGAATAACCGTTTGTTAGAAGGTCTCTAGAAGTTATTTTGCCTTGCATTCCTGTTGCGCCCAGAACTAAGAAATCCCACCTCATACTTGTTTCAGGAACCAGGTGTTTAAAAATTTATTGGGTCTCTGTAAAATCTTTTGGTGATTAGACATTTAACGGACCAATTTTAAACAATATAATGACGATAAAATATCCAAAAGGTGTCAGACAGCAGAAATGCGAACTTAAGGTAATAAATGTTAAGATAGATATTAATATCTAAGGTTTATCGATGTTATTTAATAATTATTGAAATGAATCTAACAGTCCTGTGACTTATTTGGACATTATTAGTGCGGAATTTAGCTAATCACCATTTTTTTGTGAATTGTTTTACTCGCGATTACTCGTTCCCTTCTGAAATTGGACTCGCTATTTTTACGGTTGTGAGTCTTGATTATTGGCAACTTCGCTTCGCTTGTTGCTACGCTGCCACTCCCCTTCTCGCGGTTACGCGCGAAATACCTTATTAAAATACTCGTCGCGTAACACGCTCGCCACCACCGAAAATTAGCAACCTACTTCGTCGGGTCGAGGATTGTGGGTCGCCTGTTGTTTGCTGTATTATTTGCTTCAGGCAGATACAAAATTATTTGGTCTGATTTGCGAACAGGTATTTTCTAGCAGTTTTTCAATTAATTTGATTTTTTAATAAAGTTAAAATTGGGGAAAGTTTTAAAAAGATTTATTCTATCTTTCATTTATCTGGCGTCGTTTGAAGCGGCGTTGAGGAGTGCCGGAATTGAAAAGTGCAATCTTGTTTATGTTTCTTCGATTTTGCCTCCAGGGTGCAGGATTGTTTCTAAGGAAGAAGGGCTGAAAAGTTTGAAACCGGGGCAGATTACTTTCTGCGTGATGGCAAGAGTCGAGACAAGCGAGCCGAACAGACTGGTGTGCGCCTCTATTGGCTTGGCTGTTCCAAAGGATAATTCCAATCAGTATGGATATTTGTCAGAGCATCACGCTTATGGTGAGACTGCGAAGAAAGCGGGCGATTACGCAGAGGATTTGGCAGCGACAATGCTTGCCACGACTCTCGGAATTGAATTTGACAGCAATACCGCATGGGATGAAAGAGAGCAGGTTTACAAAGCAAGCGGGCAGATTTTGAAGACGACAGAAAATACCCAATCTGCCGAAGGAAACAAGGACGGGATGTGGACTACGGTAATTGCGGCTGCGGTGCTGCTGGAAGAATAATATTATTTAACTAAAAAATAGCTTAAATCTGCAGGGATTAATTATTATCACTTTGATAGAAAATGTTTTTGTGATTAATTGATTAAAAATATAGCTTAAATTATTTGGCTTGCTGCGCTCGCCTAAGATATATTACCGCCTTCTCGCAGCCACGCATCTTAATCTATAATTATTGGTGATGCGTAACATGCTCTGCTCGCAGGCACACTCGATATTTACTAACTTCTGCGCTCGTGTACCATGCTCTGCTCGCAGGCACACTCGATATTTACTAACTTCTGCGCTCGTGTACCATGCTCTGCTCGCAGGCACACTCGATATTTATTAACTTCTGCGCTCGTGTACCATGCTCGCCCAAACCGAGAAGAGCGAGAAAGGGCTGACTTGTGAATTGTCTTTTTTGTTTCAGGTTTGTAAATAATTAGGGATTTGCTCTAATTAATTTGTCTCTTAATTGGAAGTGAGCGATGTATTGGTCTACTGCTTTTCTGATTTGGTTTTGCATTTCTCCTATTTTATCTTTTTGAAAAGGTATTACTTTTATTCTATCCGGCTCTTCCTGTGCCATCTTGATATAGCCTTCTCTTACTCTTTCGTGGAATGATAATTCCCTACCATGTCCTTGGTAAGCAATAGATGATTCTCTGAATCTATCGTGCAGGCAAATCCCTCCGCTTTTCAGAGTCGGCAAGACTATTTTTGCAACTGATTCTGCCCTTGAGCCAATGAAAAGTAATAGCTCTGTTCTTTCGTTTAAGTCTTCTATTTTTGGGTTTTGAAGTATTTCGCGAATGCGCTCACCAATTGGGGTTCCTCCCGAACACCTTCCTCTTGAGATAACGTAACCTTGTTGTGAAAGATATTCTTGTAATAATTTTATCTGGGTGCTTTTGCCGGAACCTTCGCCGCCTTCAAAACTTATCAACAATCCGGGATAATCGTGGCCTCTTTTCATCAGCAGATGTTTTCTCCAGTTGTTGAACAGGAATCGCCAGAGCTAGCGACGCTGGCGCTCTCAAGTTTTAGCTGCATATCCTGCGTGTATTCCATTCCGGCCTTTAGCGCAATTTCTGCTTTCATCAGTTCTTCGCCGAGATAAGATGCGTGATAATGGTCCTTTGTGTGATGAGATGAATTTATCATGTCGTTTACTTCACGAGCAGAAGTGCCTTCGTATTCTTTGAGCAGCTGCGAGTCTGGAGAAGAATGCTGGACTTTTATTTTGCCTTGCCGAAGAGAAATTATGTAATATCCCCTGGTATCGAAGAAACAGTTGGTTCCTTTGTGATATTGTTTCAGAAGTTCTTTTACTTCTTCCCAACAATCTTGGTAAATATGGGCGCTGCAGGAAATTGTTGTTAGTGCGCCCATGTCGACGCCCAGGCCTTCTGCGATTATTTTTTGCAGTTTTCTCAAGCCGAATGCGTTCAGCGGCCAGGCACGGAACATGTCGTTGCTGCGGATGTAAACTGTCAAGTGCAGAACCCCGTCCTGAATGTTCGGCTGGATTAAGTTTATGCAAGGACTGTTTTTGTCTTTGTTGAGATAGCGGCGAGTTAATTCGTCTTCGACAATCCATGTGATTGCAACTGCTGATTTTCTGTATGTGTCCTTTTTCAAGTATTCTATCATGTCAGCGATTTGGTCTATTTTTTTTCCGGTTGCAGCATCCCATGCCCTGAATCGCGAGCCATAAGTGTAAATCGTTCCTTCGGGTATTTTGTCTGTGCAAATTTCGTCGTAATATTCTTTTAGATAATTCTCTGTGAACCTGAAGTAGGGCTCCATTTTCGGCTGGTCTGGGTCTTCTTTTTCTACGACGGTTACTAAGTTGACGCATTCTCTAACCTGTGTTGAGTCAGTGGTTTTCATCTTGGTTATTTTACCGTAACTGTATATTTCGTGCAATAATTTTAGCCACGCATTTCCGACGTGGTCGTCTCTGATGAGAAAGCCCGATCTTTCGGCTGGAAAATTATCTGTATCTAGAACTGGTTTGTCGTATAATTTTGGTTCGGCGTATGGTTCCAGTTGAGATAATCCCGAAATGATTTCGTTAATGACTGAAGCGTATTCATCTGCGCTGTTTTGGTCTTTCACCCTGCCGACTATGTCAATGAGTTTTACGTTTGCCCTTAAATTTTCAATGTCTTCTTCGGGGATTCCTCTAGGGATTAGAGTGTCTGTTCCGATTACTTTTCCGTTGGCTATTCCTTTTTCAAAAAAGCTGACTAAGACTTCCCGGCTATTTGCTTTGTCGTTGCCTACTAAAATTATGTATCTAATGTTTGGATTAGCGAGACAGTTGCGAATGAAAGGTTCGAGAGCGTTTTTTCTGTCGTAATATTGCCCGACTATTGCATAATTATTCAAGTCGAGCTTTTCGAATACCGTTTCTTTGAATGTCCAAAGAGTCGCGATTCCGATATTGCTTTTCAAGTTTCCTAAGTGAAGCTTCTCGTGGAATTCCTGAGGCCAACTCATTTCCTCTAACTTTTTTACATATTCATCTGAAACCATTATTTCTTTCCTGTCGAATGGAATCCTCCAGTTCCCCGAATTGTTTGAGATAGCTCTTTGACTTGAGAAAATTCTGCCTGGTAGATTGGAAGAATCAGGGCTTGAACCATTCTGTCGCCTTTTTCTATATTGTGGGGCTGGTTTGTTGAATTGTACAAAAGAATTTTTAGTTCGCCGCGGTAGTCTGAATCGAGGATGCCTGCAAAATGATGCATTCCAACTTTTGCTTTGCCGCTTCTGTCCCAAACCTGAAGATGAAAACCTTGAGGCAGTTCAAAACTTAAACCTGTAGGAATCATTTTTACTTCGTTTGGCTGGACTGAAACATTTTCTATTGCGTAAATATCAAATCCAGCAGAACCTTCTGTTGCGTAAACCGGCATCTTGGCTTCAGGATGAAGGAGCTTTATTTTTACACCTATTTTTTCCATGGAACTTTCTTGTAATCAAATTATTTAAAGATTGTTGGGTTAGTCTGTCTGTTTGAGATGATAACCATTAGCCGCAGCCCAAGAATAAATATCATTTGCCGCCTCATCTATTGTTCTTCTTACAATTCTTGGTAATCTTTTTTTGTTGTCAGGGTCAGTCTCTCGGACGTCTCCGTTGCCGATTATTAACGGAACGTATTTGATGACTCCGCCTTCTCTTAATGTCGGCTGCACTTGTACAATTCCATCGTGGACTTCTTGTCCATTAAAAAAATAATGCCAGTTCATCTTAGACCTAATATATACGGATGGTGAGTATAAAGCTTTTGTTGTTCTGGGAGATTTGGTTTAACAACGATTTCGCTTCGCTCAGAAAATATGTTACCAACCCGGTCCGTCTTGTGAATATAACTTACCACCCAGTCCCCGCCCGAACAATATGTTACCAACCCCACCAGACCGTCTTGGGAACAGGCTTCTTTGCAGACTAATATTGTTAGCTAAGAAATTATTAAACTGCCACTTCCCACCGAAAAATTATCATCCAATCCCGCCAGACTGACTTGTAATTATAATGTTTGGTTGGTGATTAATAACTCTTAGAAGACTGGTTTATTGTTTTTAGAAATAAAATTAATCTTTCATCTCAATCTTGATTTGAACACTTCTTGGAATTTGAAGTTTCATAATTGGATGAAGAATTCTGTCTTCTGCCGGGATGTCGATTATTCTTCGGTGGACCCGCATTTCAAAGCGGTCGAATGTTGCAGTGCCTGCGCCGCAAGGCGATTTTCTAGTCGTGACTTTTAATTTTCTCGTCGGCAATGGTATCGGGCCGCGCATTACAACGCCTGCTCTTTGAGTGATTTCTCTAATTGATTCAATCACTTGATTTATTGGAGCGATTTCGATGCTATTCAATTTGATTCTAACCTTTGCCATCGGGGGATGAGAAAAAGTTGGTTTTTAAAGGTTGTGCTGTTTTTGGGTATTCTGGGAATTTTATGGAACTAATCCCTTCTCGCGGTCACGCGCGAAATATGCTATTAAAATACTCGTCGCGTGACACGCTCGCCACCACCGAAAGTTATCATACCTTTACCCTGGCGGAAGATAATTGAATAGATAATCTTGTGAATCTGACTGCCGCGTCGTGAATAAATTTTTACAATTTTAATTTTGTTTGATACATTTGTCTAAGAAAATATATAACCACCTGCTCGCCCAAACTGTTAGATTGTGGGTCATCTATCTTTTGGCAGACTAAGGCATTTTATTATTTGTTTTTTATTTTGCTGGAAATTCTTTTCTAATTGTTTGTGCCCACCCCCCTTATTGGACTGTATTTTGATGGGTTTCAGTCTTGATAATTTGGCGAGCTTCGCTCGCCTTCGTTTCGTCTAAAATATATAACCACCTCCCCAAAACCTTGGGGTTGTGGATGTCTATTTAATTTGTTATTTATGTTAATTGCTATTGAAGTTTGAACTTTTATTTTGTTTTCAAATTTTCAATTTGCAAAAAGTTTATATACTCTTTTAGATTTTAATTGTCATGCAGTGCAAAAAAGGGTTGAGTGATATCGTTTCTACCGTGTTAATTATACTTCTTGCTTTAGCTGCTGTCGCGATTGTCTGGGGATTTATCAGCCTGGCTCTTAGGCAGAGCGGGGCTAGCATTTCTAATAATGACTTGTGCTTGAGCGCAGACATTACTCCAGTGAAGTGTGAGTATACTTATGATGGTACTGGTTATACATTGACTAATATTATTCTGAAGCATTCTGGTGGGGAAGATGTTAAAAGTATGAAGGCTGTTTTGACTTTGGGCGAGGGGGCGGACGAGACTACTGAAATAGAAGATGCCGTGAGCATCGGATTACTTTCTACTCATAATTTTGCTACACAACTGGATGCGGTTATAACCAATGATGGCTATAGTGATTTGAAGCCGACCGGTTTGGAAGCTGGTGCGTCTATCACAACCGAAGATGGGAAAGAGTTTACCTGCCCTCAAGTTTCTAGTAAGATTGCTTGTACGCCTGTTGGGAGTGCGCCACCCGCTGCACTTTTGTGCGATAATGGAATTGACGATGATGCCGATGGGGAAACAGACTTGTTAGATTATGGTTGTACGAGCACTTCTGACAATAGCGAATTAGGTACAACCCAATGTGGCGATGGAACTGATAACGATGTGGATTCGGCTGTTGACCAAGATGATACTGGATGTTCTGGTCCAGCTGATAATGCTGAAGCAAACTGTGGAAATGGAATTTTGGAAACTTCTTTAGGGGAATTATGCGATGATGGTAATACTGTTACGGGGGATGGATGTTCAGCAACTTGTACGATTCAAACGGGTTGGACTTGTCCTACTCCTGGCGCAGCATGTAATGGAATCTGTGGAGACTTATTAGTTGTTGGAAGTGAAGAATGTGATGCCGGACCTTCCGGTGGGTCAAGTAGTGATTGTACAGTTTCCTTTTATTGTAATTCTGATTGTACTTGTGCGCCACCAGCTCCTTAAATTTAAAAGGTTGTGAATTTTCAATAACTTTAAATAAAACTTCTTGTTTTATTATTTGTATTTAATATGGTAACGTTCAAAAAGAGCAGTGTTGATGTTTTGGATTTTACGAAGCTGCAGAAGAAAGGATTGTTGAAAGTTCTTTTTATGGCGAAACCACAAATTATTTAAGCTTGCAACACGACAAAAAAATATGGAAAGAAAAGTGAAAGACTTTACTGTGCTGATAGAGCAGGATGAAGAAGGATTGTATGTAGCGACGGTGCCGGAAATTCAGGGATGTTATACTCAAGGCAAAACAATTGCACAAGTTCTCGAGAGAATTAAAGAAGCTATTGAGCTGTGCCTTGAATCTGAAAAAGACGAGGTTTTCCCATTAAAGTTTATTGGCATTCAACGTGTTGAAATCTCACAATGACTAAGCTTGTTCCAATTTCTGGAAAGAAAATGTGCAAGATTTTAGAAAATCTTGGTTTCCAAGCGATTCATGCAAAAGGCAGCCATGTTCGTTTCAAGCATTCAGATGGCCGCCGCACAGTTGTTCCAGTTCATGCAAATGAAGATTTAGGCATCGGTTTAATCAGCGCGATTCTTAGACAAATTAAAACCACGAAAGAAGAATATGAAGAATTGCGACTTAAGGTGTAATTTCATTTCCCACTATTGATTTCGGCAAGTTTAAATAAAACTTCTTACTTTACTGTGAGGTATGGTGACGTTCAAAAAGAGCAGTGTTGATGTTTTGGATTTTACAAAGCTGCAGAAGAAAGGGCTTTTGAAAATCTATTTTTATTTGGTTTAGGATTCCCACTTGAATTTCACTTACAGTGAAAAACCTACCCAACCCCTCTAGAACCCTATCCTTCCACCAAAATAGTAAACCAACAATTTGACTCCTTCAACAAAGCCAAGAAAGCCGAAAGATATAAAAGACCATTGGAACTACTAAAGTTACACATATGTGTAACCTTGGTGACTCATTATGATTCCATTAATACTGCGCCTGAAGAAAGCAAGCCACAAAGAGATAGCGAAAGCTCAAGACATTATTGTTAGCGCAGTGTATGAGGTTTTATTTGATTCGGTGCTTCATGGCGGGACGTGCATTTGGAGATGCTATCGCGGAAACAGGTTTTCAGAGGATGTCGATATGTATATTGCGAAAGACAAAGCAAGGGTTAATCTGCTATTTGAGCTTTTTGAGAAGAAGGGGTTTGAGGTTGAAAGGAAAAAAATAAGCGAGAACAGCATATATTCCAAATTGAATTACAATGGAACGCAGGTGAGATTTGAGGCGATTTTCAAAAAGTCCAGGGGTTCGCTGGCCGAATACGAATCAGCAGAAGGCAATCTTCTGACAGTTTACGCCCTGACAGCCGAGGAATTAATAATAGAAAAAGTTTCTACATACTTAAAGAGACGAAAGATAAGAGACTTATACGATATTTTCTTTTTGTTAAGGCATGTGAAGGATGTTTCGAAGGTGAAAACTTTTTTGAATGAACTGCTATCGAGATTTGAAAAGCCGCTTGATGAGAAAGACCTGAGAGTGATAATTCTCGAAGGCGTTGTTCCAACAACAGAACAAATGCTCGACTACATAAAAAGGAGAATTGAGCATGGGTGAGAGCAAGTATAAGCCTGATGTGGAGCAGCTTTTCAGAAAGAGTCCACTGGTTAGTTATAATTCAATTGTGCGAACCGTGAAGAGCAAAAGCGGAGGCACGACTTATGCGAAAAGAATGATTAATTATATGACTAAGAAAGGGCTGATTAAGAGGATTACAAAAGGATATTACACTTCCAGCGAGGACATTTCTTTGGCTGTTTTGTGCTTCCAGCCGGCATACTTGGGCCTGCAGGACGCATTGAGCTCTCACAATCTTTGGGAACAAGAAAGCATCCCAATCATCGTGACGCCGCGGAATGTCCGTTCAGGCATAAGGAAGATTCTTGATAGAAATGTCATGATTAGAAAAATTGGAAAGAAATATTTTTTCGGGATGGGCTATCATCAGCAGGGCAATATATCATTGCCATATTCAGACATAGAGAAAACATTTATTGATATGATTTATTTTAAAGAGCATTTGAGCGACGAAGCCATTAGGAACATTAAGCAAAAGTTGAATAGAAAAAAATTAGATTCTTACTTAAAGAGATACCCTCCGAGGTTTAGAAAGAAAGCGCTGAAGCTTGCTGAATGAAATCGTGTTTTTTCAATAACTTTAAATAAAACATCTTGTTTTATTATTTGATATGGTGACGTTCAAAAAGAGCAGTGTTGATGTTTTGGATTTTACGAAGCTGCAGAAGAAAGGCCTTTTGAAAGTGCCGGAGAGAAAAGCGGAGCAGAATGTTAGGGTAAATTCTCAAGGATATATTGATTTGGGAATTTCTAATTTGTCGAATACGACTTCGCCAGTACAAGAAAATACTCAGAGTTATTCGGGCTCTGAAGGTGGCAGCGGGGCAAGTGCATTGGGATTTTTAGATTCTTTGGCTTCTTCTGCATCTTCTTCGGGTTCATCAGTTTATTCTAGTCAAACGAGCGATTCTGTTGAGCTTCAGGGGTTGAAAAATAAGATAGAAGATTTGGAATATAAGATGAGGGTTTTGGAAGACAAGATTGCGAAGATTGAAGGTTCCGGGATTTAAAGAACGATTGTACCGGCTTCGCCAAATAGGACGCCTGTGCTTGAGGCGGCGTCTTGATTATTTACGACTTCGCTACGCTCAGAAAATATATAACCAACCCCCACCGTGCCGAGAAGAGTGAGTGTTTTATTATTTTATTGATTTTGTTATTTGTAATATATTTTTTGCAAGTCATGATAAGAATTAAATAACATATCTTCTTGAAGATTTTATGAAACTTGAAAAAGAAATGAGAGCTTACGCTTTGAAGAACGCAATTGAATATGGGAGCGCGGTTGTGGGGAAGGTCTTGCCGAAGTTGTTTAATCATGGACTTGATAAGAAAGAAATTGGGAAAATTATGCCTGAACTGAATAGGATAGTTAGTGAGGTAAACAAGCTTTCTGCTGCTCAAAGAGAAAAAGAGTACGAGGAGGTTAAGATGTTTGTTAAGGAACGAGAAATTGTTGAAAAGACGCTGCCCGAGTTGGAGAACGTTTCGGATAAGATGGTTTTCAGGCTGGCACCATATCCTTCAGGAGCGCTGCACATTGGAAATGCGAAGACGTATTTGTTGAATGCGCTTTATGCAGAGAAATATAACGCAAAAATATTGCTTGTGATGGATGACACGATTGGAAGCGAAGAAAAGCAGACGACTAAGGAATCTTATGGGCTGATTGAAGATGGATTTAAGTGGCTTGGAGTGAAGTACGAGAAACCAGTTTATTACAAGTCAGACAGGCTGGAAATTTATTACAAATATGCAGAAGATCTGATAAAGAAAGGGAAAGCATATGTTTGCTCTTGCTTGCAGGACGATTTCAAGAGTTTCAAGGAAAAAGAAAAAGATTGTCCTCACAGGAGGCAAAGTGTCAAGGTGGATTTGAAATTGTGGAAAGAAATGTTTAAGGCGAAAGAAGGTTCTTTGGCTTTGAGGATTAAGACTTCAATGCAGGACCCGAATCCGGCTTTTAGAGACAGAGTTTTGTTCAAGATTTCTGACAGAGAACATCCTCGCGTAGGAAAAAAATACAGAGTTTGGCCGACGCTTGAATTGAGCTGGGCGATAGACGACCATTTGCTTGGCATTACGCATATTTTGAGGGGAAATGATTTGGCTATGGAAACTGAAATGGAGAAATTCATTTGGGATATTTTTGGATGGAAGCATGCGACAGTAAATCACGCTGGGCTTGTGAGGATTGAAGGGATGGGTGCGAAAATTTCTAAGTCTAAATCGCAGAAAGAAGTAAAGTCTGGGGAGTTTACCGGGTGGGACGATCCAAGAACATGGAGCTTGCAGTCGTTAAAACGCAGGGGTTTCAGACCAGAAGCAATAAGGGAATTTGTAAAAGAAATTGGATTGAACAGGCAGGACATTACCATCCCTATAGATTCTTTGTATGCTATAAACAGAAAATTGATAGACAAGGAAGCGAACAGATATTTTTTTGTTTCTGAACCGAAGAAAATTAAGATTGAAGGCGTTAAAGAGAAGAGCGTCGTGGAAATGCCTTTGCATCCGGACGAACCTTCAAGAGGAGCTAGGAAATTGCATGCAGGAAATGAGTTTTTTGTTTCTGATAAGCTAGAAAAAAATACTTTTTACAGACTTATGCACTTATTTAATTTCAAAAATGAAAAGTTTGTATCGAAAGATGTTGATATGAAACTCAACGCGAAGATGATTCATTGGCTTCCCGCCGACGATAAAAACGTAAATGTAAAAGTTTTAATGGAAGATGGGGCGTGGGTGGCGGGGCTGGGAGAACCAGACTTGAAAAAAATTTCAAAAAAAGAGATTGTTCAGTTCGAAAGATTTGGATTTGTGATTCTCGACGATAAAACTCCGAATGAGTTTTTGTTTTGGTTTTTGCATAAATGATTTTTGGTGATTATAACAATAACGGGCCAGAAATAGCCAACCTTGATAATAACAAGGATAGTTAATGTATTGAAATTATTTGATATTTATCTTTTGGGAAGGTGCTTGAGAGAATTGTTTTTTGGATTAGTTTCGGGCGAGAGTTCGGTATTTGGAAAAATATTTTTTGGGAGTGTTTCGGGGTGGGCGGGTTTGGGAGATAAAATTGCCATCGGGTGGTGGGTTGGCGAAGCAAGCGTTTGGTGGGGAAGTTTTCAGAAATGAAAAAACGAAACATTTATATATCTGGCGGATTTAAATTGATTTATGTTGGACAAAAGAGGGTTGAGTAACATCGTTGCTACCGTTTTAATTATATTACTTGCTCTTGCTGCTGTTGCAATCGTCTGGGGATTTTTGAGGCCAACTTTTGAAAATGCTGCTTCTTCAACTACTCTAAGGTCGGCATGCCTTTCGATTGATTTGGAAGTTACAAAGTGCACGCTTAGTACTGCTAGCGGGGTTACGACTGCTACTGTTGCTTATAGATTAAATTCGGGCGATGCAGGGCTTATAAGTAATGTAATTGTTGTTGTGGAAGATGCGAATAGAGAAACCATTGTTAATGGTGGTGATAAACCTGGCAGTACTTTAGAGTCGAAAACTCTCCCGGTTGATGTAGGTTCAGCGGTTGGACCGTTTAGGGCAAAAGTAGCTGCTAATGTAACAGACGGCACAAATATTCAAGTATGTTCGGAATCAACTGCGGTTGTTTGCGGACAATAGGAAAATGAAAATGGAAAATAAAAAAGGATTGAGCGATATTGTTGCTACGGTTTTGATAGTTTTGCTGGCTTTGGCAGCTGTTGCAATTGTTTGGGGATTCTTGAGGCCGGTGTTTACTAATGCTGCTTCAACTACTAGTTTAAGGTCACAGTGCATTAGCGTTGATGTTCAGCCAACTGTTTGTAATTATAATGATAATACAGGTACTGGTACTATAGCTATTACTGCAAGAGTAAGAAACATGGCTGGAGAAGCAAGGTATATTACTGCTGTGGTAAATAACAAGGATGGCAGCACGTACACTAGCTGGACATACCCTGCTGTAGAACTGTTGGGCACGGATACATTTACTTATACAAATATGGGGGCTGCACTCGGTAATGGTGCTTTAACAGACTTTACTGTTGCAGGAGTCGTAACAGATGATGCTGGAAATAATCAAACTTGCCCTGGAACAACGATAGCTTGTACTGGTGTAGGATATCCTTAATTTTTTATTTGTGACGTCCTCCCCGCCCTGAAGGTTTGACTCTACGGAGTCAAATCTGCCTGCGGGCAGAGTGGGGCTTCCACGACGTCTAATCTTCTATTATCCAAACAGTTCCATGATGTCTGTCTTGATTTCTCACGTACTCGTTAACTCGCTCGACTTGCACAAATCCCAGCGACGCTGCA
>JAGVWX010000002.1 GCA_018304105.1 Candidatus Pacearchaeota archaeon | reverse complement strand
CAACAATCTTGTTCACTTTTTTATATTATTTTTAGAATAAATACTTGCGCCATTCAACTCACAGCTAAAGCAGTGCAGGGTTCTGGCGCATTCCTAAAACCCACATCACCCAGAACTAGCAGAAGCACCGTATCTTTCAATTTCCCCATTCATTCTTTCCCTTAAATTATTTAAGGCTCTTTCTGCGCCTTCGCGGAAATCCCGGTGTAATTGGGAGTATCTTTTTTCTGCTTTGTCGATGACCCTACGGGCAGCTTGCGAAATTGCTTTGCTTGCTTCGCGAATGTTTTCTCCGTACTTATCGCGCATCCTCTGGGCTTTCGCGAGAAACTGTTCATAGAGAGTTTCAGTGTGCGGAATGTAAGCATCAGCGCGCAGCATTTCTGTTGTTAGTGTATTGAAATGGTCGAGTTTGATTGCTTGCGCGACTACCTCTGGAAAATAACTTGGTCTTCTAATCATGGTTTCTCCGAGATATTTTAACATTTCCCAACCGCCCTTAGCGAAAGTTTTGTTACCGAGCAAACGGGCAAACGCTGTGATGCCTTCGAGATTTAATCTTCCCGACGGAGGCTGGGGCCCAAGATTTTCTCGTAACACTCTTGCTCTCTTAAAATAATTTTCTGAGTCATACAATTTTCTAAGTAGTTCTTTATATCCTTTTAACAAATCTTCTTCGTTTTGTTCGGGAACAAAACCAAAAGCAAGATGATGTGTGTTATCTCCCCGAAAGTCTTCTCTCAGCCTGCCTTCTTTTGCAAGCCGCTCGTATAATCTTGTTCCTTTTAGCGGAGCAAGTAATCCGACCATTGAAATTAAAATTCCTGCTTCTTGAATGAAGTTGTATAATCTTTGTGCGGTGCCAGGCTTTTCTCCGTCGCATCCGATTATAAATCCGCCCATGACTTCCAAGCCTGAGCGTTGTATATTTCTTACTGCTTCGAGCGCAGGCATTTTCGTATTCTGGCCTTTTCCCATTCTCTTTAGGCTCTCTTCGTCATCAGTTTCTATTCCTACAAAGACAGAATTAAACCTAGCTTCAACCATTGCTTTTCTGATGTCTTCGTTTGCGTCCCAACCGAGATTCATGCTTGCTTCAGTAAATAATTTAAACGGAAAACCGCGCGCTCTTTGCCATTCGGTTAGATAAGGAAGTAACTGCCTTACATTTTTATTCCCAATAAAGTTGTCGTCAACGACCATTAGTGGGCCACGATAGCCCCAGTCAAATATTGCATCGAACTCTGCGCCCATTTGTTCGGGAGTTTTTGTTCTTGGTTCTCTCCCAAAAAGTTTTGTAATGTCGCAAAAATCACAATTAAATGGACAGCCCCTCGAATATTGAATCGCAGCAGAGCCGTACTTTCTCAAATCTATCAAGTCCCATCGGGGTATTGGTGTTGACGTTAATGTTGGTTTTCCGTTGGCATTTAGTTGAACCCGCGTTCTTCCAGCGGCGCTTCTTTCAGTGTATATTTTTTGAGCAGTTCCATTTAAAAGATCTTCAAGAAAAGAAGCGAGAGTTAATTCTGCTTCGCCGGCGACAATATAATCCGCATCCACATTTCTTTCTGGAAAGGATGTTGGAAATGGGCCGCCAGCGACAACTCTTTTTCCATGTTCATGTGCTCTCGCAATAACCTCGTTGTGAGAGAGTTCCTGAATAACCATGGTTGAGGTAAAGACATAGTCTGTTTCTTCAAGTTGCCTGTCTGTCAAGGGTTCTACGTTCAAGTCAATTACCCTTCGCACTTCAAATTGGTCTTCGGGCAGCATCGCAGCCACAGTTAACAATCCCGTTGGCGGCATCGACGCTTTCTTTCCAGGAAGATATCGAACAGCTTTTCTAAGACTCCAAAAAGTCTCGGGAAACGCCGGATACACTGGAAGGAATTTTATTCTACCCATAACAAATCTATTAATAAATTGTTAATAAATATTGCCAAAAACCTTTCAATCCGAGCACACAATCGTCATTACAAAGGCTGAGAAGATTGTGACTACCTAAATCCATCTTCTGACTTTTCTTTTGTAATCTAAATAACTCTTTCCAAATCTTTTTTCCAGAAGTCTTTCTTCAAAGGGCATCATGAAATAATTCATAAAAAGGAATAATAAAACTGGAGAAATAAAAGGAGATAACGTCCCCAAGAAAACCGCAATTCCCGTCAACACTAACAATATCCCCAAGTACATTGGGTTTCTTGAATACCCATAAATTCCTTTCGTAACCAATATCCTCGACCTCGTTCCAGGCCTAAAATTAACATTATTCTTTCTAAACGCCCCCAATCCAGTTATTGCACTGAGCATTCCAAGAAGAAAAATGAGAACTCCCAAAAAATAATTAAGCGGAATAGGAAACAGTCTATAAATCGGAAGAAAATAATGCAGAATGACTTCCAGAATAATTAAAACCAATGCAATAAGCGGAGGGCACTTAGGCATCCTCATAAAGAATCAAGATTAACCTATTATTTATATTCTTCCTTACATAACAACCGCATAATTTAAATAACAATATTCTGTTACAACTTAATCCCCTCGTAGCTCAGAAATCTTAGGATTATGAGCGACGAGATGGAATCCAATCGGGATGACATCCCCTCGTAGCTCAGTGGTAGAGCGCCTGGCTGTAGAAATAGCGCGGACATTTCCCTTCTTCGGGAAAAAGAATGAAGCGTGAGAAGAACATATTCATTAGGATATGAAGTTCGGCAGAACCCGGGAGATCCCCAGTTCGAGTCTGGGCGGGGGGATTCTGCTATCGTAGATAGCATAAAATTCTTGCCCCTTGTTCCTGCGGAAAACTACCAGCGAAGCTGGACAATCATAGTTTCTTGACTCATAGAACTTCTTCTCTAAAGAAGTTGTATTTCGGGTCTGGGCGGGGGGATTCATGCTATCGTAGATAGCACCATAATCTTTAAAAAAATTGAATCTTCTGAATATGACATGGAGCTTTTTGGTCCTGACCCTGAAATTGAAAAGAAAGAAATAATCTCAGATATAACCGACTTGTATACAAAAATAATTAGTCTTGATTATAAAAACGTCGGGCGAGAAAGCGTCGTCTACGAAAAAGCATATGAAAAAATTCTTTATAGGGTAAGAGATTATTTTGATAAGGGATTATTTGGGCCAGAAGTTCCAAATTTCATACTTGAATTGATAGAAGAAATTCAACCAACGGGCTGGATTCCAGCACATGCTACCATAATGACACGAATTGAAATGGGCCTTGAGAAAATTATGAAAAAGTTTAAAATAAGAATCCCTGAAAAAGAACAAACAAAATCTGGAGGGAATGCGGCTAGTTATCCCCAAGTTCAAAATATATTATATGCTAATCAATTGACAAGAAGCGAAATAAATATCTCGAATGAGTTGCGTATTGAGATAGATAACGCTACCGATCAGTTTATAGAAGAATTGCATAAGTCTCAACCAAATCCTACAAAATTAAAGAGTTTTTGGGAAGTAATAAAGAAAGGTGCCGATTACGGAGCCACAAAGATTATAGAAGCACTTTTAAAAAAGCTATTCAGAATTTGAAGTTATTTCCTTAAGCTGAATAATCTCTCCACTTTATTGGTTCTTTTGCCTTCTCTTTCTTTGACTAAATTAACTCGTTTCATAAACTCCAACGCTTTGATTGTCGTTTCCCATTGAGATTCAACTTTATCTGAGAGCGCCTTGACAGACGCCTCATTTTCTTTCTTTAAAACCTTGAGAATATCTTCAATCACCTCAAGAATATTCCTTCTACCCATCTGTGTAAAAGCACCGATAGGTTTTAATAGCAAATCTGCGTAATTATCGGTATAGAGAAAATGAAACTTAAAACAAAGGCAAAGCCAAACTTAAAAGAAAACTGTAAGTGGTGGGGCATAGGGCTTATTGTTGCGGGAATAATTCTCATATATTTTACGAGCATGATTGTGGGGGCTGTTTTGTTAATGCTCGGAGTTGTTAGTTTGGTAATCAGGAAAGACTGGAATTTAGCGATAATAGGGGCGATAATTATTCTATGGGGTGAAGCGAATCTTATGAGTGCGATGATGATTGAAGAACACTTTCCTTATATTGCTTTATTACAAATTCTAATTGGAGTATATGCCTTAATTCAATACTACGAATCAGATGAAAAAGAAGTTTCGGGTAAAAAGAAGATTGCGATAATCGGAATTGTTTTATTAGCTCTGATTGTTTTGGTTTCAACATTCTTCTCTGAGGCAACAATAAGCACCGAAGAAGCTCGTTTAGAATCTTATGGGGAATATTTCACTTCTAACGATTCTATCTATAGCGCATATTTTTTAAATAAAGGATTAGAAAGTGGAACGTATTCTCTTGAATATGCTTATAATCAACTTTCTGAAATTGAAAACGGAGTAAATGAATGTGAAAGAAAAATCAACGAGGCTTTAAAATACAGCCTTGTAACCTATACTGGATGGGGTGGTGTAAGCAAGCGTGAAGAATATGAGAGAATATACCCAGAGAGTTATAGGGGCAGTTTAGATTTAGAAAGAGATTTAATAGAAGCGGGTGTATTTACAAACAAATGCCTAGATACTACTGGTTGCGAGAATGGCTGGTGCAAGGTAGAAGGGACAAATTATTGTTGTCCAAGACGAAATATGGAGATTGTTAATGGTCGTTGTTCATCTATTTCTACTACGATAAAATAAGTAAAGGCACGGTCTAGGATTGCGTCTAATGAGCTTATATTGGCTTTATTTGTTCTGTTTATCGTCGGTAATATGCCCCACCTAGAGCTTACTACAAGCCCATAGAATTGAGATAATTTTGATTAAATATTTCCCCACGTTATGGTTCCCCCACCCCTTCCACGACCCCACAAACTTTTTAAAAAATATTCGCTTAACCTTCCCTCGACGACAAAATCAAAATTTTAAATTTTTTAAAAAAATTATAAAAAAATATTTTAGAAATTTTCTAAAAGTTTATCTTTTTATTACATAACATTCACACCTACATACTTCACTTTCTTTATCACCAAGAGGCACAGAACCAAAAATAGTAGTGTGATTTTTATAAGTATAACCCAACCAAATGCATCTCGCCCCACAAACATCGAGACAAACTTTGTCAGTTATTTCTATTTTGTTATGACCTTCACTTTCTAAAGTTAGTCTATCAACCCATTTTTCATACAGGAGTAGAGGAAGTTCGTAAGGAGTCACCCCACTTTTCCAAACTTCATAAGTTTCTTCTTGAGAATTTTTATCTCCGTCATCGTTCTGAAAGGTTGGAATGATTTGGCTTTCTTTTAACATAGCCGAAATTCCTAAGAAAACTATTGAAATCCCTAACAGCACAATTAGAGTTATGTGCAATTTATCCATGAGAACTAATGGAAAACAAACTATAAAAACTTAACTCAAAATTATTAAGACAAATTTTTAACCTTCAAAGTTCTTATTTCAGAATGAGCGAATCAACATTTAAAATCCTAAGAGATAAAAAGGGCTCAATCGAAGGTTGGGAGATTAAAGTTTTTGACAATAACCTTGAAGAATTGAAAAAAGAAGTCGAATATCTATCTAACAAAACAGAGCAGAGATTTAGAGCTCTTGAAGCCCCGCTAAGATGAGCGAAGAAATAGAAAGAATTAAAGCAATTATTGAGAAAGTCTTTGAAGATGAGGTAGCCATGAAACGCATACGCCCCGCCTCGAGAGTCCCGCACATCCAGAGCCAAATCTTCTTTAAGACTGATAACCCCGACTACGTGAGAACGACTACAACAGCAAACGCTCGATAATCTATCCTTATTTTGATTTTCCTCGATAAACCCATAAAAAAGAAACAAATCTTAAGCTCTGGGCGGGGGGATTCATATTATGAAAAAGAATAAATTTTATTTTCCATTCAATTCCGCGGCCTTTCTTACCATATACTGATAAATTGGCTCAATAGGCCGACGCGGTAATACAACATCGATGAATGGTCGAATTAATTTAAGAGACTCAAAAGAAGGCACCGCACTTTCATGACGAACAAGGCAAGTTCTATTTGCATAATCTTTTCCAAGAAGTTCAAAAAATTCTCGATATTTCCAATCTTTATTCCTATAAACACCTTCAACAACAAATGCGCCGACTCTCAATTCAGGGAAGTGATCAAGCAACGAAAGATAAGCCTCACCACCAACCACATGATGCCCTGAAAAATTCTTGTCGAAATGAGAGAATCGTCGATGTAAGTCCTTATCCAATTCTGTGTACCAACTTAGATTCCCATAAAATATAATTTCCCCCAATATTTGATTCGCATGGTAAGAAGAACCATCTTGTCTAAATCTTCGTCTGATTTCTTTCTCTTCTTGTCTTTGCCGTTTCTCAGCTTCTCGTCGCCCATGAGCATTGTGATGTCCCATGGCTGCCAATTGAAAAAACCCCTTAAATAGTTTTCCAAAAAAAGAAAGGTTAAAAACCCGTCCCTCATCAACAAAATCATGACATACAAAAAGCTCGTCGCAGGCACACTAATCGGACTTGCAACAATTATTGCGGAAATTAAATTCGTCTCTTCAATACCAACAAAAGAAATAACAACTCGCGCTCAAGCCGGAAACCCTCCGAGAGAAATCACCATCCGCCACAAGTTCTACGACTTCGACCGCAATGGGCATTATGATTTCATGCGAAGCTCCGCAACTTCCGACGGCACTTACACATCAAGAAGGTCATTCGCCTACGACGAAGACGCTCAAAGAATTTACGAAGAAGTTACTGAAAATTCTAAATGAACTCAATAATCAACAAAATATAAAAACTCCAAGATATTAAATATACTATGGGTGATACCTACTTCGATTCTAAGGGTTATCCGAGATTTAAGAACTCTGGAATACCTGTTCACAGAGCCGTAGCTGAAAATAAAATAGACAGACCGTTGAAAAGTCATGAAGTCGTACATCATAAAGATGGAGATAAAAGTAATTTTAGAAAAAACAATCTAAGAGTCACCAGCAGAAGTCATCATGCTAAAATTCATAGTAAATATGATTATTAATTAATCTTCTAACTCTTCTACAATAACAACTTTTTGCGCAGCATTAGACCCAGACCATACAGCCACAACCCAAAGAAAGTAAACTTATTTTATTTATCGTTGCTGTTCGGTTCAGCAAAATATCTCTTATAATCCTCAGAGCTTACCACAATCTTCCCTTTCTTAACCTGTTCTCTGTTATAATCTCTTGATTCTTCAAGCCCTTTTCTGGAATATTCTGCACTATCATGCAGTCCGCTCGATTCAAGATCTCTAATTCTCTCTTCCATTTTTTCAATCCGCCACACAGCCGCCCTTCCCCCAATCACCTTCTCATGATAAATACAATTCTTTATTCCATAAACCGCTCCTGCAGCTATAGCAACTAACACCGCGGCTTTCGCAACATAAGGAACTGCGCTTTTCATACTCTTCCAAAATTCCACCCTTCTTTCCCGAAATACTTTAGAAATCACTTCCCTATCAGAGTCGTCTAAATCCATGCCCTTCATTCTCTTCAATTCTTTGAGCGCTTTTCTTCTTTCTGCCAGAGAATAAGTCGGAACTGCCACGTTTACTTCTCCCCATGAAACGTACCGCCCTTCGTTAAAACTATGACCATCCCAACCTTCGCTCCCAGACTCAATCGGCTCCATATGTGTTACTGTTCTAGTAGCCCTCAGAATCGTCACAAGTTCACTTATTCTCTGCGTCCTGCTTGAAGATTCCATTTTATCCAAAAAATGAATTAACTGGTAATATTTAAATTTACTTGCTGACAACAATCTTCACAGGAATCGTAATGATTGAAACGCGCTTCTCCGAGTCTTCTTCAGGCCAGGCTTGCAGCTCAATCTCTCCATGATACTCTCCTTCCCGAATATTGATCAATGTTTCAACACTTCCTCTTTTTATTCGGACGTTGTCAAACGGCCTGACAGAAGCAGTAAACGTTTGAGTATTTCCCGGCAAAATGCTTACAGCTCCGGACCCAACAAACTTTCCTTCTCTGTCATAAGTAAAACAGCTCGAAGACGGAACCTCTTCCTGAAACGGCAAAAACGTACAGCCCACATTCACAATTTTATCGTTGTAATTAACAACATCAAAATTCTCGCGGTTATCTTCGTCGATGACTGCGTTAACCTCAAGACTCTTCGGCACCAGCAGGTTATCTGCTATGTTCTCTTTCATCACCAAGGCCACATTCCTTTCTCCAACCACTTCTCCAGTAACTTCAGGCACGCCAAAATAATAAAAATAAAACGAGAGAGCCAGTACTAGCAGCAAGACAACAAAAATCCCAATTAAGACTGCCTGACCTCTTTGGCCTCTTTTCATATTCTAGAAAGAGTTAACAAATATTTAAGGATTTCTGCACTTCAAAAACACTGTTTCGTTATCTGCGATACTTCTGCGTCACATTTTTAATGGCTTTCGGCAGGCTGTGAAGAAATCTGTAAGTTGCATCAGTCTTTTGTTCCGAAGTCCTCAAACTTTCTTTTGGAACAACTTCTGCGGCATAATGTATCATCCGCCCGCCCTTTAAAGTGCCATAATCAATAACCCTTAAACTGGCTTCAAAACCATTATCCCAGTTCAGTCTTGAATTAATCTCCCTTATCAATGCTTCATGCAAAATCCGGGTCGTACTCAATTCAATCGTAGCTAATTGAACTGCGCCATCGAGAAAATTCGGAGGCGTATAAACTGCATTCATATCAAACTTTCTTAGATAGCCCAAGAGCACTGACGGGTCAAATCCTTCTTTCTTTCGGTCTCTCATAAAACCACTATCTAACAGCAGCGTTTAATAAAGTTTCTAACTTAATGGTTCTGTTGGAACAGTCAGATAAAATCAATCAATTCATCCTCATATCAATCCGCTAAGGGCTTGCTCACAGGTTGACTTGATGAGTTAGTTATTAATTTTAGTAGCAGGGCGATGGCAAAGCAACGAGCGAGCATGTTACGCGAGAGTAATTTGTCAACAATTACGAGCGTGGCTGCGAGCAGAAGCGAAGTTGCAAATAATCAAGACTGCAACCTATCGAACGGCAGTCCAATTAAGCAAAGCGAGAGTAAGAAACCAATTCCAAATTAAACAACATCCTCAACATTCCCGAAAGCATTCATCTCGGTCGTTCCGTCAGCAGACGAATAAGTAACGATTAATATTCCGCTGAATTTTTCTCCGGGACTCAGGCCGCATTTTATCGGAAACAATTCAGATTCTCCTTTTTTCAACTCTCGTCCATAATCAGTAACACCGCAGCCCTTGACTTCAACGCTCTTTACTAGATAATCTTCATTCCCAGAATTTTGGATGTCCACTTGCACGCCTTCAGCATTGACAATCCATGCCTTCAAATTAAACGGCTCTGCAATAAAATTATTCTTCTCGTCCTCCGGAATTCCAGAAACAACTTGTCCCGTCGTAGTCTTCGGCCAAAAAGCCCAGGCTATAACAATTAGTAAAAAAATCATAACTGTCAATCCGGCAATAATCCCTATCGGTCCTTGCCCCTTTTTCATCCAGTTATAAAATTATAAGAATATTTAACTCTTTTCCTGGCTCTAAAAAATAATACTGCTAATTTAATTAATCATTACTTTTATCTGACACAAAAAGCCCATTCACGAGTCGGCAAGGAGAATAGCATGATATTTTTCTGTGGCGGGGCGGGTTGGCAACAAGCATGTCAACAAAGTCTCTTTTCCCATAAGATATATAAGGATTATTTCCGATAAACCAAAATGAAAAACCAAACAGCAAACAATATCGGCATCGCAATTTTCCTCATGTCCGCATTTGTTTCATCAAGCATAATTGGCGGCGTTTTCTGGAACATAATAAGCGTAGCATTTCTCATCTCTGGCGCTTACGGAATAGTCTGCTCTTTCAAAGGCGTGAAGTTTTTGTATTGAAGGCAAAAGAGTTTTGTTGAAAAAGTTAAATTGCAGGTTTACTATTTTGTTTGGGGGCGGGAAGGAATTTGGGGTGGGGTGGGCTTTTCACTGAAAGTGAAATGATTGTGGGAATCCGAAACCTGCCAAAGAATGTTTTCAACAAAACAAGGCAAGAAAATAATTTTTTATATTAAGTGGGTCCGCAGCGCCGCGAGCCGCGGACCCTTTCATCCCAGCCTAAGCGGGATGAATATGATTTATGATATGTGATTCTAAAAACAAAATCCTCCGACTTTTAAACCTTCAGTTTCTCAACCAGCTCTCTCGGCGGTCTAGTCGGCCTTCCAGTTTCAAGATTAACAAACACATATTCCGCGCTCGCCCTAGCTAAACTTTCATCATCTGCAAACATTTCCTGCACAGACAAGACCCTCGCGCCTCCGGGGTAACTCAAAGAACCCTTGATTGCTGGCCAGGTTATTAGAAAAGGCGAAGTATAAACATAAATAGCTTGACGAACAAATAATCCCTCGCCTAATTTTCCCAAGACCTCAACTCCCAGACCTTCACGTTCAATAATATCTTTTTTCCATCCCTCAAAAATTCTAACACAATCCGAATGGTCTTGCGGTGCTCCCCTGCTTGCCCTCACTAAACCATATTCCAAATCAGCTCTCGCAACAACCTTTCCAGAAGCACTCATTTCCTGCCCCAATAAAATTCTCGCAGTTCCTTTGTTTTGAAATGAACTCTTTACTTCTATAACTTCTCCAGCCCTAACTTGAGAATCGTAAGTATATTGCGCATTCCTTAAAAAAGGCCTCGCGCCCAAATCAGCAAACTCAAATCCTTCGCTTAGCAAAACTCCCAGAGCAGCCTCGTCAAAATGTCCCACAAACGCTGCATTGTTCATATGCGCATTCCCGTCAATGTCCCTTTCTCCAACACTAGCCGAATAATTAATCATGATTTTGAATTAAAGAAGGAGTTTATAAATTTACGCAACTCTTAAGAATAATTTTTATTCATTATAGAAAATATAAACCGCATTACAGAAGACAAATTCGGACTCTTCTACCTGTTAAAGCCTCATATTCTTGAGCATATTTTATTGCGCTAACCACATACTTTGGTCTAACTGTAATCACAGAACCATCTACTGGAGCACCCCTTACATCTCCAAAATAACCCGCGACTCTATTAAACAATTGAGATGAACCAAAACCTTTTGTGCCAATGACGCCTAGCCTATCTTGTTCAGATAATATGCCCTCGGTAATATCCCCATCATGCATAAAATTACTGCCTGTAAATCTCTTACCAAAAGCCCTCGCTACCATTCCATTTACTTCTCCCACACTTAATTCCCTTTCAGGCATAACTCCAGTTGAAGCAACCATAAGTGACATCCTCCCCACCCTGAAGGTTTGACTCTGTGGAGTCAAATCTGCCTGCGGGCAGAGTGGGGCTTCCACGAAGTCTAATCTTCTATTATCCAAACAGTTCCATGATGTCTGTCTTGATTTCTCACGTACTCGTTAACTCGCTCGACTTGCACAAATCCCAGCGACGCTGCA
>JAGVWX010000012.1 GCA_018304105.1 Candidatus Pacearchaeota archaeon | reverse complement strand
CGAAGCGCGTTGTCGCGCTCCGCAAAGTTTTTATTTCGAGAAAGCTACAGCTACATTGACGTTTTCAGTGAGCTGCAGCAAGCTCACTTTTCATAATCATCTCAGAAATAAAGATTTAACTTGGGGCGACGCCCCATCTTAAAAGATGGAGATATCTTCTAATTTATAAGTTTTAATTATAGTTGGTTCTTGACTGTGTTCTTTATGAAAGTTATTATCCCGCACACCATCGACTAAAGGTGGGTGTTTTATTATATTTGATGATATTTAATGCCGATTTGCGCTAATAGATAGCCATGAATAATTATTCACTTTAAGTGAAAGAAGAAAAGAAGGATGGTGACTTGATTTGGGGCGATTTTGTTTGAGACATATGTTTGAGACATTCGATTGAGGAAAGGATTTTGTGCAATGCGAGTGAACAAAAATGGCCAATTTTGTGCAGTGGCATTGAGAAGATTGAGAAGATTTATAAACTTTGTTTTTGTTTCTTTATCATGTTCTCTGATGAGCAGATAAAGGAAATACTTGTAGGGCAGAGGGAAGCACTATTACGCAAGGCGTTTGGAGTAGAGAGAACTGTACTAAATGAAATCGAACATAAAATCAATCTTCCGCATGTTGTTGTATTAACAGGGCTTCGAAGAAGCGGAAAGTCAACAATTTTAAGGCAGTTGATACGAAAGAAGTATCAGGATGAAGATTTTTATTACATAAATTTTGAAGACGAACGATTATTTAATTTTCCCGCAAGCGAATTTAATAAGCTTTATGAGTCTCTTGTAAGCTTATTTGGCAAGAAGAAAGCATTCTTTTTGGATGAAATTCAAAATGTAGCGCACTTTGAGACGTTTGTGAGGAGATTTTATGAAGAGGGCTTTAAGTTTTTTATAACTGGCTCGAGCGCAACTTTATTGAGCAAGGAACTCGGCACTAAACTTACCGGAAGGCACGTTGATATTATTGTGAAGCCGTTTTCTTTCCGCGAGTTTTTAGAACTAAAAGGATTGAGGGTAGAAAGAAATGCAATCTATAGAACTGAATCAAAAGTTGAAATTAAGAAACTCTTTGACGAATACTTGATACAAGGGGGAATGCCTGAATATATTACTTATAAAGATTCTGAGCTTTTAACCAGGGTTTATGAAGACACTGTTTTGAAAGATATTGCAGTCAGGTATGGGATAAGCAACGTTTTGGTTTTAAGAAATTTGTATTCTGCGCTTCTGTCTAATTTTGCAAACAAGTTCAGCTATAATTCATTAAGAAGAATTACAGATATACGCAGCGCCAACACAATTAAAAAATTCATACAATATCTTGAAGACACCTATTTTGCCAAGACAATAGCAAAATTTGATTATTCTTTAAAAAAACAAATAGTTAATGACAAGAAATTATACGTGGCAGATAATGGTTTTGTCACGACACTTTCTAAAAAAGTTACAAAAGATTTGGGGTGGCTGCTCGAGAACTTGGTTTACAATTCTCTGGACAAGGAAGGGAGCGTCTTTTATTACTCGAATAAGTATGAATGTGATTTTATAGTGGTTAAAGATAAAACTGTTGCCAAGGCAATTCAGGTTTGCTATGATTTGAACGAGAATAACCGAGATCGAGAAATTTCAGGGCTGCAGGAAGCGATGGAAACACTCAATTTACCAGAAGGGCTTCTCTTGACTAATTCTTTGGAAGAGGAAATTAAACTGGGAAAGAAGAAGATACGAGTCTTGCCTGTCTGGAAATGGCTGCTTGCTGGAACATGAGCCTCTCAGAAATCTTTATTAACTTTCCTTATTTGTTAATGGTATTGAGGTGAAAATGACAGTAGATGTAAAAAATTTAATTGCGGCGATAAGCCCTGAAGTGTATTGCGATCCTGGTGTAAAGGACGAAGTTCAGGAGTTGGCGAAGAAAGAAGGGTACTTGAAAGCGGCTGAGAGAGCTAAACTTAAAGAAGCGGTATTCCAGGATGTTATTCATACGACGGCTACGAAGGGGGCTGTAAGCCGAATGGGCCTGAAGTCGCCGATTGAACAGCATACTCTTGTTTATGATGCATTTGCTCAGTCCCTTGAGCCGGTTTATTTCTGGATATTGGACTTTGTGAACAGCCTTTACGGCAAGGCAGACAAATTAGTTGATAACTTTGTTTCTTCTGCGGGAAGCGGGTTTTTTGCAGAAATGCAGGGCAGAGCGACGAGAATGCAGGAAGAAGCGATGAAGATGATGCAGACTGCGGGAGTTTTGACAAAGTCTATTATTCAAATTATTTATGACCTCAAGGAATTCAGAATGAGGCTGAGACAGTATGAAGAATTGCATTCTGGCGATTCAAGGGTTAAATCTGCTGCGAAGCTTTCTTTGAAACAGGTATGGATTGACAATGTGGACTTAAGGAGGGGAAACGCAAGCATAGCAGGATTAGCCCAGAATTTTGATTATGTTACTCTGAGAGATGCATTTTTTGTTGCGGATTCTTTGGAAGACGTTAAAAATCTGGACTTGAACGACAGAGTTAAGAGAATTCTTGAGCAGAAACTTTCAGAGTATCTTAGATGGGTTGAAGAATCTGAAAGGGAACTGAGCAAGAGATATGAAATCGAAAGAAGTTATTTGAGAAGCCAGGTAAATTCGTTGAAGCTTTATGCGCGATGGGCCAAACCTTATTTCAAAGCGGCGAAGCAGCTGGAACAGAATGCAGGATATGATGCGAACATAGTTAATTCCTTCAACACGGCTGTTTTTGAGCTGGTCTTATTGGCGCAAGGAAAGTATGACCCGAAAAGAGATGTTGGCTCCGGGGAACTGCCAAAGAGCGTGCTTTCGGAAAAACTTAGAAAATACATTGACATGACCTTGATTGAATTCAAGTTTAGAACAGTTCCGGACAGGTCTGACCAGAAAGGCGGTTATTCTTTCAGGGGAAGAGTTGAAGTTATTTTTACGGGCTTTGCTTTGAATGACGAGGAGCTTGACACATTGAAAGCGGAAGTGGAAAAAGATGATTTTGGGGATGTCTTTCAAATGATTGAAGGAGCCACGACAGAGAGCCTTGAACTTTTAAGAACTGACATTGAAGATTTTTTGAGCGATGCTAAGGAGATAACTTGGAAGAATCCTTCGAAAGACGAGAAAAAGAATGAAGACGATATAAATCCATTTTCTGCGCTGTTTTCTTTTGCGAAGAAAGAAGAAAAAGCCGAAATTTTGCCCGGGGCAATAAAGAAGGACAGTTTTTGGGAGAGCGTTGTGAGGTCACAGGCGATTCTCTTAGCGAAATTTAATTGTGCAAAACTTTATGATACTTACAAAAAGACGCACGATATGCCTGCATTTCCACCGACGATAAATCACCAATGATAAAATTTGAAATAGCTTGAATTTGCTGGCGAGCTTCGCTCGATTATATTTGCTTGATTCTAAAAATAGCCTAAATTATCCGGCTCGCTAATTGCAAATTTTTGACGTTGTTTTTTTACCCGCCCACCCGCCCGATGCACTGTTTGACCAGGAAAATATGATCTCGAACAGTGCCTAACGTCAAAAATTTGTTTGCTCGCAAATTATCAAAATGTGGTCTGAATCATGTCGTGGGACAGACTGTTAATGGGTTATTTAATATCTCGTTTGAATAATTATGATTTAAAATTATGATAATTTTAAATATCTGTTTGACTTATTTTTTCTATGAAAAAGAAGATGAAAATTAGGGAATTGAAAAGCAAGATAAAGATAATCAGGGAAATTAGAGGGGGGGCTGAAGGGGACAAGGAAATTGAAGGATTGACGGAAGGGGAGTTGCCTTTCAGTGAGTCTGAGGTGGACAGGGCTGCTGGAATTATTAATTTGCCGTCGAATTCAGGGGGTTCCGGGCGTGGCGGGCAAGTTGTTGATAGGCCTTCAGAACAGCCGCCGCGGGGCGAAGAAGCCGAAGAAATGACTGGGGTTCAGCTTTATGATACTGGTAGAAGCATGAACGGCGAGGCAGGAAGAATGCAATACAAGCCGGTGGAGACAATCGGGAGCGGCTCGAATCTGAGGGCGGCGGAAGTGGGGAGAGATTTTGCCATGGGACAGAAAGTTAGCGATTATCCCGAGGCGACGAGGATAGAATCTAATCTGAGGGCGGAAGATGAAAAGAAATATTCAACCGGGATGGAATCCGCTGGCGGGAAAGGAAAAGCAAAGAGATATGGGTGGGAAACGTAATAACGAAGCACAGTTTTTGACAAAGAGTTTTTTGTTTGCGTCTTGATTATCTTTTCGTTATCATTGGCGAAAATTGGACGCCCGACTTGGCTGTTGGCGTCTTAACAATTGGCAACTTCGCTTATTTCATTCGCTCGTTGCCACGCCACCAAAAATTATTATCCCAACCCAAAGCTGAATTGTGGATGGGCTTTTTGATAATAATAATTATTTGTTTTTTATTTAATTTAAAACGCAGCCTTTAAATAAACGTTTTTCTTATTCTACCGATGGTAAAAGGGGAATATTCGGTGAATTTTCATGCGGGAGCAGACTATGGGATGGACCCGAAGTATTCTGGCGAATTTTCTACAGGGCTTTTTCCAGACAGCCGTTATTCTACTGCAAATTTAGGCTTGCCTAGTGACCCAAGAACCGCGAATCAGATGAAAGCTATTTCGGACAAGCTCAACACTGGAGCGAAGACTATTGAAGTTTCAGGAGTCACTGCTGCTACTTGGGAGACAGTCCCTAATCCGCATTTAGAAGAGATTTATAGATTAAAGAAATTAGTTGGAACGGATTTGACTTTCCATGGGCCTTTGATTGAGCCGACGGGAGTTACAAGGAATGGATGGAATGAGTCGCATAGAGAAGGAGCGGAAAGACAGATGTGGCAGGCAGTTGAACGAGCGCATAAAATGGACCCAAAGGGAAATCTTTTGGTTACTTTTCATTCGAG
The DNA here is from genome assembly GCA_018304105.1 of Candidatus Pacearchaeota archaeon. Lineage (GTDB taxonomy): Archaea > Nanobdellota > Nanobdellia > Pacearchaeales > GW2011-AR1 > UBA73. Next base: position 23,215 of record JAGVWX010000012.1, on the reverse strand, counting down.
CAATGGTTTGCCGAATCCGGAAACGAGAGTAATGGAAGAAGTTGTAAATCCAAATACCGGAAAGAAAGAGATGAAAGAAATAATAAAAGATTTTTGGGTTGTTTCAAACGACGGGCAGTTTCAGTCATTGCAGCTTACTCCGAACTATCTTAAAGAAGAAGGGGGGGAAATAGGAACTATTCAACAGCAGAAGGACACTATTCAGGCGGCGATTGAAAAACAGAATAAAGATGCGTGGTTTAATCAGCTGCAGGGAGTCAGTTTTCATGCTTATCAGGGACAGGGAATTGTTCAGGGAGTTTTCAAGGGGGATAAACTTAGCAATAGCTTAAAGGAAAAGACTGATGAAAAGCAATGGCTTGAGATTTATGGAAATTATCTGAAGGGAAGAGACAAGAAGGGAATAATAGAAAGTGTTGGCGATTCTGTTAAGGGTCCTGTTGAAGAGCAGCTTCAAAACCTTGCACACGGAGATATTTATCTGAGAGATGCTTATCAGGCGTTTCAGAGACTTTTCAATCAAGCTTATATTTCTGCGGAGAGGAACGGCTTGAAAGGAAAAGATGATTTGGAAAAACTTAAACAATTTAAGAAAGAAATAGCAGATGTTGTGCCGCATATTGAAGAGCCAAAAAATTTAATCGAATTTGGCGATACAATTGTCAGGGGAGTTAATGTACTTAGGTCGATTGAAGCGCCGAGCTCTTTGAAACCGTTAAGAGATTTTGGGATTGACAAATCCTCTGACACTTTTGCAAACATAGCATTTAATTCTTACAAGAAATTCAAGGATAGCGCGCCGATTGTCAGCGTCGAGAATCCGCCTGCTGGGAGCGGACTTGCCAGGGCGCAGGACTTAAGAGAAATAGTTGAAGCGTCAAGAAAAAAACTTCAAGAGAAACTGGTAAAGGAGCAACATTTTTCCGAAGGTGATGCGAAAAAGCAAGCAGAGAAACTTATAGGAGTGACTTGGGATGTTGGGCATATTAATATGATGAGAAAGTTTGGGTATGATGAGAAGCGGATTGCGAAAGAAGCGGAGACTGTGAGCGAGTTTGTGAACAAGATTCATCTTTCCGATAATTTCGGAATGGAGCATACTGAATTGCCGATGGGAATGGGGAATGTTGCAATGAAAGCGCAGTATGAAGCGCTTGGGAAATACAATAAGAAAATGGGGGAGATTAAACAGATTATTGAAACAGGAAACTGGTTTGGCCCGCAGGCGTTTGGAACTCAGACGCCTTTTGCGCAGACGCTGAAATCTTTTGGAAGCCCGATTTATTCAATGAAGATGGGCCCTTATTGGAACCAGGCATTCGCAGCATCTGGGGGATATTTCTATGGCTTGGGTAATATTCTGCCAGACAGGTATTTTTCTGAGTTTGGTAGTGGGTTTAGTGGGCTGCCTACGGAACTTGGCGGACAGACGGGGGGAAGGTCAAGAGTCGGCGGGACGCCGATGGAATGAATGCTTAGATAGTAGGACGGATAAGTTAATGCGCGAATGTAAGATATTAAATTATGTTACTGTCTCCTCAAACCGTCTTGTGATGATAATGTTGGCGGGAGAGTTGGAGATTTATTTTATAAAATCTGCGAGTGGGAACCTTTAAAAATAATATATACTTGATTTAAGTGGTAAAAGAGCGTAATAAAAGAAGATGGTGAAAAAGAAAAAAGTGGAGCGAGAAATTTCTGTTAAACCTGTGCGAAAAATAAAAAAAGTTAAATCTGAGAAAAAAGTTGTTTCTGCCGAGGCGAAACAGCTGCAAATTCCAGAAAGGACTTTGGTTACTGAGAAAGATATTGCAATGGATTTTGCGGAAAAAGTTCAGAAGAAATTTGACAGAGTTGTAAGAGCTTCGATACTTTTCGGGAGCCAGGCGAAGGACGAAGGGGTTCAAGGTTCGGATATAGACATTATATTGATTGTCGATGATGCTGCGATAGAATGGGATTTGGAATTGGTGGCGTGGTATAGGGAAGAATTAGTGAAACTGATAGAAAGGCAGAAATATGCTGCCGAGCTGCATGTTAATACTGTTAAATTGACGACGTGGTGGGAAGATATGCTTAACGGGGACCCTGTTCTAATAAATATTCTGAGATATGGCGAGGCTTTGATTGATTATGGGGGCTTTTTCAATCCGTTGAAAGCTTTGCTGCTTAAGGGAAAAGTCAGGTCGACTCCTGAGGCTGTGAATGCAGCTTTGCAGAGAGCGCCGATGCATCTTGCACGGAGCAAGCTTTCCGAGATGAGTGCAATCGAAGGCATTTATTGGGCGATGGTTGATTCTGCCCAGGCGGCGCTGATGACTGCAGGGAAGATACCTCCTTCTCCGGAACACATTCCAGAAATGCTAAAAGATGTTTTTGTTGATGCGGGAATACTTAGGATGAATTATGTTCGGAGCATGAATGAGCTTTACGCATTGCACAAAGCAATAGCTCACAGACAAATTTCCAACTTGAAAGGAAATGAAATTGACGGATGGCAAGAAATTGCTGAAAACTTTTTGGGCGAGATGACAAGGATAATTACAACTTTGCTTGATGCGAGAGAGCAGAAGTAATTTTTTGAAAAAATAGCTTAAATTTTCAGAAACATTAATATAATAAACTGGAGTAACACGAAGTAACTTGATGTGTCTGAAGTGGGCTCTTTAGTTTTTATAATTAATTTTGGCTTGTTAAATTCTTAATAGAAATTTCCATTACTGCGATGGGCATTTTGATTCCCCAGCTCCTTAGAGTTTCAGGATGAACTTCTCCGAGGTATCCAACTTTTTTGCCGTTGATTTTTATAGATGCTGTTCTTCCTTCGATTAATTGGGGGTGGTCTAATTCTTCCAAGGAATATTCGGTTCCGAGATTTTTTGCCAGGTAGTTCAAGATTTGTTTTATTTTCGTGAAATTTCCTGGACAGGTTATTACACAGAGATTTTCTTTTTCTTCTACTCCGGTTTCCGATTTTCCTTTTTTGTCTAGTGAGAATACAACGCCTGTTTCGAATATTTCCTGGGGGTATTCGTTGTCTTTGTTTTCTGATAAGATTCGCAGACCTGGAATGAGCAGATTAGGCCGGAGATATTTGTATTCGGTTTTTGAGTTTTCTGTTTCGATTGTTTCCTGCAAATTGCTCAGCTCTGCCTCTTCTTTTTTGATTAAATGATATGTTGAAATTTCCATAAGACCAAGACCGACAAGCAATTCTGAAATCTCTGTTTTTAGTTTAGTCTCGAAAGATTCTTCTCCGACCGTTGAGACGTTTGGAAGTTGTGGAGTTATTTTGTCGTAACCATAAGCGATTGCAACGTCTTCTATTAAGTCAACTTCGTGCAGAATGTCAGTTCTCCACGGCGGAATGGTTACGGTTTTGTTTTTGAAATCGTAGCCCATTTTTGGCAGTAACTTTTCAAGGTCTTTTTCTTTCAAGTCAAGTCCAAGAAGATTGTTCACTTTTTCAAGGGAAAGTTTCATTTTTTCTGGAGATAAATCCGGAGTCACTATCTTCTTGTTTCCATAATCAAGAGTCATTTGGAAGATTTTTCCGCCCATGTCTGCTAGAGTTGTTACAATTATGTTCAATGTTTTTTGCAGAACGTCTAAGTTAAATCCAGAACATTCGATGAAGACTTCTGTTGTGTCTAAGGTTATCTTTCCTGTTTCGTGGCTGTTGATAATCGGAGGCATTGATAAAACACGACTTTTTGCGTCGACGAAAATTGGAAAGGTTTCTTTGCCTTCGAGCAAGTGGGCGTAATCTTTTCCAGTTGGATGACTTGAGAGAATTTGAAGACCGTCCATTTCTCTGTCCATTTCCAAGGGGGTGAATTTTATTTGCTTCGGGTCTCTCGCTTCGTAAGTTATTGGCAATGAAATTTTTTCCAAAGGATAAATTCCTATGGCTAATTTTTTTCTGTTTCTTCCGATTGTTGAGTGAAGTTTTTCCTGAAGGTCAATTATTTCTTTTATCTTTTCATCGTTGAATTTTAAGTTCTTTACAATTGCACAGGCGGTGAATGGTCTGACTAATTTTACTGAAGGAGAGATTTTGACTGTGTAACCTTCCTCTGGTTTCTGGACCTTGTATTTCTTAAGGCCAGTTTCTTTTCCAAGGAATGCCTTGAATCCTCTTAGAAAGCCCTGCATTGAAAGCATGTCTGGGCGGTTCGGGAAGATTTCAATTTCAATTTCATCTTCGGTTATTCTTTCTAATGGAGTTCCGAACAAGGAGATTTTTTCTTCAGTTTCTTTTGTGACTTTTGCTCCGAGGAGAGATTCAAATTCTTTGCGGTTGAAGATTAGGTTACTCATTTTAGCTTAACTCCTTCGATTTTGTTGCTTAACGATTTCTCGAGATTAATGCCAAAATGATCTGCCAAATTAAATAATAAAATAAGACAATCTGATATTTCTTCAGCTGCATTTGTTACATTTATCTCTTTCTTCTTTAATTTTTCGTTCATTAATTGTTTTGCTAGTTCTCCGAATTCTTCTATCAAATGAATCATTAAAATATCTTCAGTTTTTTCTATGCCAATTTTTTCACATCTAAAATTAACTGCTTCAATTGCTCTTTCTTGAATTTCATTAATTTCCATGGTTATATCAGCACTTTTTTGTTCCTGAGGTCTTTGAGATCGTTTTCGTAAATCTTTCTGATGTCATTCATGTTGTGAGCGAGAAGCATCAACCTGTCGAATCCTGGGCCCCAGGCGAGAACAGGAATTGGTTCTCCTAGGAGGGGCTCTGTAACTTCGGGACGAAAAATTCCCGCCGCGAGAACTTCTACCCATTCTTTTCTGCCTTCGTGCCAAACTGCGCCTTCAACGCTCGGCTCTGTGTATGGAAAATAAGCCGGCTGAATTCTTATTTTTGTGAAGCCCATTTTTTTGGCGAACTCCTGCAGGTAACCAAGAAGGTTTCTGAAATTTGCGTTTTTGTCTACGACAATTCCTTCCGTCTGGTTGAATTCGAATCCGTGGGACCAATCGATTGTTTCGTTTCTGAAACACTTTCCGATTGCAAAAAATTTTGCAGGAAGGTCTTTTTTTATGTCGAGTGAAGCTAATGTTTTTGCAGACAAACAAGTTGTATGAGTTCTCAAGACAATCTTTTTTGCTTCATTTTCGTCCCAAACATACTGCCAGCCCTTAGAACCGGAACTGCCTTTTTCATGGGACTGTTTTACTTTGGATACGAGCTTGTTTTCGGGAAGCTGGCCTTTAAGGTCTTTAATGAAAAATGTGTCATGGAGTTCTCTTACCGGATGGTCCTGTGCGGTAAAAAGCGCGTCGAAATTCCAGAATGAAGTCTGAGTATAAGTTGAGCGCATTTCTTTGAATCCCATGTCAAGCCAGATTCTTCTTCCTTTTTCAATCGTCTTGTTCACGAAATGTTTTTTTCCGCCATACAAAACCGGAACTTCCGAATTGACATCGTATCTCCTGAACTTTTTCCCTCTCTTCCATGTCTTAATTATTTCTGAGGTTACTTCTTCTATTGAATCTGAAGAAATTTCTTTTCCGGCAATCTTTTTCCCCAATTCCGTGAGCGTGAAAGTAACTACACTTCTTTCCTGAATTTCGATTATGTCTTTTCTTTTCTTTAAGTTCTGAAGCGCCAGCTGAGATTTTTTTGTTATTTCTTCTTTTGAAGCTGTCAACATAATTTTTCCGTTTTTCAATTCAATCATAGCCTTGCTCTTGAGGACGCCAAGTGAAACTTTGAATTCGTTGTCTGTGAGTTTGGATGCTTTTTCTGCTTCTTCCAGGTGAATCGCTTTTTTGTTTTCTATGAGAGTAAGAAGGTTTCTTTCGGGAAGGTGATTTTTTTTGTAGTAAATTCCGTTAGTTCCTAATTCTATAATTCTTGCTTTTTCGATTGAGATTTTTAAGAGGCCTTTTGCTTCGAGAAATTTTAATGCGCGAAGAAGAGAAGTGTCGTCAAGGCCAGTTTTCTCTTTTATTTTTTCAATTGGAAGGTTGAGGAACGGAACTATTTTCCTTTCTAATGGGGAAAGTTTTTCAACGACTTCTTGAACTGATTCCATTGTAAACCAAAGTTGAAGGGGGTTAAAAATGTTATTGATAACTTTTTAATTAGGTTTCGAGGATGGGCTATTGACAATTCTAAATAGCTTAAGTTTTCAGAGATTAATTAAAATAATAATTAACGGGAGTTGGTGGATATAGCTCGAGAAGGAGGGTTTAATCTATCGCTTCTTTCGCCTGCTGTGTGCTTGCGCCGAGGGAGATTAAGAAGTCGAAAGCATTCTTTCTGTTTTTGAAATTTAATAGTTTGATTTTCGTTTTGGCTTTCCTGCAGACTTTTATGTTTTGGATTATTCTGGCGAGTCTTATTGCTTTTAGTTTTTTGTCTTTGACGGAAGTTAATGATTTGATGTCTATTCCAATTGCGACGTTATTTTTTGTCGCGAGTTTTGCCATGATATGGTTGAAGTCGGAACTTAATTGTTTTAGCCGGTCTCTTTCTGGAGAGTTTTCAGGAGATAAAAGAATGTTGAACTTTCCGTATTCAAGCATTTTTCTGTCGAATTCTGGATTTTGGGATTGGACGATGACAGGTTTCTCTTTTGATTCACGAATAAGTTTTCTTGCGAGGTCTGGGTTTGATGTGTTTATTAAATTCATTTCGATTTCTCCAAGGGTGAGTTGATGAAGTCCTGTCTTGTGATTTGGCCGTATTCAGAAACTGTTTTCAACAATTCATTGCTTCTGGAAAAAGAGCTTTCTCTTCTCTTCGAATAATATGTATAGAGGAAAATCTTTATCCCTATTTGTTTTGGTTTTTTAACGACAGGAACAAAGTCGCTATCATTTGCTATTAGCAGGATTTTTTTTATGTCTTTGTATTCTATCGGTACTGACATTAAATCTATGATGGCTAATGCGTCAACTCCTCTTTGTTTGTATATAAAATTTCCGTCGATTTTTAATCTTTGGCATCTGCCTTCCCTTATTGAAATAATTTGGCTTTTAGACAGTTGATTCTTAAAGCTTTCATATTTTTTGTACTTCTCTGCTTCTGTCTTGGTAGGGTTGTCGCTTTGGAATGGCGGAGCAGTATAATAATAAATGTGCTCGCAGGCCAATTTCTGTTTTGCTGCTAAATTCTTAGAAAAAGATATTATATCATAATTAAGGTATTTGCCGCTGCCAAAATATCTGCTCAATTTAGACAAAAACCCAGCATCGATAAGAACAACAGTTTTTTCCATTATGAACTCCGAGCAGACTGCATAGAATAAAGAAAGCAATCATCCGGCAACTCTTTCGAATCACCGGGGCGTATGTTATTATATTCAGTGCTAAGACGTTTATAAATTTTTTGTTCTGCCTTCTGGAGACTCAAAGGAATTATCATGCGTAAATCAAGCAGAATGCGTTTTTATACGTTGTGAACAACAGATTTATAATGGTGCTTTGGAGATAACCTCTCATGAACAAAACGCTCAAAACGCAAAGTGGAAGTGAAAGAGCCCCGAGATTGATTGACGATATGTTTCATGGCGGGACAGAAGGACATATTTACATCGTTCCAGGCAGAGCTGTAGCACATGAATGCACTTCTTCGAGGGTAACCGGCGGGCTTCCAGGAAGGCCATACAAGATTGCAAATTACAGTGGAATCGGGAGAAGCATTCATATTCATGTGAAGTTTTTGGACAAAGTTCTTCCGGGAAGCAAACCTTTTGACCTTGCTACCAGAATGAATGATTACAGAGCAACAGAAGAAGAACTCGAAAAGTTTGGCTTAACTGAAGATTAAAGTTCCCTTGAACGTTTTGCCTTTCAGGATATTCTCCAATTGAACTAAGTCCGGGCCGATGAGGTAAGTTCTTATCTTGTTCTTCTTTATTATCATCGAAGCTTTTTGGTCGAGGACGAAATTTTGGCCGGGTTGGTATTTAATTTTCAGAGCCATTTTTTCGAACTCTTTCCAGGAAATTGATTTGATGAATTTCGCGTCTTTGTGTTTCTTAGGATCTTTGTCGAAAAGGCCTTGGACGTTTGTCATATTTATGAAATCTGTCTTAAGAAAATTTGAGAGTTTTGCGGCTGTTGAGTCTGAAGTTGAATTTGTCTCGAAACGCAGGGCGCCGCAAATGACAACAGAGTTTTTTCCTAATGAAGATTTTACTTGTTTGATTGTCAAAGGAAGAATGTCATTTGCTTCCTTTTTTGTGAACATTTGCATGATGAACTGCGCGTTCATTCTTGTTGCGCGGATTCCTGCTTCTGCAAGTTCTTTTTTGGACTTCCCTTGCTTTTTCAAAGTAGAAATATATTTTCTGGCTATGACTCCTCCTCCGCAAACGACTATAAATTTGTATTTAGAGTAATACTTTCTCAAGGTTTTGACGAATTTAATGAGAAATGGGGCGTTCATTTTCTCTGGAACAATCAGAGAACCGCCTAAGGAAATCACCATTGTCTTTTTCATCTTCCTAATTGGAAATGGGGATTATTAAATTTGGCGATTAGACAATAATCTGACCAAAAAATGGCCAAGTTGTTAATAATAACTACAATAATTAATAATAAACCTCTTGTCAATCATTACCTGCAACTAGAAATTATTATTTATGGGCATTTCAAAGATTATAATCATAAAAAATTCAGAGAGTTAGTTCGAAATTAGCTAATCGCCTTAAATTTTACTACTCTTGCGGATGAAAATAACTATGTTCTAGAGGATAATAATGGTTTATAAGCCCTGAGGTAATCGAAATAATATGATGCGTCAAAGAGATTTAAGACAATATGACCCGAACCAACTGGCTCAAACATTTGCAGAATGGGCTAGAGGCAATGACGAGTTTTCCCCATTAAAAGGCAGGCGTCTTCTCCCAACCGGTCCAGATTATCTTGAAGTTGCCGGGGGAAATGTTCTTATGCGCGTTATGTCTCATACTCAACTATTTCAGTTTCAAAGAGACAATTTTCAAAGGACGGGAATATCGGTTGTTTCTGTGGATGCTGACGCTAATGTTCCTGATTTTATAATGGCTTTAAACCAACAACGAGAAAAATTATCTCCATCGCAACTTCATAAATTTGATGAAATGTTTGCAACTTCCAGGTATTCATTTGGACAGGAAACCTTTGGCAAGGACCAATATTGCGGTGTCAAAATTGGTACGCGAATAAAAAGACTTCCAGAATATCCGCAGAGAATTTTCGGGCTATTTGAACAGTCAGTGGCGCGCCCGGCTCGTGGCATTTTGTACAGTCTGACGAAAGCACGCCTAAGAAAGATTTAATAAATCTTATTTAAAAATTTCTCCGTTTTCCTGGGACCACCAATGAAGGTCTAGTTCGTCTGCTGGAATTCTCATTCTGTCTGCGAATGAAAGGAAAATTTGCTCGACTTCAAGATAATGTTTTGGAGACTTTACTCTTGCGTTGTTGATAAGGTTGAGATTTTGGAGGTTTCTAAGAATGTGACGGTCGAGAATTGCGATTTTGTTGTTTGAGAGACCGATGTTTCTAAGGAAGTGCGAAGCCTCTTTCAAACCATAGCCATTGACTTGTTTCGCGATGACGTTTCTTAACGCTAAAGTGTTTTTGCTTGAGAGAAGAGGTTTTACTTCTTTCCAGGTTTTTTCTGCTTCGAGAATTCTTTTTGCTTTTGTATTATGGAAACGAGTTTTTGTTGAAAGGATTTTGGAGATTTGTTTTTCTGAAGGATTTTTTAACTGCGAGATTTCTTCTACAGCCTGCCAGCATCTTTGGGCGCTGCTTTGAGGAGTCAGAAGACAGAACATAAACTCCTGGAATTTTTGCTTTTCGCTTAAGGATTTGAATTGTTCGAGACGAGACTTTATTTGCTGGGATTTTGACATTTTTATGTTTGACTAGCAAAGTTTAAAAAGGGTTTGCTTTATAATATTTTATGGACAATAGACTAAACAATGCGCTAACACATCAAGAGGATAATACTTCTATGGTTAGGGAACCTAGACAAGGCACTTTATGGTATAACCCCCGCGATGGAACTGTTTATGGTGTTAATGATGGCAGGCCGGCCGGATGTAGTAATGATGTACAGACAGCTCATGTGTTGTTTGATAGTTTCGGGGCTTTGCCAGAGCTTGCTCGTCCAGAATCTGTAGAAATGACAGTTTCGTTGCAGAAAGCTCTTGAACAAATAAGAAAATATAGAGAAGGCTTCGAAAATAGGCATAAGGGAAGAAGATAATTAAAATCTCTGAAATGGATTTCTTTTTTGGATTACGAAACGTGTGCCGACGAAATCGGACATGACGGCTGTCACGATAAGGTCCTGGACTGCCGCCCTGAAAACTCCAGGAGTTATTGGGATGCGGGTTTGCTCCGAAATGTTGTGCATTACAGAATTAATTTCTTCAGGAGTCAGAGCCAGCGCGGAGGTTTGAATTGAGCCGCTGCGGTTGACTAAAAGATTTTTATAGGGACCTGGACACTCGATGCTGAACACGGAAGGGTCTGTTAAGATGCCCGCAAGTTTTCCCAGATTAACTGTTTCTATTTTCTGGCCGGGCTTGAATTTTGTCGGCTGGTAACTTGGCTGAGGCAGTGGAATTGGGTTGTATCTTGGAAGATTTAACTGACTGAATGAAGGATGCATTCGCGGCTCGGCGAGATTAAACTTTTGCTGGAAATGATGTATTTCTTGAGGCGATGGTGAAGTTAATTGAGAGATTTGCGGCTTTTGAAGCAAGGGCATTGCGGGCGCAGGACTTGGCTCTTTTTTCTCTCCGGTTTTTTCTTTTTCCAATTCTTCTTTAAGTTCCGCATCTTTCTTTTGGTCGTAGGAATTGATAATCATGGCTCTGACAAACATCTCTAAGACATGTTCTCTCAGCATGTGCCTTTCTTCAGGCATTTGATCTGTTTCAGGCATTTTAGAATCTAGGCAACGGTCTCGAACGTGAATTCATCGACGGAGTAAACTCTTCGTCAGGTTTTTTTTCAGGAGCAGCTTTGCCAGGCGCAGAATATAACCTTTCTTTTAGCCTTTCTTCCATTAACGTTAATCCTTTCGCAAGAGTTTTGTTCTGGTCTAAAAGTTTGTCAATTTTGTCGAGGAATTCTTTGTCTTTAGTGAACTGGTCGTTTGCCGGGACGTTCTTGGCGAAGTTTCTTGCTGTTACTTCAAACAATGCAAGAAGGTTTGAAATTTCAGACGCTAAGTGCGAAAATTTTTCTGACAAGTCTGTTTGGACTTTTTGCAACTCGACTAGATTTTTCAGGATAGCATGCTCTATTTCTTTATCTACAACGGTTTTTCTTTTTGGTGAATCGCCCGTTTCTGCTGTAGAACTAGTTTTATGCTTCCTCTTTTTCGACATGTAAGAGTCAGGAGTTGGGAATTTATAAATGTTTTTAAGTGGGTGTTGCGTGTTTTTTGCATGAAAGCTTTGTCTTTGAAACAACCATTTGCAGAATTAATTTTGCAGGGAAAGAAAGTTATTGAGCTAAGAAAATGGAACACAAGGTTCAGAGGAGAATTTCTGATTCATGCTTCTAAGGTTTCTGACGTGGATGCGATGAAACGGTTTGGTTTTTCTGAATTGCCCGCCGGTAAAATTGTTGGAAAAGCATTTTTGAAGGACGTAAAAAAATATGAAAGCGAAGAGGATTTTTTGAAAGACAATGATAAGCATCTGGCTTCTCGCGAATGGGGAAATTATGGTTTTGTCTTGTCTGATGTAGCGAGAGTTGAAGAAATTTCCTGCAAGGGAAAGCTTAATTTCTGGGATTTTGACGGAGAAGTAAAGCTTAAAAGATGAAGTTATCTGAGAAGGTAATTGGGTGCGTGGTTCAACGGTAGAATATTCGGCTCCAGCCCGAAAGACGGGGGTTCAATTCCCTCCGCGCCCACTTCGGGAATTGAACTTATTGGGTCGAAGGGTTATATGATGAAAAATAATCAGATATTTTGGTGGACAATAATCTTTGGAATTATATTTTTAATTATGGGAATTTTATTGTTTGCGATTAATACAGTTCCAAGGTGGTTCTCGATTCCGCTGGGGCTGGCAGGATTAATATTAATAATTCTTGCTTCGATTATTCGTTTTGGATAATTAATTTTCTAACAAACCTTTTTTGTAATGGTTTCCTCGCCAAGTTATAAAATTTACACAACAGTCTGCGTGACGTCAAAGTTTATTGTTTTGCCTTCGACTGATTCGGCTGGCGGTTTCTTGTTTGTATTTGTGTCTGTGCCTGTTGATGGAGGTTCTGAGGCGCTACTTTCGCCACCACCGCCACCTCCGCCACCTCCGCTTCCTCCCCCGCCGCCTCCGCTTCCTCCCCCGCCGCCTCCGCCCCCACTCTTTTTCTTTGTGACTGAAGAATTTGTTTGATTCAAGATGGGAGTTTTATTCTCAATTTCTAAACTTAGGGGCTGAATGTTAACGGCTGCAGATGACAAAGTTGAATCATTGGTTAAGGAAATGTTGGTGTTGTTGGAGAATTTTGGTTCGAGATTTGAATCTGAGAAAGAGAAGACGAAGAAAGCTGCGGTCACTAATACAATTAAGGAGACTGCTAGCACAACTCTTTTTTTCACCCCTCTTTCCATGGCTTTCTTTGAAGTAGGTTCTTTTTATATATTTTGTAAATAGAAAAGATATTTTGAAATGAGATTAAAGGTTAAGTTTTTAAAATATGATAATGTTGATAATTTATGAAGAGCATATTTGGCTTTTTAATTTTGCTTGCTACAGGGTATATAATTGGAACTATTGCCAGGTATAACTTTATCGAAGGAATTTTGCTTCTTATTATTGGTTTTGGTGTTTTAATTTGGACATTTTATAAGAAGAAGGGATGGTTTTACGGAGATGCAACGGTGTTTTTGTTAGTTTTGTTTCTTCTCGCAAAATTGATTGGTTTTAATCTCGGTGTTCTGAATGTTATAAGTTTTAGGGAGGATCGTATTAGTGGATATATTCTAATTTTCTTAATGATTGTTGCAATACTATCTTTAACTTTACAATTAATAAGAACTAAAAACAAAAAGTAACTACTGCCGTTGGTTTGTCTTTATCTTTTTGATTATGGGCTTGAAAAATTATCTCTTCTGAATAACATGCTCGCACTTGCTGCATTTCCACTTTTCGAAAACGTCTTCTTTGTATGAGAAAGGTAATAGAACGCCCTCCTCGCACATCGGACATTTTGGAAAAATGCCGTTGCAACAGCACCCGCACTCGCATTTATTTTCTTCCATGATTATTTCAAGAAACTGGGGGTTTTAAGTTTTTGTATGCAAACGTTTAAAATGTCTAAATTAACGAAATTATTATGATACAAGGACTTACGGTACACAAGCACGGATTGCTTAGAGTAATCGCGGGCATTCCAACGGAGGACGCATTTGCTAGCTGGGAAGAGGGAAATTTAAGAGCAATGTCTGTTGCTGACGGGATTACTAGGGATTGCATGAACGGAAAGCCCTTGACAAGGGATTGGATGGGGCTGGTGAATGCTAGACTTTTTTATCCGAGAAATCCAAATCCCGCTCAGGCTGCAGCCAATATTTTTGTTGAATCTTCGCTGGAAGCTTTGAAGAGCACTATACCAATAGATGAAACGGCAGTTAAATTGGGTTTTAATTATGCAAATTTGAGAATACGGGAATGGCAAAGAAAGTATATACGTAAGGTTGATTATCTCGCGAACGATTTTCCTGGTTGTGTTGCAGCTCTGGGAATTGTTGATAATAGGCGCGGAGCATTCTGTTGGGGACAGATTTGCGACGCAGGAGTAGCTTTGCTTGATGAAAAAGGAAATTTGGTAATGATGACCGAGAACGATGGGCCGGAAAAACACGATGCATATATTTGGAATACTGATTTAATGAAAGGGCTGAATTGGAAAGATAATAGGGCGAGAGTCAATGTTAGAAAAGTTTTCAGAAATAATCCTCACGATGAATTCCACAGTGGGCATACTTTCGGAGTTTTAACTGGGGAAGAAGAAGCATTGGAATATGTGCGAACTGGCGTGCAGGATTTTAGACCAGGCTATGTCGCGATGGCCTACACTGACGGATTGGAGCATGTTCTATTCGATAGAAGAGATATTCGAGGCAATGTTGTGGATGCTGTGAGGGCAAGAAATTGGGGGGGATTCAGGAAAGCTTGTAAGCAAGGTGTAGAGACAGAAGGAACTGTTGTTTATGCGACAGGGGATTAATAAATTACAGTCATTAGATTATATGGCTCGCTACGCTCTGCTCGCAGCCACGCTCGAAGTTTGCTGATTATTTGCACTCGCGTAACATGCTCGCTAGAAATTAATAAACCAACTTCTGACAATCTTATGAGCAAGGCATTATTTTTTAGTTTGCATTTGCTTTGTTTACTTGGGTTAATGTTCTACACATTATTTCAATTTCTGTTAAACCATTAAAACATGTCCCTATATCATCTGTGACTACAGGGACTCTGTAATCTCTTGTATACTTTTCTACTACTCGCCTGCCTGTTGCTGTTATTAAGTCATAAGCTCTTTGCATCGGGATTTCTCCGCATGATTCGTCAGAGCCCCATAACATGATACTGTTTCTTGCCATTTTGTTTTGTAAGAACCTTGAGTTTTTATTTATTTGCATAATTTACAGTTTCTTTAAAACATTAATTTCGTCGAAGGAGACTGAAGAGCCTTTGTATTTTGTTGCGTAGAGCGCGGCTTCGAGGGCTTTGGGGTCTTTGAGATGAAGGACGCCTTTCTTGTAAGCGACGTAAACTAATTCTGTTGAACGAATGAACCTGAACTTTTTAAATTCTTGGAAGTTGTTTTTCTCGAGTTGAACTGGAAAGTGAAGGCGGTCGGACATTAACTTTTGGAGATTTTCTGGTTTTTCTGCGAGGATTCTTGTTGTGCGCTCGTCTATTGCAATCATGTTCTCAACTCCTTTTTCAGAAAGTTTCTTGCTTAGCGCGAGGCAGGACATTTCCGCGTCGCTGACAATCTCTATCCATTTGCCTCTTGCTTCGACCATGTGGTTTGCGATTTCTTTTAACTCTGTTGTTGTGAGGTTGATTGATTCGTTTGAAATGTTGAATGATAAGGGCATTTGTAGAATTTCTGAATTAATCATTTCTTTAATTCTCAAGGCTCCGAGTTCAAATCTGGGAACGTTTGAAGGGCGGTCAACTGTTTCAGATTTCACTTGCGAAGTAATCAGGAATTTTATATTTGTGATTTTCTTTAGTTCTTCAAGGATGTAAAGAAGCCCGTTCATGCTAAGATTTATTAGCGTTCCTGAGTCGAAGATTAGAACTCTTTGCGGAAGTTTTGGTTTCTGAATTTGCGGGATGAATTTTATTATTTGCTCGGGATGAGAGATTGCTTGCTTTGCTGGGACGAATGTTATTATTTGTTCTGGGCGAGAAAAAGTTGATGATTGAGGAGTCATTTTAGATTTACCTCTTTTTCCAATGGCGCAGAATCAAAGTCTTGTCTTGGGAGCAAAACGTACTTATGAACCGATTTTATCAGCTCGTTACTTCTTGAGAATTTAGCATCTCTTTTTTTCTCGTAATAAGTATACAATATTGTTCTAATTCCCTCCCCTGCTATGTTTTCAATTACAGGAACAAAATCTGAATTGGTCGCAATAAGAATAATCTTTTTAACATCTGGATATTTTACGGGAATATTTGTTAAGTCCATTGCTAGAAAAACATCGACTGCCTTTTGCTTATATTCGAATTTATCGTCAATTTTTAATCTCTGGCACCTTCCTTCTCGGATAGTTACCCCCCTTTTTTTCAGTTTCTTGACAAAACTATCGTAGCCTTCTTTTTTTGATTCTTCTTCTTTTGTAGGAGCGTCGCTTTGAAACGGGGGGGCGGTGTAATAGAATATCTGCAGGCATTCTCCGTTCTCTTTCTCAGCTAAAAGCTTTGCAAATTTTATTACATCGTAAATTAGATATTTTCCTTTTCCAAAATGTTTACTCAACTTTGATACGAATGCCGCGTCAATAAATACTAACAAATTGTTTGTGACGTACTCTTTAGAATAAAAGGACTCATCCGGCGACCCATTTCGATCACCGGGGAGCATGTTATTATTTTTAATCGTCTGGGATTTATAAACTTTTTGGAAAGTCATTTTAATTTGAACTCCTTGTAGACTTTCCTCTGGCCATTACTCTTTTTTAAAATTGTAATATTGTCGAAATAAAAGCTGAAATAGGGTTTTTGTGACGGATTCAGATAATTTAATATATTTGTAAAATTTTTCTTTTTTCCATTGGATATAGTTATGTGTGGAACAAATCTTTTATCGTATTTATTGCCTTTAGTCTTAAGTTCACCAAGCAGTTTTCTTTGAATAGCTTTTATTTTCTTTGGGTTCTTTACTTTTAGATAAATGACCTTCTCTTCGAAATTTCCAAATCCATCGATTTCAATTTTGAATTTTTGATTTTGGCTGGCTAAGCGTTTAATTATTTCTTCCATTTCTTTAATGTCTTTAACTTCGTATGGAAATTTTAGAGTAATGTGAGAAGGTATCTTCTTGTTTAAGACTTTTTTTTCATTAAATTTTATACCAACTGTTTTTACTAATTTTTTGTGATAAGAAGCAGGTCTTCCCCTTACCAAATTAACTATTGCAATATTCATGAAAAGAACTCCATGGCCATTTTGGCTCGGGATTTGACGTCGAGAGTTTGGCTTTGCCTGATGTCTGCGAGGTCTTTGCCCCCGATGTAATCTGAAAGTTCCCATTGAGTTATGCCCAGGAGTTTTGCGGTTTGCTCTAGGGAGACGCCGTGCTCGTAAATCCGCGAGGCCTTGTTGATGGATGCTTTTTTCAAGACGTCCATAATGTACGGCTTTAGAGCAATTGATTGCGATTCAATAGACTGGCGAGCTTTGTCGATATATTTTTCGTAAGCTTCTCCTTTTTCATCTTTCAGAGCTTTGATTGCGAGGTCTAAAATAGAATTGAATTTTTTTACAAACTTGTCCCAGGAAGAAATTTTTCTGTAGTCTTCTCTTTCGACTAATTTGGAGAGCGTGTAAATAATTACTGCGATTGTTATGCTTGCCGAATCTTGGTGAGATGAAGCGGTGTTTATTGTTTTGTTTGAAAGCTCTTTAAGCTGGAAGATGTCTTTGCCTGACAATGCGGATTTGGTTTTTTCCAAGACCGAAGTCTGATGCACTATCTCCTCTTTTGGCAGATACATTTTTGTTTGATAAATTGTTTTGCTCCCACCCAACTCGCAGGCACTCTCGGAATTTGCTTGTGAATTACTCTCGCGTACCGTGCTCGCCCGCCCAGATTGTCTCGTTTTGTGATAATAAAACGAGTAATGGTCTGCAAAACAATCAGTTACTCCTGATAAATTAGTCTTTGGAATTATATAAAGTTATTGAGAACTTGTGATTAAAAATGTTCTACTAAAATATCATACCAACCCCTTACCGACTTGTGAACAGGTTTTTATTCAGTAGATATGGGCAGATTATTATTTGATTTTTTAATAAAGTTGATGTCTTCGTAAACATTAAAAACCCTTATGTTCTTATTTATAGATGGAAGTGTTGCTGGATACGAATTTTATAATTTCTTGCGTGATGAGGAGGATTGATTTTGTTGAAGAACTTACTGGTTTGGGCTTTCATGTCAAGATTCCGAAGGGAGTTTTGCAGGAGCTCAAAGACCTGAAGACGGACAAGAAAACTTCCAGAGATGAAAGACAAGCGATTGATGTGGCCTTTGCGATTTTGGAAGAACGAAAAGTCAGGAAAGTGCGAATCGGCGGAACTTATTCAGAAAGGAAAAGAAGGGGCTTATATTGCGACGCTTGACAGGGAAATAAAACATTCTGTTCCGAATAAAGTTGTTATTGATTCTGCGAAGAATGCGCTGAAGATTGAGAGAAGTTGATTAGCTGAAAAATTCTTTTATTGTAAAGTACGCTGCGGTCCCGGTGGCCAATAGTGCGCCACCGGCAATTAGTGCGCCTTCGATATAAGGTCTTGCCACTTCACGATACATTCTTCTCTCGCTGCTCAAAGCTTCTCTTTGGAGTTCTTGTAGTTCTTCTGGACTGGGCCTTTGTGGACTGACGAAGTTTGATTCTTTTAAGTTGAGCATAATATACGTTTGTATTGTGTGTTTTTAAGTTTAATTCTCGTTAACGGCGTTTCCTTAGGATTTAAATAAAATAATTAACGCTTGTTAATGTGGAAAGACTTTTAGTGAAAGTGCAACTGTTGTTGCTCACTCATTCGTCTTCGCTGATGCTCAGACAAATGAAAGCAAATCAAAGATTTTCATTCAATCGTGCTCATATAAAATTCGCACAATTGAAAGGAGGTTTAAATGGGAAAAATATTAGAAAAAAATTCTAGTACCCTCTATTTTCTGTTTAGGGTACTGATTGGAATTGGATTTCTGCTTCATGGCATAATGAAACTGCCAGGAATACTTGAAGGCACTACTCCATTTTTTAGCCTTTTTTGGCTGGCTGGGATAATTGAAACTTTAGGAGGTGTATTCTTAATCATAGGGTTTGTTGTCAGGCCTACTGCTTTTGTTACGGGAATGGAGATGCTCTTTGCATATTTCTACATGCATGTGGCGAGCAAAGGTACTTTGAATCCACTTAAGAACGGGGGAGAAGCAGCGATGCTATTCTTTGCTGCATTTCTTGTGCTTATGAGCCAAGGTGCCGGAAAGTGGGGTATTGACCGAAAGAAATCCAGATAGATAGGTTTTTATTTTGTTTTTTATTTTTATATTAATGAAAAAAGTAATTGTAATTGGTGGCGGATTTGCGGGGAGCGCGGTTGCTAAAGAATTAGAGAAGGACTTTGAAGTTACATTAATTGATACAAAAGATTTTTTTGAATTTACTCCGGGAATTATGCGGGCGATTGTGAATTCAGATTATGTCAAGGAGATTCAGGTTTTGCATTCCAGATATTTGCGAAAAGCGAATGTAGTTATCGGGGAGGTAAAAAGAACTGACGAAAAAAATGTGAGAGTAAACGGGGGCGGGCTTGGCTTTGATTACCTTGTTATCTGTTCGGGGAGCCGGTATGAATCACCCTTTAAGGAACAGAAAGTTGTGATTGCGACGAGGGCAGACAATCTGAAAAATCGTTTTGAGGATTTGAAAAAAGCGAAAAGGGTTGTGATTGTGGGGGGCGGCCCGGTTGGGGTGGAACTTGCAGGAGAAATTTTAGATAAATATTCAGATAAAGAATTAACGATTGTGCATTCTGGAGAAAAATTGATTGAAAGAAATAGCGCAAAAGCGATTGCTTATGCGGAAAGACATTTGAGAAAGAAAGGCGTCAGGATTATTTTTGGAGAAAAGGTTGTTGAGATGAAAAAGGGTGTTTGCATAACTGATAAGGGAACGAAAGTAAAAGGGGACGTTGTTTTTTTGTGCACGGGAATAAAGCCGAATTATGAATTTCTAAAAGATTTTGATGATGTGCTTGACGAAAGAAACCATGTTAAAGTAAACGAGTTCTTGCAAGTGAACGGATTTGAGAATATTTTTGCTGCTGGAGACATTACTGCGATAAAAGAAGAAAAGACCGCGCAAAATGCAGAGAGAGAAGCAGAAATTGTTGTGAAAAATATTCGGGCTTTAGAATCTGGAAGGGAGTTGAAGAAGTTTGAAAGCAAGAGAACGCCGCAGGTTATATCTTTAGGAAAGTGGGATGGGATTTATGACAACGGAAAAATTGTGATTATTGGAGTTATTCCAGCATTTCTGAAATGGGCTGTTAAGAAGAGAGAAATGTGGAAGAAACGGTAATTAGGGATTTTACTTTTTTCCGATAACTTTCTTGTCGTGCATATACTTCTGCAGAACTTCGGGAATTTTTATTGAGCCGTCTTTTTGCTGGCAGTTTTCAAGGATTGCGACGAGGATTCGCGATGTTGCAAGAGCGGTATCATTTAAAGTGTGCAAGACTTGCCTTTCGTTGTTTTTGTCTATGAACTTTATGTTTAACTTTCTTGCCTGGTAATCTGTGCAGTTGCTTAAGGACATGACTTCGCCGTAGTTTTGGAGAACTGGGCGCCAGACTTCTAAATCGTGGCTTCTGAATTTCCAGTCTGCTAAATCGCCCGAACAGATTTCAATTATCCTGTATGGGAGCTTTAGTTCTTTAAGAATTTCCTCCGAGTTTTTGAGAAGCTCCTCGTAAATTTTTTCTGATTGTTCCGGAAGGCAGAAGACGAACTGCTCGACTTTGTTGAACTGATGCGTGCGCCAGAGGCCTTTTTCGTTGATTCCGTGTGAACCGATTTCTTTTCTGAAGCACATAGAATAGGAAAAATATTTTTTTGGAAGGCTGTTGAAAGGGATGGCGTCTCCTGAATGCATTGCAAGGAGAGATTGTTCTGCTGTGCCAATTAAATGCAAGTCCTCTCCTTTAATTGAATAGACGGATTCTTCGATTGCTTTTTTGTCCATTGACGCGTAGATTTGTTTTTCTCTGAGCATTAAAGGGGTTTCGATGTATTCGAATCCGCGGGACTGCATAAAGTCAATTGCGAATCTGATTAATGCCTGATTTAGAAGCGAGAGGTCGCCTTTCAGATAATAGAATCCGTTGCCCGAAACTTTTGCGGAATTGTCGAAGTCTGCTATTTTAAGAGATTCGGCTAACTCGACGTGATTTTTTGGAGTGAAGTCAAATTTCGGAATCGTTCCGCCCTTTTTTATTTCTACGTTTTTAGATTCGTCTTTTCCTATCGGCGTTTTGTCTGACATTATGTTTGGAAGCTGAGAGAGAAGCTCTTGAATCTGTTCATGCATTCTGCCGACTTTTTTTTCTATTTCTTCTATTTTTGCAGGAATCAGCTTTGCCGCCTGCATTAACTTGTCTGCGTTTTTGCCTTCTTTCTTTGCTTTGGAGATTTCCTGCGAGATTGAGTTTCTATCATGCCTTAATTTGTCAACTCTCTGTTTTTGGTTTCTCCAGTCAATGTCTTTTTTTCTAATTAAATCAACCAGATGCAGTTTTTCGTCTTTGAATTTTTTCTTTATATTTTCTTTTACCAGTTCTGGGTTTTCTCTTATCAGCTTGATGTCTAGCATGTTTTACGGAAGGAGTTTGGATATTTAAAGTTTACATGTGATGAAGTTTGGTCTGCTTGTTAATTTTTGAAGTTTCAAAATAGCTTCAATTTTCAGAATTAATAAATATTATACGATTTTTGATTTGGATGAATGTTGGGGACATCTAGGTTTGGGCTAATGATTGGTTTTTTGCATGTGTTTTGATAATGTTCGCTTTTTGAGAATTAAGAAATTTTATAAACTAGTTTGGCTAAATAACTTAGAGGTGAAAAGTGGTAGATTTAATTTTTGGCTTGGGTCTTATGCCTTCCTTGACTTTTGACAGGACGCTTGCCGTCAATGCGGTTGTTTTGACAGCCACGCTAGCGGTAGTTTCCCTATTTATATTTAAGTTTTACAAGTCTACGTCGAAGAAAAATCTGATTGACCTGAATCTTTACAAGTACAATACTTCTGACCATCCGATAATGGGCAAGGTTTTTGCGATGTTTCTTTACCTTATCGAATATATTCTCTTTATTCCTTTCCTGATTATGCTGTGGTTTGCAGGTCTTTCGATTGTCTTGTTTTTGATTGCGAAGGGCGGGCAAGGCGCTGAGTATGTCTTGCTTATTGCTGCAGCATTAATTGGGGCTATTAGAATCCTTGCTTACATCAGGACTGAAATTGCAGCAGATCTTGCAAAGTTATTTCCTTTTGTTGCCTTGTCGCTTATAGTTCTCGCCCCCGGCGAGTACACTCTTGATGTCTTTTCGAGCAATCTAAAGACTATGCCTTCGCTGCTAAATCATATATTTTCTTTTGTTTTGGTCATAACTTTCATTGAAATTGTGATGAGAGTTTTTTATACATTTTATGAATTCTGGAAGAGCGAAGAGGGGGGAGTTGGAAAGGAAGAAAATGTCTTGGGAATTTTAACGGGAGCGAAAGATGGAAGTTGAAGGTGAAATTCTTGGTCTTGTAATTCTCTTTTTAGTGGTTAGCGCGGCTTTTTATTTTTTTATTGTTCGAGATAGCGGTGATTCTGAAGAAGTGAATTTGCCTGACGGCTCCAGGAATCTTTCAACGACGCGGGCGGTTAATCAAACGACTGGCAATGCAACGAATGGGAATAACACGACCCAGAACGAAACTGCTGCAAGTATGAGTTTTGAGAATATTGAAGAACTACATTGGGACCACATGCCTTTGGCTTACAGAATTGTGAACAATGCGAGCAGATGTGAAGGCGCGCCGATTGCCGAGATGAAAAAAGCATTTGAAATTGTCTCCAAAGCTAGCAGTTATAAAGTCAACTTTACCGAGTCTGTTGGGAATGAAACTGCTGACGTAAATGTGAGTTGTGTTAACCGCTTGGAATTATTGAAGGAATTAAAGGAAAAAGAAGTGTGCAAGAATGTTGTTCTGGACTATAGAAGTGTGCAGTTTAGCGGTTATGAGGTTTTGGCGGATGGGGATTATGTTACCAGCATAAATATTGTAAGCAGGAACGACAGCACGAATACTTACAAAGTTTGTTATGTAAGGAAGAGCGGAGTTTCTTTTGACTGGGACCCTTTGGATGAGGCTAGCATAAAGGTTAAAGGGGGAATCATTAGCAGTGCCAGAAAAACAATTTATACCCTCGATTCGAAGTATCCTTCCTGCATCGGCTTTCCCGCAAAAGAAGTTCATGATGTCATGCACATCTTAGGTTTCGCACATACAGAAACTCCTGTCTTCGATGATTATTACGGATGGTTCTTTAAGGATTTAAGGTACTTCAAGGACGTGATGTTTCCTTATTCTTATTGCGCTTACATCACGGAGCTAAACGACAATTACGCGGAATGCTTGAAGTATATTTATTCTAACGGCGAAATCGGGATTGGCTGCGCGAGCGTGAAGTTTGTTGGTTAAACTAGGAGTAACTATAAAGTTAATACTGAAAGGTTTATAAATCTCTGAATAATTCAATAAGTTAGAAGATATCTCCATCTTTTAAGATGGGGCGTCGCCCCAAGTTAAATCTTTATTTCTGAAGTGATTATGAAAAGTGAGCTTGCTGCAGCTCACTGAAAACGTCAATGTAGCTGTAGCTTTCTCGAAATAAAAACTTTGCGGAGCGCGACAACGCGCTTCG